>JAZUES010000173.1:0-7491 GCA_045640265.1 Solibacillus sp.
TGAGAATATTCGTCAATTGATTAACGAAATTCAATTTTTAAACGTATATGTCGTAAAGGATAATCAGGATAAAATCATTTATTCTTATGATCCACCTAAGAGTTCAACAAAACGTGTGACAATTAAAGAAAGTGGTTGGATTGAAATAAATAAAAAATGATATAGAAAGCGGTGGCAAGAACCAAATTTATCGAATGTTGAAGTGATTTCACTTGAGCATTTTTTTACACAATATTTAGGGTGAAGTACAGTAAGGAGTAGAATATAGTGGAAGTAACGGAGTATTTTACGAAATATGAACAGGAAATTATCCGAGATATTAAACGGTTAGTTTTAGCTGAATCTCCTTCACGAGACAAGAAATATCTAGATGTATGTAAAGAAGTGCTCCAATCAATCTTTTTTGAATACTTTCATATGAAGGCAAAAGAATTTGTAATGGAACATAATGGAAATCATTTGCGATTTGAAATTGGAGAAGGAACTGAGCAAATTCTAATGATTGGACATTATGATACGGTTTGGGATGAAGGGACACTGCCATTTCGAATAGAGGAAGATAAGATTTTCGGACCAGGTATATTAGACATGAAATCAGGCTTAGTCAGTGCGATTTGGTTTTATAAATATGTGCAAAAATTTAATATTCCATTGAAACGACGTGTCGTGTTCTTCCTCAATAGTGATGAAGAAATCGGGAGTCCCACTTCACGCGTATTAATCGAAGAAGAGGCAAAAAAATCTCGTGCTGCTTTTGTTTTAGAGCCCGCTGTGACTGTATCAGGTGAACTTAAAATTGCTCGAAAAGGAACTTCACGTTATTTGCTAAATATTAAAGGTATTGCTTCACATGCCGGAAATAATCCTCAGGACGGAGTAAGTGCTATTACTGAAGCTGCACGTCAAATTTTAAACATTGATGCGTTAAACGATTTTGATAAAGGAACGACACTCAATGTTGGTATGGTTCAAGGTGGGGGAAAACTAAATGTCATTCCTGATGAAGCCCATATTGGTGTCGATGTACGCTCTATAACAAAGCAAGAACAAGAACGGATTGATGATTATTTTGAACAGTTACAACCAGATGATCCAAAAACAGAAATTGATATTGATGGAGGCATTAATCGTCCGCCAATGGAACGAAATGAAGAAAGTGAAGAACTTTTTGAAATCGCACAGGAAGAAGCAGAGGAGATAGGCTTTGAGGTAGAAGAAGCGACTGTTGGTGGAGCAAGTGATGGAAATTTCACAGCTCTTTATACGCCAACGCTAGATGGACTCGGACTTGTTGGCGATGGTATACACGCCGAACATGAGCATATTTTACGAGCACATTTAGTTGAACGATTTGCTTTATTAACGAATACTCTTTTGGAGGTTGTTAATGAATGAAAGCAACTGAAAAAATACACCACGTTCAAAAGTACGAATGAACGTGGTGTTCTTTATTAGAAAGTGAAATTAAGATTGTGCATTTATTACAAAACTATTTAACGATAAAATTTCACTTGTTTGATCGTTCATTAAATGAGCATAGCTTTGTACTAACGTATGAATAGGTGTTGGGGTTTGTTTGAAATGTTCTAATACATAATTGGCATAACCGATTTCCCAACCACCATCTTGTAAATAGGTCGCATCAACAATTTGTTCGTTTTCAATTACAAAGCCTGCATTCGTTAATAAACGTTTTATTTCGGCTTTATGAAATAAATTTTGAATATTGCCGTCGTCCTCATAAAAAGCAGCATATAAAGCTAAAATATTCGCTGCACAAAAATGAGCACGTTGTGGAATAAATGTGTAATCTAAATCCCATTCGGCAAAACAAATACGTTTTGCTACCGTTTTTAATTTTTTGAAATAGTGTAAAAGCATATCAGGATTTTTGAAATACCAAGAACAATGCGATAGTACGACCACATCAAATGACTGAGATAATTCAAGATTTAAAAAGTCGGTTTCGAATTGGAAAGTAATACGGTCACCAAGTGCTGATTGTTTTATTGTATCGGTAGCGTCGCCAAGTGTGATTGGCTCTCCGTAATTCCGTGAAGCAATATCGATTGCTATTATATGTCCCTGTTCACCGACGGCATCAGCTAGGGCAACTGTTGTATCCCCTTGACCACAGCCAATTTCTAAAACGCTCATACCTTTTTCAATATTAAATGCTTTGACAAGCTGTAATCGATGCTTTAATTGTGTACGTTGAATCGTATCATCCCCGACAATTTTCATACATTGTAATAAGTTTTCCATTTTTATCGCTCCAGTATTGTTTTAATTGTTCAATGTTTTTGAGCTATTACTTAAATATTCTGCTCAAATAATCACTAAAATTTTTTGTGGAAAGTAAAACTAACATCAATTCACCGACTCCTTCACTTTATATATATATAATTTAAACATTATTCTGAATAATAGTGCAATAAATATTGTGAAATAAATTATATATTTCATAGTAAAATAATATTTTTTTGAGAAAATACAAAATAAATGGAATTCTATATTGACACCGTTTTCAATTTCTTGTAAAGTACCTAATGACGAATGATTTAAACAAAAAAATAAAAAATGTTCGTGTTTAGGAGTGTTTGAAAATGATGGATACAGTTTTTGACTATGAGGATATTCAATTAGTACCTGCGAAATGTATTGTGAAAAGTCGTACTGAATGTGATACAACGGTTACTTTAGGTGGTCATACATTTAAATTGCCGGTTGTTCCTGCTAATATGCAAACAATTATTGATGAAAACGTTGCTGAAAAATTAGCTGCAGGCGGTTACTTCTACATTATGCATCGCTTTAACCCAGAAACTCGTATACAATTTATTCGTGATATGCAAGCGAAAGGATTCGTTGCTTCGATTTCTGTTGGCGTAAAAGATGAAGAATATAAATTCATTGAACAATTAAAAGATAAGCAATTAACTCCAGAATTTATTACGATTGATATTGCTCATGGACATTCAAACCAAGTGATTGACATGATCGGTCATATTAAAAAACATTTACCAAATAGCTTTGTTATTGCAGGTAATGTAGGGACACCAGAAGCTGTACGTGAATTAGAAAATGCAGGCGCGGATGCAACGAAAGTCGGCATCGGACCTGGTAAAGTATGTATTACAAAAATTAAAACAGGCTTTGGTACAGGCGGATGGCAATTAGCTGCACTTCGTTGGTGTGCAAAAGCAGCATCTAAACCAATTATTGCAGATGGTGGGATTCGTACAAATGGGGATATTGCTAAGTCTGTACGTTTCGGTGCGACGATGGTTATGATTGGTTCATTATTTGCTGGTCACGATGAATCACCAGGTCAAACAATAGATGTAGACGGAAAAAAAATGAAGGAATATTTCGGTTCAGCATCTGAGTTCCAAAAAGGCGAACGTAAAAATGTTGAAGGTAAGAAAATGTACGTGGATTATAAAGGTTCATTAATGGACACGTTAACAGAAATGGAACAGGATTTACAGTCTTCGATTTCTTATGCAGGTGGTAAAACATTAGCATCAATCCGTAATGTTGATTATGTTATTGTAAAAAATTCAATTTTCAACGGAGACCGTATTTAATTTTACCTGTAAACAACAACTCGCAGGATCTAGCTTAATACTACGGTTTATAATTGAATGTTTGTTAAATTAATAATTTTCAGAAAACTATTGACTTCTGTACTTGAACTCGATAAACTTGCATTCAAGAGAACATAAAAGCTTTGAATGGAAGTAGTAGATTACTTGTATACCTAGAGAGAGCCAGTGGTTGGTGCAAACTGGTGGATACAACGATTGAACTCGTCCAGGAGCGTATGACCTGAAATTTAGTAGGGAAGTCGGATGCCTCCGTTAACGGGCTAGGCAGAAATTCTGTCGTAAAGAGGAACGAGTGCAGCAATGCCCGTTCAAATTAGAGTGGTACCGCGAGTTCAACCTCGTCTCTATCGAATGTGATATTCGATGAGACGGGGTTTTTATTTTTTTATTTCCGGTGTCTAAAAATTCAAATAAATAAGAAAAGGGGTTTTGTAAAATGAGTCGAAAAATTTGGGTGTTTGATACAACATTACGTGATGGCGAACAGGTGCCAGGTGCAAAATTAAATTTATATGAAAAAGTAGAAATTGCTCAACAGTTAAAAAAATTAGGAGTCGATATAATTGAAGCAGGTTTCCCGGCTTCTTCACAAGGTGATTTTGATGCGGTAAAGGCTGTGGCACAAAAGGTAGGGAATACATCAAATATCATGATTACTGCTTTAGCACGTGCGGTAAAAAGTGATATCGATTCAGTTTACAATGCAGTAAAGCATGCACAAAATCCGATGATTCATATGGTACTAGGAACATCGGATATTCATGTTGAAAAGAAATTTAGTAAATCAAAAGATCAAATACTACAAATTGGAGTGGATGCTGTGAAATATGCAAAATCCTTACTCCCACAAGTGCAATATTCAACAGAAGACGCGTCTCGTTCTGATTTTGAATATCTTTGGAAAACAATCGAAGCCGTTATGAAAGCTGGCGCGACAATGATTAATGTACCTGATACGGTCGGTTATGCCGAGCCAGAGCAATGGGGTGAAATGATTGCGAAGTTAAATTATCGTATGAAAAACTTAAATGACTCTGTATTACTTTCGGTTCACTGTCATAACGATTTAGGAATGGCGACTGCGAATACGTTAGCAGCAATTAAAAATGGTGCAGATAAAGTAGAATGTACGATTAATGGAATTGGTGAGCGCGCAGGAAATGCCGCATTAGAAGAAGTTGTAATGGCTATAAAAACACGTGGTGATGTATATGATGTGTTTACAGATATTAATACGAAAGAAATTATGAACACATCACGCCTTGTATCAAGCTTCATGGGCCTTGATGTTCAAGTGAATAAAGCAATCACTGGTGATAATGCATTTGCACACTCATCAGGCATTCACCAAGACGGGTTATTAAAATCACGTGATGCCTATGAAATTGTGCATCCTGAAGATGTCGGCTTAGATGATATGGAACTTGTCTTAACAGCACGTTCAGGTCGACATGCAGTAAAAAATGCATTATCGAAACTTGGATTTAAAGATTTTTCTGAAGAAGAGTTTGAAGGCATCTTTGATGGATTTTTAAAGCTAGCAGACTCGAAAAAAGAAGTATATAATCACGATTTATATGTTATTGTTGAGAGCTATTACGAAAAAGCCGAAAAAAATAATCCGAATAAACAAACATATTCCGACCAGTTTTATGATATTGAAGATTTACAAGTTGTTTCAAACACTGCATTCCCATCAGCAAGTGTAAAAATTCGAAAAGGTGAAGACACATTCAAATCAAGTGCAGTTGGATCGGGCCCAATTGATGCGTTGTACTCAGCAATTGCAGATATTACAAAAATTGAAGTGAAGCTAGTTGAATATAATATTAGTTCCGTATCACGTGGTCAAGAAGCACTTGGAAAAGTAAAAATTATTGTTGAGCATGAAGGTGAAAAATACATTGCAAAAGCAGCGGATACTGATATTTTAAAAGCTTCAGCAATGGCTTACATTAATGCTATTAATAGTATTATTGTTGCACAATTTAATCCACAAGCTATAGGGGAGATTGCCACTGTTTAAATTTAACTTTAGTATAAAAAATCCGCAGAATGTAAATTTTCTGCGGATTTTTATATTATTTAAGTAATTGCTTTGCTAGTAATCGGTAGCTAGTTAAGCGCTGTTCAATCGAAAATAAATTACAATTAATCATCGCTTCGTCAAAGCCGTAATAAGCTTGTTCTTCTAAAATCTGAGTTGCTACTTCTTCAGCTGAGCCGATTAGCATTAACGGGCGATTTTGTTCTAAAATCATTTTGTCCATTTCAGTTAATGGATAGTCATTTGCTTCTTCTGGTGAGAGTACATTAATCAATTTACCGCGCATTAAATTCAATCGTGAAATTTGCATTGGCATCGATAAATATTCCGCCTCTTCCGTCGTTTCTGCAACACTTACAGCATATGTCGTAATTATTTCAGGTTTCGCCATAAAGTAAGAAGGTTTGAATGAAGTTCGATAGGCGTCGAAAATCGCTTTTGACATTTGCCCATTGAAAAACTGAGCAAAGGAATAACCTACGCCTGCTGCACCAGCTTGTCTGGCACTTTGGCCGCTTGAGCCGAGTAACCAAGCCTGTGGTAGCTGCACTTTGAACGGTGTTGCGACAACTTGATCATAAATTGTTTCGCCAGTTTGTTGTTCATTCATTAATCGCAATATAATTTCAAGCTTGTCATATTGCTCTGTCATTTCAGGTCGGCGTCCACTAGCGAGCGCGGTCATTGCTGCACCATCACCCCCAGGAGCTCGACCAGCACCAAAGTCTATTCGGCCTGGCGCTAAGGCAGCGAGTGTTTTAAACACTTCGGCAACTTTTAATGGTGAATAGTGCATCATCATGACACCACCCGTACCAAGACGGATACGATTCGTTTTCGCAGACAAATAGGCAGCCGTTATTTCTGGTGCAGAACTAGCGAGTGTTGTTGAATTGTGATGTTCAGCTAACCACATACGCTCATAACCTAGTTCATCACCAAGTTGTGCAAGTTTCACACTAGTTGCTAATGCTTCGGTTGAAGTCATTCCTTTAGAAACAGGTACCTGATCTAATATACTTAATTTCATAATGTATGTTCACCTCATTTTACGTTTCTAGTTTAACATAGCGAAAAAGGAGAGAAATGTAAAATCATTGACCTACGATGAATGTTTTTAATAAGGCCAAGCGTTCACGTAAATGTGATTTAGCCTTTACAACAGTTGGTGTAGGAGCGGCGACAATATCTGTATCTAAGTTTAGATTATTCGCTAAAAAGGAAGCACGTCTTAAATGAAAGTCGTTTGAAATAATAGTGATGGCCGTTGTCTCATTAGGAAGCAACTCTTTTGAAAAAAGTAAGTTTTCATAGGTTGATGTAGATTTGTCTTCAATAAGAATACGACTTGGTTCAATACCTTTTTCAACTAACACATTAAACATAACAGAAGCCTCTGTTCGATCTTCATCCTCTCCTTGACCACCAGAAACAATGACTTTCACATGTGGATGCTCTTTTAAATACGCTGCAGCAACATCTAATCGATTGGCAAGTGATAAAGATGGAACACCACCTAGTTTTACCTTTGCCCCTAACACGATGGCATAATCATTCGTTCCGTCCGCAATATTTTTGGCTCCTTGCTTAATTTCGTAGCCAAGCCAAAAGAATAATGTAAGTACAATAACAAGAATTCCAATCAAACTAAGAATCCATTTCTTCATATGTATTCACCTCTTATAAACTAGTACGAAATGAAGGTGGGGAAAGTTTCCAAAAAAATGAGGTTGGGACGAAACCCAAAAATAGCATTTTTCTCTGTGAGAAAAATGCTATTTTTTCGGCGTAAGAAAATTGATTTCCATTCCGGGTACGCTTTCCGGGGGCGTG
>JAZUES010000174.1:0-6928 GCA_045640265.1 Solibacillus sp.
GGCGCTAATTGCTTGTGGAATTTTTGCTGACCTTTGCGGATTTTCACCTTGGCTTTTGCTTCTGTTTCAATAAGTCCGGGCGCTAATGTATTACGTTCTTTTTGCGCAATTAAACCCATCGCAAATTCAAGTTGCTCTTCATTTTCCTCGTAAATATTGGCGTCACTTATTAGTTCTAGTAGCTTAATCGCTAGCATTTCATTGCATGGATATAAAAAACCTTGGTTGCCATCACCATTTTGTTGGAACGGTGAATATTTAATAGGTAATAATGGTTGTACCTCGTCAAAATGCGCTTTTACGTTTAACGGAAATATAAGTTCTTCATAAATCGATTTAAATAAATGACCCACTTGACCCGAACCCGTTAATGGATCGATACCTTCCTGACAATCTTCTTGTGCGATACTAAACGCCACAATTTCCCCTTTTACACAATGGAAAATCGCATCGTCTTTTTTTACTTCCTTCATACGTTCCCAAGAATGCGGCGTTTGCCCACTGCTATCAAGAATTGAGCACCACACTACTTGTTTATTTTTTGCTTCATCATAGGTTTTACCCTGCATTACGATATAAAAATTCATACGAACACCCTTTAATTAGTCGTTTTATTTAGTTTACCATTGTTCATCTATTCGTTATAAGTTATGTGCCTCTCTTATTTCGATTCTCGAAAAACTTCTAAAATGTTATAATCCTACTAACTATTCCAACTACAACATGTTGCGTTCACTTTTTGTGAATGGCCAAACAGAAAGGACTTGAAATGCTATCTAGATTTTTTACGTATTACAAGCCACATAAGCGCTTATTTATCATCGACTTTTCGAGTGCAATTTTTGTGGCAATTTTAGAATTACTTTTCCCCGTGGCGGTGCAATGGTTTATCGATGAATTGTTGCCTACTGGTGATTGGGGCATGATTACAAAAATTAGTGCATTACTTCTATTAACGTACATAATCAGTACCGTGATGAACTTCATCGTCAACTATTTAGGGCACAAACTTGGCGTGAATATTGAAACTGATATGCGCCAGCAGCTGTTTAATCATGTGCAGCGTCAGCCATTCACGTTTTTTGATAATATGAAAACCGGTCATTTAATGAGTCGTATTACGAATGATTTATTTGACATTGGTGAGTTCGCCCATCATGGTCCAGAAGATTTGTTCATCGCGATTATGACCTTTATCGGGGCATTCTCCATTATGTACAACATTAATGCAACCTTAGCGACGATTATTTTAATCTTTGTTCCGTTTTTAGTTATCGTGATGTACATGAGCAACAAGCGCATGAAAAAAGGTTGGAGCGTTATGTATGGTGAGATTGCGAACGTCAATGGTCGCGTGGAGGATAGCTTTTCTGGTATTCGTGTCGTGAAATCTTTTACAAACGAAGAGTTCGAGAAAAATCGTTTTAAAAGTCAAAACGCACTGTTCCGTAAAGCAAAAATTTATGCCTACAAAGTCATGGCGGGGACGCATTCAAGTATCTATATTTTAACGCGCCTTTTAACTTTATTAGTGCTAGTTGTCGGGGCTTGGCTTTCGTACCAAGGCGAACTGAAGCCAGGTGAATTTGTCAGCTTCGTTCTATTCACGAACGTATTGATTAAACCGATTGATAAAATTAGTGCACTCCTTGAGCTTTACCCTAAAGGAATGGCCGGTTTTAAACGGTTCTGTGATTTACTCGATCAAGAGCCGACTGTTGTTGATCGTCCGAATGCAATTAGTGTTGACTATTTAAATGGAGATATTGAATTTAAAAATGTAAGCTTCAACTATGCGGATAGTAAACAAGTATTAGACAATCTTTCATTTAAAGTTGAAGCCGGTAAAACAGTGGCATTCGTTGGGCCATCGGGTTCTGGTAAAACGACGATTAGTGCACTTATCCCCCGCTTTTATGATGTGACAGACGGTGTGATTACAATCGATGGAGAGGACATTCGCGATTTAACACAGGAGTCTTTGCGTAAGCAAATTGGTACGGTACAACAGGATGTGTTCTTATTTACAGGAACGATTCGTGAAAACATCGAATACGGGAAATTAGGCGCAAGCTTTGAGGAAATTTTAGCTGCAGCTGAACAAGCCAATTTACGTGAATTTATCGAACAATTACCAGAAGGCTTTGAAACAGAAATCGGTGAACGCGGTCTGAAATTATCTGGTGGACAAAAACAACGCTTAGCGATTGCACGTATGTTCTTGAAAAACCCACCAATTTTAATTTTAGATGAAGCGACGTCTGCTTTAGATACGGCAACAGAGCGTATTATTCAGCAGTCACTCAATGATTTAGCGAAAAATCGTACAACGCTTATTATCGCGCACCGCTTAGCAACAATTCGTGATGCGGATTATATTTTCGTTGTGACACCAAATGGTATTGAAGAGCAAGGCACGTATGAAGAACTTGTCGCAAAAGGCGGTATTTTTGCTGGCTTGCATCATGCATAACAAACGAATGGCATAATGTATGAGGGGAATGAATAAAATCATTCCCCCTTTTTAATAGTGTTGCCAGCATCTTTGGTAAGAAAGCGAAGCACTAGCTTTTAACCTTAATAGAGTCTTCTACTTATTAGAAAATGATGAAGGTAGGTTATAAAAGATGAATATTCCTGTTATTGATTTACATTGCGATGCCCTTTTACGTATGTATGAGTACGGCTATAACTTTACGAATTCACCTCAACTTGATGTGAACCTCGAGAGATTACAGCAAGGTTATATAAAGGCGCAGGCATTTGCGATTTTTATAGACCCCGATTTGCCTCAAGACCAAAAATTAACGGCTGCATTGAAACAAGTTCACTATTTTCAACACCACGTCATCAGTGAACACGTTGTACATATTAAAAAGTGGTCTGATTTTAAACACTTACGACCTGGACAAATCGGTGCTTTTTTAACAATTGAAGGCGTTGATTTTTTCGGTGGGAATATTGAGATTTGGCACCAGTTTCAAAAGTTTGGGGTACTCGCAATCGGCCTGACATGGAACTTTGCCAATGAAGCGGCTGACGGACTACAAAGTCACTTAGGCCGTGGTGTTACACCATATGGCAAACAAATTATTTCATTAAATAATCGATACAAAATTTTTACAGACGTCACACATTTAAATGAACAAAGTTTTTGGGACGTTATCGAATACGCAGATTACGTCATTGCATCTCATTCCAATGCCAAAAGCATTTGCCATCACCCCCGCAATTTAAATGATGCTCAAATCAAAGCGATGATTGCTAAAAATGCACCGATTCATGTCGTTTACTACCCTGAATTTACAACAGGTACGAATAATGCGACTATCCAAGATTTACTACGCCACGTAGACTACATTTGTGCAATGGGCGGCAAACATTTAATTGGCATCGGCTCTGACTTCGATGGTATCGACTATAAAATTGTTGGTCTTGAGCACGCTGGCATGCATCAAAACTTTATTAATGAACTGTTAAAGCATTATAGCGAAGCGGACGTATACGGCTTTGCTTATGCGAATTTTTTGACGCATTTGCCAAAATAAATAATTTTTTTATTTTCTATTGATTTACTTGGAAAAAGACTTGTAATTTTTATCTGAATATTTATAATATTAAATATATTATACAGTGCGATGATGAGAAGAGTAGTTTGTGAAAGTTTGAAAAGAGAGCCTCGGTAGCTGAAAAGAGGTCAAACAGTAACAAATGAATATGGCCTCTGAGCGGTGAGCTGAACGAATAGTAAGCGAGACGGGTTGGTATCCGTTATCAATACCTAGGCATATACGTGCTGAATGGAGGCTGTTTTACAGTAAATTAAGGTGGTACCACGATTATTCGTCCTTAAATACGCAACCATTGCGTATTTAAGGACTTTTTTATTAGCAAAATTAAAAGCTATCATCAAGTTACTAGAGTTGGAGGAAAAAAGATGACAAAAAAATTATTAGTTTTTCAATCAGATTTTGGATTAAGTGATGGTGCAGTAAGTGCGATGTATGGCGTGTCGTTTGGTGTTGATCCAGGATTAACGATTTCTGATTTAACACACCTCATACCACAATTTAATATTTGGGAAGGTAGCTATCGACTATTACAAACAGTTCAATATTGGCCAGAAGGAACAGTTTTTGTATCAATTGTTGATCCTGGTGTTGGCTCAGACCGCATTGCCCTTGTCGTAAAAACTGCGGGCGGACAATATATTGTTACACCAAATAATGGGACACTTACCCATATTAAGCGTTACTTCGGTATTACCGAGGCGCGAGAAATCGATGAATCGGTTAATCGATTGCCGAATTCAGGGGAGTCTCATACATTCCACGGGCGTGATATTTTCGCCTTTACTGGAGCACGACTTGCTTCTGGCGTCATTTCTTACGAGGAAGTTGGTCCTGTTTATGATATTGACGCGATTTTAGAACTACCGATTAAAGAATCCATCTCAAATGGTGACATCGTCAATGGCATTATCGATATTGTTGACAAGCCTTTTGGAAATTTATGGACCAATATTTCGCGCGAACAATTCAAGAAAATCGCACATACTCACGGCGACCCATTTGAATTATCAATCAAAACGGATGGACGTACCGTTTACAAAAACACCGTCACTTATGGTCGATCATTTGCAGATTTGCATATCGGGGAGCCGCTCGTCTATGTAAATTCGCTTGATAATTTAGGTGTTGCAATCAACCAAGGTTCATTTGCAAGCGCCTACCGCATCGGTTCCGGTACGAATTGGGAAGTCTCCATTCGTAAAGCACCGAAAATCATCTATTCATAATAAAGGAGAGAAAAAACATGAAAACATCCATTTTTAACACGAAAACCATTGTAGCTATTGGTATTGGTACGGCATTATTCTTTGTGTTAGCACGTTTTGTTATTATTCCAACAGGTATTCCTAATACCGAAATTCAAACTTCTTATGCATTTTTAGCGTTAATCGCTGCTGTTTTTGGTCCAGTAGCCGGCTTCTTTGTTGGCTTTATCGGTCACGCCTTAAAGGATATTACGGCATATGGCTCGGCATGGTGGAGCTGGGTTATCGTTTCAGGCTTTATCGGACTAGGTATTGGCTTATTTTTCAACAAATTTAAAATTAGCGCTGGTGAATTTACGAAGCAAACGATTATTTCGTTCAATATTGTTCAAGTTGTCGTGCAGTTAATTGGTTGGGGCTTAATCGCACCCGTTTTAGACATTTTAATTTATGCAGAGCCAGCGAATAAAGTATTTACACAAGGTTTAGTAGCAGGTCTTTGGAATATCGTGGCAGTAGGCGTAATCGGTACGCTTTTACTAATTGCTTATACGAAAACACGTACGCAAAAAGGTAGTTTAAGTTACGAAGAATAGGCTGGTGAATTAGATGCAACCGATCATTCATTTCGAGAATTTTACATTTCAATATGACAGTCAGCAAAAGCCTACATTACAAAATATTGATTTAACGATTTATGCAGGTGAAAAAGTTTGCATCGTTGGTCCATCAGGCTCTGGGAAAAGTACGTTAGCACACTGCATTAACGGGCTTATCCCGGAGCGCTATGAAGGTGAATTTTCGGGGAAGTTGGAGCTTAACGGTAAGCCAGCTACCTCTTTTTCCTTGTTTGACCGGTCGAAGCAAGTTGGAACTGTGCTTCAAGATACAGACAGTCAATTTATCGGACTAACAGTTGCGGAAGATATCGCATTTGCCCTTGAAAATGACATGGTACCACAGCAGCAAATGAAGGAACTTGTTTTGAAAGCCGCGCAACAAGTTGAAATTGTGGCCCATTTACAACATCAAATTTTTGAGCTTTCTGGTGGCCAAAAGCAACGAACTGCAATGGCGGGTGTACTAGTCAACGATATCGACATCTTATTATTCGATGAGCCACTTGCCAATCTAGATCCTGCTACTGGCAAATCAGCAATGGCACTTATTGAGCGATTACATAACGAAACGGAAAAAACCATTATTATAGTTGAGCATCGTTTAGAGGATGTATTGTCTCAGCCTATTGACCGGATTATTTTAATGAATAACGGGCAAATTGTAGCAGACCTGTCCCCTGCTGAATTATTACAAACAAATTTACTTGCAAAAAATGATATTCGCGAGCCTCTTTACATTCGCTTATTGAAGTATGCGGGGGTAGATGTATCGTCTATTCAACATTTAGACAATTTAGAGCAACTGGGTATTGAAACGTATTCAGATGCGATCAATAGCTGGTTTAAGCTTGAATCACAGGAAGAAATCACACCAACTCAACACGCGGAAGTTTTACGTTTAAATAACGTGTCCTTTACCTATCCAAAAGCAGTTGCCCCCACTTTACAGCATGTAAATTTCACTGTTCAAGCTGGCGAATTTATTAGCATTGTTGGGACTAACGGTGCTGGGAAATCGACATTAGCAAAATGTATTTGTGGCTTCGAAAAAGTGAAGCAAGGTGACATTTATATTAATGGTACGAATGCGAAAAAGGATTCATTAAAGAGGCGCGCTGAAAAGGTAGGATTTGTCCTACAAAATCCAAATCAAATGTTTTCACAGCCGAAAATTTTTGATGAAGTTGCATTCGGACTACGACAACGTAATGTTACGGAATCAGAAATTGAAACACGTGTATTCGAAATTTTAAAAGTATGTGGTTTATATCCTTTCCGAAATTGGCCGATTGCGGCACTAAGCTATGGGCAAAAACGCCGCGTTGCCATTGCAGCAATTTTAGTGCTCAACCCATCAATCATTATTTTAGATGAACCTACTGCCGGACAAGATTATCAACATGCAAAGGAATTAATGGACTTTTTACACTCCCTTACAGCCAGTGGAACAACGATTATTGTGATTACACACGACATGCATTTAATGACGGAATATACAAACCGAACGATTGTCGTGCATGATGGGCAAATT
>JAZUES010000175.1:0-3510 GCA_045640265.1 Solibacillus sp.
GCCGCAGTATAGGCAGCATCGCCAAAAACTTTTCTTGCTGAACCTTGTGAGCCAAAGTAAACGCGGCGTAACCCCTCTTTGACATGATTAATTTCTTCTTCTGTATTTGCAATGCGATTTAAAATAGTTGGGGTAACTTCTAATACTAGTGGTCCTAAGTTTTCACCATCATTTGAAGGTTTTCGTATTTCCTTCAACATACGAGGCTGAATCCGATAGCCACCATTCGCAATCGTCGAAATATACTGCACTAGCTGCATTGGTGTATACGTATCAAACTGACCAATCGCTAAATTCAATAATTTCACATCTCGATCTGGATTTGCTTGATAACCTGCCGCTTCACCTGGTAAATCGATTCCTGTTGGAACGCCCAGTCCAAATTGTGCGTATTCATTCCGCATTTTAGTAAGTGTTCCTTTAGCTAGACTAAAGCGCATTCCAGGTGTATACGTTCTTCCGCCAATCGCCATCGCAATTTTGAACATATATACATTTGAAGATTTTTCTAACGCTTTTAAATCATCCAGCATTTCACTACCATGCTTATTAAATAACGAATTTAATGTTAACTCACCAATCAGCATCGGTGCATCTAACATCACTGTTCCGGGAGTAATAACGTCTTCGTTATAGCCCATTAACACCGTTGCACCCTTCACACTTGATCCTGCTTCATAGGCAGTTGTAAAAGTTCCATAAGAATAATCCGCAATGTAGTGTTCATTTGTTTCCTTATTTGTTTCGAGTTTCTTACCTACAACTGACAATAATTCGCCTGTTTTCGGGTTCATCATGACATAGAAAGCACGGTCTAATAGTTCTGAATGACCAAGTGATTTTAAATCTAACAGTTTTTCTTCAATGATTGCCTCTGCTTTTTTTTGTAGTTCAATATTAATTGTTGTGACCAAATCCCTACCTGGTTCCCCAGCGAAAGTGGTAATAGTATCCTTAACTTGCCCTTGTTTGTTTGTAATATTTTTTACAACGGCCTTTTCGCCTTGTAAAACTTCTTCATATTGCCATTCAAAATAGCTTTCTCCAACTCGATCATTTCGGGCGTATCCACGAGCTAAATAAGCGTTTAATTGTGATTTGGGAATACCTTTACTTGGAATTGTGGTACGGCCTAAAACTGCTAATGTAGACGCATGTACACGTCTCCAATCGTTTGTCGCATTAACTCCTGGTAAATCACTCAATTGCTCCGAAACACGTGCAAATTCTTCAATTGTCACGTTTTCACCTTTAATAATTTGGGGTGATAAATAATAGCCTGTCATCATTTCGCGGTAAATCGCCATCACTTCTAAATCAAAATCTGTTAAAGTAGCTAACTCTTTATCTGTAATTCGTTCAAGTACTCTTTGATCATGTTCTTGGTTAATTGCCTTTTTGCTGTATTTTGGGTTTTGCTTTCGAAACTCAAGCATTTCTTCCTCTGTCACTTTTTCTTTCGCTGCTTTTTCATTTACAATCATCCAATAATCGAGCTTATCACGATATGTTACTTTATTGGTTGGTTGCTCGATTAAATGTGCCAAGTCCGTAGCAATTTTAAACATTTCTTTTGAAGTAGTCGTTTGCATTTTGGTATAGGTAATAACGTTTTCGGATTCGTTATCAATTAGTATTCGACCATATCGATCCAAAATCCTACCACGAGGTGTATTTGTGTTGATTTCCAACTCTTCCGTGCGCTCAAGCAAACGCACATAGTCCTCTCCATTAATAATTTGTAAATAGCCAAGTCTGATAATTAGCAAAGAGAACAGAATAGTCGTTGTAAAAAACAGAATATTCATACGATATGAAATTAATTTTTGATTAACTTTTGAATCATTCGTTCTTATTGAATATTTTCTCATAAATGTATTCCCTTTCGTTTATCATCAATATTGAATGAGCGATTGTAACTTTCCTTATATAGTTACGCCTAATTGAAAAAAAGAGGATTACTAGTTATCTATGAAAAAAAATGCATTACTATTAACTATTTTCTTAATAGGTTGTCAAAATACCGAAAAAACTTCATTTCAAGGAATTTTTATAACGTGGAAAGTGAAAGAAAGACTATGTTAGAGTAGTAAAATATACAGAAGAAGGCGATCCTATACTTCATGAACTAGAATATGATGGAGAAACGTTGAAATCTGTAGAAGATAATCGTAGAGATCAATATGTTTGTTGGCGGAGTCATTACAAGTAGTTGTACTTCGGTTGATAATATGGAAATGTAGAATATGTTCCTACAGGTTGCGAAGTTAATATAGATTCAGTTATTTTAATTCGGCCTTATAAAAACTAAAGCCGCCCCGGGATTACTAAAGGACGGCACAATTTATTTCACCACTAAACCCAACAAGAGGGCAAAGCTAACTGCTTGTTCTGAGGATACTTCGCAGCCTTTAAGACTTTCTAATGGAACTGTTATTCTTTCAAATCGACACGTACTTATGTCTATGCCATTTAAAGAAGTATAAGTAAAATCTGCTTCATTCAAATCACATTCAATCATTTTTACTTTATTCCATGTACAGTCATAAAAATTAGCATTTTTTAAAGAGGAGTTTTCAAAAATGATTTGTTTCATTTTCGTTTCCGCTAGATTTATGAAACTTGCATTACAATGAGTCATCGAAACATTCCCTAAATTTGCCTCTGTTATATCTACCCCTAGTAGCTTGGAATTTCTGAAGATTACGCGATGTATGATTCCCTCGTTAAAGTTTGCATTGGACAAATCACAATTTTCAAAGATTACATCGGTTAAATCAATCTTTCTAAAGACGACATTTAGAAAAGTTACATTTTTAAAAATGACCTTCGATACAATTAATCTGTCAATCTGCTCACCATCAATTACAGCATTTTCGATAATGCAATTTGATAAGTAGGGATCTTCCTCGGAATAAACATCCTGGAAATTCCCTTTTTCTATATTCGTCGGAATAAAAGGTTCCTCTATTTTAAAATTCTTTGCCATGTTTTCACGCTCCTTTTTTTAAGAATTACCCTTACACTATTTTCGAATGGAATTCCTCTTCTTCTTCGTTATAATAATACACTTCACTTAGCTGCTCTGATTCGAATACCGTAATCATTTTTTCAAAGTCGGTTGCTAATGGGTAATCAAAAAGGTTTTCTCGTTTGATCCAAAACACTTCGCCTTCTTCGGAAGATTTAAGTTCCCCTTCAAATTGATTTGTTTTGTATAAAAGAACGACATAACGCTCGCCTTTTCCAGTTTGAAACTGCTTGATGCCACAAAGTACGGGCGACTGTATCGTTAGCCCTGTCTCTTCAAAAACTTCACGAATAACAGAATCCGCAAATGCTTCTCCCTTGTCCACATGGCCCCCTGGAAATGTAATTCCTGGCCAGTTTGGGTTCAATCGATCTTGTACAACAATTCTTCCATTGTCGTCATAAATCATGCACATATTTGTAAAGATTGCTTGTTCACTTCTACTCAAAATAATCATCCCTTACTATTAATCGAATTAA
>JAZUES010000176.1:0-7348 GCA_045640265.1 Solibacillus sp.
TGAGGATGAAAAGGCTTCATTTAAAGATTTATTAAGTGAGGAGGTAGAGTAGATGGCAAACGGCATTTCAAATGATTATTATTTACCAGCAAATAATCCAAATTTCAAAGTGACGGATAAAACAGACAATGGTGCTTTAGGGAAAGATGCGTTTTTAAAAATCTTAATTACACAACTTCAAAATCAAGATCCAACAAGCCCAATGGATGATAAAGAATTTATCTCACAAATGGCCCAGTTCTCCTCTTTAGAGCAAATGCAAAATATGACAAAAGCAATGGGAGATTTACTGGAATCACAGCAACAATCTCAGCTCATGAATTATTCAACGTTTGTCGGTAAAGAAGTGAAATGGCATGAACTAACGGATAAATTAGATGACAAAGGCGAACCAATCTATAACGATGGTACAGGAAAAATCAAAGAATTAAAATTCGTTGATGGTGAAGCTGTATTTGTATTAACAGATGGGAAAGAAATTACACCTGGTAATATTTCATCTATTTTAGGCGGAGAAACAGCTGCTGATGCAACGCCTTCTACATCCGGCAATTTATTTGCAGAAGCGAGTAAATTAATCGGTCAAATGGTGCGTTATCAAGATGGGGACAAAACAATTGAAGCAATGATTGAAGCTATTACAAAAAATAGTAGCGGAGGCATTGAATATTTGGTCAACGATTCGAAGCGTTTAAAGAAAGATGAATTTACATTAGTAGACCAAAATGATACATCATCAAACAAAGATGCTGAGTCAAAATCTGAAGTGCCAACTAAATAAGAGGTGATACGATGAATCGAGTGAATATTCAACATATACCGTATCATCCACCCTTACAGCCGACTGTTAAAACGAATACGTCGCAAGTTTCGAAACAGTCATTTAGTGAGCATTTAAAACAAGCGACTACGCAGGAATTAAAAATTAGTAAACATGCTTCCGAACGTTTAAATGAACGTAATATCACCATTTCAGATACTGAGTGGCAAAAAATTACTGAAAAAGTATTTGAAGCGAAAGATAAAGGGGTTAATCAACCGTTAGTGATTTTAGACCAAGCGGCTTTAATCGTAAGTGCTAAAAACGCAACTGTTATTACTGCGTTAGATCGCTCAGAAGCAAAACAACAATTGTTTACGAATATTGATGGAACGATTGTGTTATAGGTTGGACCTTCTGAAGTAAGGAAGCCTAAAGTTGTTGAATGATAGAAACAACTAGAATCACGTTAAACGTGAATTTGAAAATTGAAGGGAGAACGACATACAATGTTACGTTCAATGTATTCAGGCATTTCAGGTTTAAAAAACTTCCAAACGAAGCTGGATGTAATTGGTAACAACATCGCCAACGTAAATACGTACGGTTTCAAAAAAGAACGTACAATTTTTAAAGACTTAATTTCACAATCACAATCAGGTGCATCTGCACCAACAGCAACTCGTGGTGGTGTAAATGCAATTCAAGTTGGATTAGGTGCACAGTTGGCTGCAATTGATACAATTCATAATTCAGGTTCAATGCAATCAACAGCTCGTACGTTAGATTTAGCTATTTCAGGTGATGGTTTCTTCATGGTAGGTGATTCAACTGAAGGTCCAGATGAGGATGGTATTGTTCAAGGTGATGGTTTAAACAACATTCTTTATACACGTGCAGGGAACTTCTACATGGACCGTAATGGCTATGTTGTAAATGCGGATGGTAAATATATGGTTGGTGTTGCAAATGGAGAAATTTATAACGAAGTACTTGAAGATGCAACAAGTAATTCAGACGATGATAAAGAAACCGTTTCAGGTGGACTTGGAACAGAAAGTCTATATGAAGATGGCGCAATTACTGCTGATATAGCACCAATCATTGTTCCAACAAATGCACAGTCTATGTCGATTGGTCAAGATGGCTCAGTCTATTATGTGGACGTTAATGGTAAATTACAATTTGCCGGTCAAGCACTTTTAGCAAAGTTTCCTAATGCTTCTGGTTTAGAAAAAAATGGTTCTAACTATTTCCAAGTTACAGCCAACTCAGGTGATCCATTAGTACAAGTTGGTACGCAAGCTGGTATCGGTTCTGTTAACTCAGGCTTCATGGAAATGTCTAACGTTGACTTATCTGAAGAATTCACAGAAATGATCGTAGCGCAACGTGGTTTCCAAGCAAACTCTCGTATTATCACAACTTCAGATGAGATTCTGCAAGAGCTTGTAAACTTAAAACGATAATTAGTTAGCTTTATAGTTGTTTTCAAAATAATTCATTGTAAGGGAGGGTCGGGCCGGCTCTCTGTGGAGGTCCGGCCCCATTTTCAATGATTGAAGTAACGCGCCTTAATGGCAAACCATTTACTTTAAACGCTCTATACATAGAAACAGTCGAAGCTTTTCCAGACACACAGATTACGCTGACGACTGGGCGTAAATTCATTGTTTTAGAAACTGAGGATCAGGTGCGTCAAAAGGTAAAAACCTTTTATAACCATATACAAGTTTTATCAAACCCGCATCTAAGAGGTGAAGAAGATGAAGAACAATAAACTATTAACGATTATGCTCATAATTTTGGTGACGATTACATTAATTGGTGTTATTGTGGTTGTGTTATTAACACAATTAGATAAAGGGACAGCTAAAACTGGACCAACTATTGATGAAATTGTCGAATCATCTGTTGATATTCCAGAAATTACAACAAATTTAGCCGATGGAAGCTTTGTGAAAATTACATTAAAAATCCAAGCTTCAGATAAAGACTCTGGCGAAGAGTTGTTAAAACGGGATTTCCAAGTGAAAAATATCGTTATTCAAGAGTTATCAGAAATGGAAAAAGAATCATTAGAAGGTAAGCAAGGGAAAGTTGCATTCCAAAATGCTATCAAATCTCAAGTAAACGAATTGATGCAATCAGGTGAAGTAACGCAAGTGTACATTACCTCCTACGTTCTGCAATAACAAAACTAAGTATACATTTTGAAACATCATGAAATGGAGGTGGGCAAATGGCAGGAGATATAATGTCTCAGTCCGAGATTGATGCGCTTTTATCGGCGATTTCAACTGGGGAAATGTCTGCAGCAGACATGAAAAAAGAAGATGAGACGCGTAAAGTAAAAGTTTATGACTTTAAACGTGCACTTCGCTTTTCAAAAGACCAAATCCGAAGTTTGACCCGAATACATGAAAACTTTGCAAGACTGTTAACGACATTTTTCTCAGCGCAGCTAAGAAGTTATGTACAAATTACAGTAGCATCGGTAGACCAAATTCCATTTGAAGAATTTGTACGTTCCATTCCGAACATGACATTAATTAATGTTTTCGAGGTACCACCGTTAGATGGCAATATTTTAATGGAAATTAACCCGAACATTGCTTATTCAATGTTAGATCGATTGATGGGCGGTACTGGTGCAAGTCATAGTAATGTTGATAATTTAACAGAGATTGAAACAAAAATTATGACAAACTTATTCGAACGGTCATTTGATAATTTAAGAGAGGCATGGGAAAATGTCGCTGAAATCGATCCGATGCTTGTGGAGTTAGAAGTAAATCCGCAATTCTTACAAATGATTTCTCCGAATGAAACCGTTGTAGTTATTTCATTAAATACAATTATTGGTGAAACAACAGGAATGATTAATATATGTATTCCGCACGTTGTTTTAGAACCAATTGTGCCTAACTTATCAGTACGTTACTGGATGCAAACGAATACAAAGGAAATTTCTCCAGAGCAAACAAAAATGTTAGAAACACGTGTTAAACAAGCTAAACTACCAGTCGTTGCCGAGTTAGGGACAACAGATATTACCATTGAAGATTTCCTGACAATGGCAGTTGGTGACGTAATTGAATTAGATCAAAAAATTGAAAACCCGCTAACATTAAAAGTGGGTAGTTTACCGAAGTTTACAGTTCAGCCAGGAAAATTAAATAAAAAAATGGCTATCCAAATTATCGACCCTTTGAAAGGAGGAGACGAACATGAGTGATGAAATGCTCTCCCAAGAAGAAATTGAGGCTCTATTAAGGGGCGAGACATTGGAGGATAATCCTGCCAATACAGAAGAAGTTAAAGAAGTGGAAGACATTAAAGTAGATGATCATTTAAGTCCAATGGAACAAGATGCGTTAGGTGAGGTGGGGAATATCTCCTTCGGTAGTTCAGCTACTGCATTATCTTCATTGTTAGGACAAAAGGTTGATATTACAACACCAAGCATTTCGATGATTAATCGAAATCGTTTAGAAGAAGAGTTTCCACATCCATATGTAGCTGTACAAGTTCAGTATACAGTTGGATTATCAGGCATGAATTTATTGGTAATCAAGCAATCAGACGCAGCGATTATTGCAGACTTAATGCTTGGTGGTGACGGATTAAATCCGAAACCTGAGCTAAGTGAAATCCAATTAAGTGCTGTTCAAGAAGCAATGAATCAAATGATGGGTTCAGCTGCTACATCAATGTCAACAATCTTCAACCAAAAAGTTGATATTTCACCACCTTCAATTGATTTATTGAATATTTCTCGAAATGAAGGAACTGATAATATTCCACAGGATGATTTGTTAGTTAAAATTTCATTTAGATTACGTATTGGTGAGTTAATCGATTCCAATTTAATGCAATTATTACCTTTAAAATTTAGTAAAAAAGTAGTAAAGTCATTAATGGGAGAGGTTGATGAACCAGTTGCTGCAACAGCAGCGCCAAGTCAACCAATACAACCAACTCAACCTGTGCAACAACAAGCGCAACCAATGCAACAACCTGTTCAACAACCAATGTATCAACAACCAATGTATCAACAACCAGTATATCAACAGCCAACATATGTTGCGCCACCAGCAAATGTACAACAAGCACAATTCGCAAGTTTCGAGTCTGCTAACATTTCACAAAATGAAGCGCGTAATTTAAATATGTTGCTAGATATTCCTTTACAAGTAACAGTAGAATTAGGTCGTACAAAACGTTCTGTAAAAGAAATTCTAGAATTATCAAGTGGATCAATTATCGAATTAGATAAACTTGCTGGGGAACCTGTAGATATTTTAGTGAACAGTCGCTTAATTGCAAAAGGGGAAGTTGTAGTAATTGATGAGAACTTCGGTGTTCGAATCACAGACATTTTAAGTCAAGCAGATCGCTTGAATAATTTAAGATAGTTTTTAATTGGAGGAATCAGAATATGTCTAAAAAGATTTTAATTGTTGACGATGCAGCATTCATGCGCATGATGATTAAGGACATTTTAACGAAAAATGGATTTGAAGTAGTTGGAGAAGCAGCTGATGGACTTCAAGCAGTAGAAAAGTACAATGAATTACGTCCAGATCTAGTAACAATGGATATTACAATGCCTGAAATGGATGGTATCGCAGCTTTAAAAGCAATTAAAGGTACAGATCCAAGTGCTATAGTTATTATGTGTTCTGCAATGGGTCAACAAGCGATGGTAATTGATGCAATTCAAGCTGGCGCAAAAGACTTTATTGTTAAACCATTCCAAGCTGATCGTGTAATTGAAGCAATTCAAAAAGCTTTAGGTTGATCTGATGCAAGCAAAAAAATCATTTCGATTTTGGCTAGTTGTTGGAATAGTATGCATGTCTGTATTGTTCGCACCAATTTCAAATGGAACTTTTGCATCGAATAATACATTTATAGGCGATTGTTATGAAAGCCCAGATCAATGTAAAGATACAAATACTTCGGATGACGATACAGAATCTTCTGAATCGTCATCTGTTAGTATGGGGCCATGGGAATACATAAAAATTCTTTTAGCACTTGTTTTTGTCATCGGTCTATTATTATTCGTATTAAAGTTTTTAAATAAAAGAAACATAAAGTATCAACAAAACTCCGTTATTAAAAACGTCGGAGGTATGTCGGTAGGACCGCAAAAGTCCGTACAATTACTATTAATTGGTAATAAAATTTATGTTGTAGGTGTAGGTGAAGATGTTCATCTACTTAAAGAAATTGATGCACAACAAGACGTTGAACAATTAGTCAAACAAATCGAAAGTAACCAATCAATAGCAACTTCAACTCCTTATATCGCGGAATTATTTAAGAAATTCAACAAGAAAGATCAGCCTAAGGATATTTCTGATAATACCAAATTCAACAATATGTTTAATGAAAAAATCGGGAAATTAAAGCAAGAACGTAGCGATGAAATAGAGCGTTGGAAGGAACAGGAGCGTGACAAGGAATGACAGATATTCTTTCCGTCTTTTCAGAAAGTGATCCAGGGAATGTATCCTCATCGGTTACACTTCTATTCCTATTAACTGTATTATCGTTAGCACCAAGCATTCTAATTTTAATGACGTCGTTTGCACGAATTGTCATTGTTTTGTCGTTTACACGTACAGCGCTTGCGACAAACCAAATGCCACCCAACCAAGTAATTGTAGGTTTAGCGCTATTTTTAACATTTTTTATTATGGCGCCAACGTTTTCAGAGGTAAACGAACAAGCATTACAGCCATTATTCGACGAAGAAATTAATTTGGAAGAAGCATATGAACGTGCAACAATTCCATTTAAAGAGTTTATGGCACAACACACAAGGCAAAAGGATTTAGAATTGTTTTTAGAATACAATCAATCGGAATATCCAGATACGATTGAAGAAATTCCATTAACACTTTTAGTTCCAGCATATGCTTTAAGTGAAATTAAAACAGCATTTCAAATGGGCTTCATGATTTTCATCCCGTTTTTAGTAATTGACATGATTGTCGCAAGTACACTGATGTCAATGGGTATGATGATGTTGCCTCCAGTAATGATTTCGCTACCATTCAAAATTTTGTTATTCATACTAGTCGATGGTTGGTATTTAGTAATGAAATCTTTACTTCAAAGTTTTTAGGGGATGATACATAATGACACAAGAAATGGTCATTTCAATTGCAGAGACCGCTATCTATACAGTTTTGATAGTCTCAGGACCATTATTACTCGTTGCTTTAATTGTGGGTTTAGCAGTAAGTATTTTTCAGGCTACCACTTCAATTCAAGAGCAAACATTAGCGTTTGTTCCTAAAATTGTAGCAGTATTGTTGGCAATCGTATTTTTTGGACCGTTTATGATTTCAAAAATGACAAATTATTTTCACGATATATTAAATAATTTAGTCCGATATATTGGGTGAGCGGATGACGGAATTACTACCGAATATTTCGATATTACTATTAATCCTGGTGCGAGTTTCTGCATTCTTCGTATCAGTCCCTTTATTTTCTTATAAAACGATTCCCCAACAAGTTCGAATTATTTTGGCCATAGCACTTGCATGGATGATGTATTACACATTTGAT
>JAZUES010000177.1:0-1895 GCA_045640265.1 Solibacillus sp.
CAAGAGGATTATGAAGTACGTCAAACAGCCAATTTTGAGATGAGTATTTTCATGAAGATGGTCATTTGTAGCTTAATCGGGATTGTCAGTTTCTTTATAACGTTTGAATGGAACGGCAAATCGACTATTTTAATTGACCATATCGTAAGTGCTTTCACGTTGTATGTACCAACATTCGTGAACGTTTATGTAATGCTGCTTTTAGTATTAGGGGCTGCATATCCATTTGTCACAAAGAAATGGAAAACATCAAAGGTTAATATGGTGTTGTCGTTCTTTAAAGTTGTTGGATTAGCTGTAGGAGTTATGCTAATTTTCAACTTTGGTCCGGCATGGTTATTTGATCCGAATATCGGTCCATTTTTATTAGAAAAGCTCATTAAACCAGTTGGCTTATTGATTCCGATTGGTTCCGTGTTTTTAGCGTTACTTGTGTGCTACGGGTTGCTTGAATTTATTGGGGTGTTTATGCAACCAGTGATGAAGCCGCTATTTCGAACACCAGGACGTTCAGCGGTAGATGCGGTAGCGTCATTTGTAGGAAGCTATTCAATTGGTTTGATTTTAACAAATCGTGTTTATAAAGAAGGGAAATATACAGCGCGTGAAGCAGCGATTATCGCTACAGGATTCTCAACGGTTTCGGCGACATTTATGGTTGTTGTCGCAAAAACGTTAGATTTAATGGAATACTGGAATTTATTTTTCTGGGTGACGTTAGTGGTGACATTTATGGTCACGGCTATTACAGCGCGTATTTATCCACTGAACAAAATTAAAGACGAATACGCAGAAGGCTCGACGCCACAGCCTGAAAAAATCGTGAAAAAAGATCGCTTAAAAATTGCCTGGACAGAAGCGGTGGAAGGGGCAAAATCTAATCCATCTTTACCGAAGAACTTATTTATCCATTTAAAAGAAGGTTTCATTATGGCGATGGGTGTCATTCCTTCGATTTTATCAATTGGGTTATTAGGCCTTGTATTAGCAACATATACACCGTTATTTGACTGGATTGCATATATATTTGCACCGTTTACGTATTTACTGCAATTACCAGAGCCAATGTTAACGGCAAAAGCGGTGTCCTTATCGATTGCAGAAATGTTCTTACCGGCGATGCTTGTAACGGAAGCTGCATTAATTACGAAATTCATTGTTGCGGTAGTTTCAATTTCAGCAATTTTATTCTTCTCGGCGGTCATTCCGGTTATTTTATCAACGGAGATTCCGTTATCAATTCGTCAAATGATTATCATTTGGTTTGAACGTGTTGTATTAACACTAATTATCGTTACACCAATTGCATTTATATTATTTTAAATAAGGGAGCGAAACATTATGTTTAAAACCAATATCCGAGCACCGCGAGGGAACGAATTATCGTGTAAAGGCTGGACACAAGAAGCGGCAATGCGTATGTTAATGAACAATTTAGACCCAGAAGTAGCAGAAAATCCGGATGAGTTAGTTGTGTACGGCGGCATCGGGAAAGCGGCGCGTGACTGGGAAAGCTATGAAAAATTAATCGAAACATTAAAAGTACTAGAAGACGATGAAACAATGCTTGTGCAATCAGGCAAGCCCGTTGCCGTATTTAAAACGCATGAAAATGCACCGCGCGTATTGATTGCGAACTCGAACTTAGTACCAGGCTGGGCAAACTGGGATCACTTTTATGAATTAGAAGAGCGCAATTTAATGATGTACGGTCAAATGACAGCGGGTTCATGGATTTACATTGGCGCACAGGGAATCCTGCAAGGCACCTATTTAAGTTTTGTTGAAGCAGGGAAAAAGAAATTTGGTACGCCTGATTTACGTGGCCGTTGGATTTTAACTGGTGGTATGGGCGGTATGAGTGGCGCACAACCATTGGCAGGGAAAATGGCAGG
>JAZUES010000178.1:0-3054 GCA_045640265.1 Solibacillus sp.
GCTAAAATATTTAACCAACCTGGATCACGTAAAGTTGCCACGTCTGAATGACATAAACCTGATGCTTTTACATCAATAATTACTGTACCAGGTGTTGCTTTTGGATCTTGTTTTTCTACAAGCTCTAACGGCTCATTTGTAGTATTAAATTGCCAGCCTTTCACAATAAAACCACCTTTTTAATGTTTGACTATTTTTAATTAAAGAACAGTTATTAAATAAATGCAAAAATTTAATGTTTACATCAAATAGTTATTAGACATATGATAGGTATATGTTTAATAACGAGGTGAAGATATGGACAAAAGAATACGTCTAACAAGAGAAAAACTACGAAATGCGCTCATTTCATTAATGCATGAGCAAGAATTAAAAAGTATCCAAGTATCTATGCTGGTAAAAGAAGCTGGTTGTACACGCAGCACTTTTTATAATCATTACAATTCGATTGAAGCACTATTATACGATCTTATTGATGATACGTTGGATGAAATCAAAAGACAGATTCGTAAGCCTTATATGAAATTGCTGGAAATAGACTTTGCGACCTTTCCGAAGAACGACGTTTCACTTTTTTATTATTTAAGAGACCATCGAGATTTATTTTACGTACTAATGAAAGAAGCCAAAACTTTAGATTTAAGTCGCTACATTGCAGATACAATCGAAGAACTTTATGTAGAAGAGTATAATTTCCACTTGAATAACCCAAACGTTGACCCTAAGTTATTTAATATTTATGCAGCTAATGGGATTTCAGCGATTATACTTCGTTGGATGGAAACAGGCTATAAAGAGGCTCCAGAATTATTAGCGGATCAAGCAATTGAATTACTAAAAACGGCCTCACTTGGATTTCAGCAAAGAAGTAACGTGTGATTTCGTCATACATAGTAGATGTAGTAATAATGGTTTCTAAAACGATTAATTTTGCTTTGCACTTTTGCTAGTTCTCCACAACAAAAAAGGGTTTGCCCTAGAAGTAATTCTTGAACAAATCCTTATTAACTTTCAATAGAAAATGCACCTACAATAAAAAACGAAAAGCCTTGAAACATCAAGGCCTTTCGTAAAGGAATTACTGTGCAGCTTAAGAATTCGCATTCACCAATTGTAACTCTGCTATCCATTCCTCAAACTCAGCGGCTGTTAATGGCTTTGCGTAGTAGTAGCCTTGCACGACTGGTACTTTATTTAAGTTTGAAATGAACTCAATTTGTGACTCTGTTTCAACGCCTTCAATGACTACATTTAAATCTAAAGAATAGCTTAAATCAATAATGGACTTTAAAATAGCCGAGTCTTTCGACGATTTTGGGACACCATCTACAAAGGATTTATCAATTTTAATTGTAGAAATCGGAATTTCCTTTAAGTAAGATAACGACGATAAACCTGTTCCGAAATCATCAAGTGCTACGGATAATCCTTTTTCTCTAAATTTACGAACAGCTAAAATCGCATTTTCAATGTCGTGAATGACACTCGTTTCCGTAATTTCTAGTTCAATTTGCGAAGGATTAATACGGTTTTTTAGCAAGCATTCATTGATGACATTGCTTAATCTAGTTGACGTTAAATACATTCCTGGAATATTAATCGACACTTGATTCATTTGAACATTCGATTCATTCCAAATTACTAGCTGCTTACATGACTTTTCGATAATCCAATCCGTTAAATCTGCAATTCGCTCTTCACTTTCCAAAATTGGAATGAAGATAGCTGGAGATATCATACCAAAATCCGGGTGCTTCCATCGAACTAACGCTTCTACACCAATGACGGTATGTTGAAGAGGATTCACTTTCGGCTGATACACCACGAATAATTCCTCTTCATCCATTGCACGCTGAATATCTAAGCTTAGTTGACGCTCGAAGTTAAACGTATGGATTTTTGGATTATACAGTACAACTTCATGCTTATACTGTGTAGAAGGTGATTGTAATACCGCAATCGCATTTGAAAAGTGCTCATGAATCGGCTTTATTTCATCCGACTTTGAAACCGTACATACCATATCAATCGCAATCATTCGCGTATTAATAAGTATTGGACGCTGCATGACTAAACAAATGCGCTCTAATGCAATTAAAATTCCCTGCGATGCATCTGGTTCAACCTGCAATATTGTAAACCGATTGGCTTCTGTTCGATATACTTTTACCTCTTTCGGTAGCATACTAGCAATCAGCTCTTGTACATTTTTTATAATGACATCGCCAAATGTATAGCCAAACGTCGAAATATATTTTTCTAAATTGTGCAAATGAATAATGGCGAGTGCCTGTGTACTATTATGAAACTGCTGGTCTTGCATAAATTGATTTTGATTAGGAAGTTGTGTAAGCACATCAAAATTTTTCACACGATAATCTACATAACGATCAAGCTTTCCAACTAAATATGCGATTAAAAATAATAGCATAATACCGATTGTCACAGTGACGACGATTAGCTGCATATTCATTGCGTGTACATGTCCAGGCGAGTGTTCGACTAACGGCACTTCCACATAAACTTCAATTGCCATCATCCCGATATAATGCATGCTCGTTACCGCGACTGCCATTAACAGTGCAGTTAAAAGTTTAATCCATACACTATCCATTTTCGCATGTGTAATTGAAAAAATATAAAGCGCTGCAAAAGAAGCCAAAATAGCTACTGCAACGGAAACGATAAACAGCTTCACTTCATATACGTAATACGCATCAATTTCCATGGCTGCCATCCCTACATAATGCATTGATGCAATCCCTAGACCCATAAAAATACCCGCTAAAACAAATGTTGTTAACCTTTTATATGTACTGTTTGCAAGGAAAAACGCAATGTAGGAAGCGATGACTGCCGGTATTATTGATAGTAATGTAATATACATATTATGATCAATTGGAATCGGCAATTGATACGCGCTCATACCAACGAAATGCATCGCCCAAATCCCTAGTCCCATCGCTAAAGAGGCTAACACTAACCATACATTTTTATGAAAAAATCCAATCTCTTTCATTCGTCTATTAATAAAAACGGCTGTATACGATGCAC
>JAZUES010000179.1:0-4136 GCA_045640265.1 Solibacillus sp.
CCGTATGTTGTGATTTTAGCGCCATTAGTATTAGCACTTGGTTTTGATACGATGACCGGTGTAGCAATTGTATTCGTTGGGGTAGGAACTGGTTTTATGTCTGCCATTATGAATCCATTCACGATCGGTGTGGCACAAAAAATTGCCGAGCTACCATTATACTCCGGTTTAGGGTTCCGAATTATTGTTTTTATCGTTTTCTACATAATCGGTGTGACGTACGTTTACCGTCATGCCATGAAAGTAAAGAAAAATCCATCAAAAGGGATTTACGGATCAATAGAAGTAAAATCAAAAGAAGAAATTATGGCGTCGGCAATTAAATTAGAAACACGTCATAAAGTGATTTTAGGATTATTCGTTTTAAACTTAATTGTCATTGCATTTGGTGTCGTTAAAATGGGCTGGTACTTCAATGAAATCGCGGGCATGTTCGTGTTATTTGGCTTAGTTATAGGTTTCATCGGTAAATTAAGTGCAAAAGACATTACAGATGAATTTTTCAAAGGTGCCGCAACGATTTTACAAGGGGCATTAATTATCGGGTTAGCACGTGCAATTGTTGTCGTATTAGACCAAGGTCAAGTAATGGATACCATTTTATATGGTATCGCAAACTTAATTTCCTCATTACCACCCTCTGTAACATCAGTTGGTATGTTAGTCGTACAAACGTTAATTAGTTTCATCGTACCGTCTGGCAGTGGAATGGCTGCATTAACAATGCCAATCATGTCACCACTTGCTGATATGGTAGATGTTACACGTCAAACAGCTGTACTTGCTTACCAATTAGGGGACGGTATTTCAAATTTAGTCGTACCTGGTGTTGCAGTAGCTGCAGTGGGGCTTGTCGGAATTTCATACGTAAAATGGGTGAAATGGTTATTCCCATTGTTATGTATCCAGTTCGTTGCAGCCGCACTTTTAATTATTATCGCAAATGCAATCAATTATGGACCGTTTTAAAATATAGGAAGTATGAAGGGATTAATGAAATATGGTTACAACAAATCACCAATTAACAGAATGGGCAATTGAACATCGCCGTTATTTACATCAACATCCGGAATTATCTGGACAAGAATTTGAAACGTGCCGTTATATTCGCAATGAGCTTACAAAGTTAGGAATCGAAATTTTAGACTATAAAGCACCGAGTACGGTTGGCTTCGTGCCTGGTACAGTTGGTGATAAAACAGTCTTACTACGTGCGGATATCGATGCGTTACCAATCGTTGAAGAAGGTGACAATAAACCGTATATTTCAAAAGTTTCCGGCGTTGCACACGCTTGTGGTCATGATGGTCACACAGCTATCTTACTTGCCGTTTCTCGTTGGATTATGGAAAATCGCGAGCTTATTAAAAATAATATTATGCTTGTGTTCCAATCTTCCGAGGAGATGGCGCCAAGTGGGGCAGAAAAATTAGTAAAAGAGGGGATTTTAGAGGAAGTCGATGTGGCATTAGGTTTGCACTTAATGTCCATACTCCCTAAAGGTCAAATCGGCGTATGCCCTGGACCAATGATGGCGTCTTCCGATGACTTTGAAATTACGATTACAGGTAAAGGTGGTCACGGTGCAAACCCGCAAGAAACAATCGATCCAACAATTGTAGCGGCGCACTTAATACTAGGGATTCAATCGATTATTAGCCGCCAAATTAATCCAATCGACGCAGGGGTAATTTCAATTGGGCAACTAAACGGTGGATCAAATTATAATATCATTCCAAATGAAGTTGAAATTACAGGGACATTCCGTGCCTTCACGATGGAAACACGTAACTTCATAATGGAAAAACTCATTCATCTAACACACAGCATTAGCGCAACATTTGGCGCAACCGCACAGATCAACATCATCCCAGGCGGTACACCACCAGTTGTGAATGACGTTGCGGTCACAAATCAAGTAGCGCAAATTTTAAAAGACAACATGACAAATCGTGAAGTCGTCTCATTTGAAAAAGTGATGCTTGCAGAAGACTTTGCGTTCTATCTTCAACAAAAGCAAGGCAGTTACTTCATCGTCGGTATGGGTGGAGAGAAAAGTGCTTATCCACACCATCATCCGAAATTCGATATCGATGAAGAGGAAATTGGGACAGCTATTGAAGCATTCCAAGCACTGGCAAAACATTATGCGTTTTAATGAACGGACAAAAGTACCTGAAGTTTTGGGTGCTTTTTTATATGCAATTTTTTTGTCGTCTAAGTATGAGGGAATAAAATAGTACCCGTTTGCTTAGACAATATATTTGTATTGATACCCAGAGGAGAAGGAAAAGTATATAATGTAATAAAATGGAAAAAGTAGGTGTCGTTGTTGTCGTTTCTTATTTTCTTAGGTTATCTATTGATTCTCTTATTATTAATGAATTGGAATGTATATGTTGGTATTGGATTTATATTAATAACATCAACCTTGTTTAAAAGGTATTTACCAAACATAAAGGGCTATATCGGTGAAAAAAGAATTAATAACAAGTTACAAAAATTAGGTGAGAATTATAAGGTTTTTCATGATATTTATGTAAAAAAGCATGATGGCAATACAACACAGATTGATCATGTCGTGCTTTCAAAATTTGGGGTGTTTGTCATAGAGACAAAGAATTTTTCTGGATGGATTTTTGGGAATGAGAAACAAAAAAATTGGACGCAGGTCATTTATAAAAATAAGAGTTCATTTTATAATCCCATTTTGCAAAATAAAACACATATTCGCGCATTAAAAGAATTTTTAAATCTCGATCAAAATTTCCACTCCATAATTGTCTTTTCAAATGATGTTACATTTAAGTTTAAAGAGCCTTTCGTTGAGGCAGAAGTCGTAAAAAATAGACAACTTTTAAGGACCATAAAACAATTTGATGAAAGAAAATTCTCTATTGAACAATTAAATGAAGCTGAAAAGAAATTACAGGCACTTTTACAAGCAAATAAACACAATAAATCCGAGATAAAGAATAATCATATTAAACAAATCAAAGCAAAAGAAAAACCAATTATCAAGAAAAAAGAAATAAGCAAAAAGCAGGATAAAGCATGTGTGAAATGCGGTCAATCAATGGTAATCAAAAAGGGAAAGTATGGTTCATTCTACGGTTGTTCCTCCTATCCTAGCTGTACATATACAGAGAAAATGAAAGAGTCTATATGAACAAAAGCACCTGAAATTTTTCAGGTGCTTTTTATATGCAAATTTTTTGCGGTCTAAGTATGACGAACTATAAATAACTTACTAACGGTGGCTACTATCACGCTTTGTAGCTTTTATTATAAATGTAGCTGGGACAAGTGAAGCTCTTTGAGTGGAGTACCATTGCGACGGATTTTCTGTAATGGTAGTCGGTAATGCAACATCATCGATTACCTTCTCAATGATGAAGTTCGCTTCTATTAGCGTATTGATATATGTACTTAATTTCCGATGGTGGATGACAACGCTACTGTGCCACGCTTCATTGTATTCGGGTCCTTCTATATTGTACGATTTTTTAAAGGTGAATGATGAATTTTCATAGGCTAATCGGTCGTGAATAGGATGCTCCCAACTAAATATGAATGTACCACCAGGTTTTAAATAGTTATGGATATTCGACAATGTCTTTTGTAAATCAGCGGTCCATCCTAATGCATAAATCGAATACACGACATCAAAGTATTCTAACGGTAATCCTGGATTTTCCTCCATAGGTGATTCAAACAAGGTTACTTTACTTTTTTGAGAACGCAACAATTCTTCAGCTGTTTCAATTTGTTTCGTTGATAGGTCTAACCCCCACAATTCCTGAGCTCCTTCATTCCCCATATATTGTAAAGAATGTCCGCTGCCACAACCGATATCCAAAACCTTTTTACCTGTAATAGGTCCGAATAATTGAAGTTGATCTTCACTTAAAGCAAAGGGTCCATATTCCGGAAGAGCTGTTCTACCATAAAAACGTTCTGCGGATTTTTCCCATCCTTCCTTATTTATTCTCAAGATTTCAGTCGTTTTCATTATAAAATCACAATCCTTTTATTAAATTTACGTAGTCCATTTCGAACTGTATTGAAACCATTTCGACAAATATCCTTAATTTTCCTTCGTGTCTCATCTAATCGAATGTTGAAATAAATCTACA
>JAZUES010000180.1:0-45150 GCA_045640265.1 Solibacillus sp.
TTAGAAATGATTCGTAAAACACATGACGAAGACGCAAAAGCATTTGGTATTACAATTCCACTTGTAACAAAAGCAGATGGTACGAAATTTGGTAAATCTGCAGGTGGTTCTGTATGGTTAGACGGTGAGAAAACATCTCCGTACGAGTTCTACCAATTCTGGATTAATACAGCTGATGCGGACGTAGTGAAATATTTAAAAATCTTCACATTCTTAACACGTGAAGAAATTGAAGAAATCGCTGTAAGTGTTGAAAATGAGCCACACTTGCGTAAAGGCCAAAAAGCATTAGCTGAAGAAATGACACGCTTAATCCACGGTGAAGCGGGTTTAGAAGCAGCAGAACGCATTACAAAAGCATTATTCTCTGGTGATTTAAAAGCATTATCAGTAGAAGAAATGAAAGTAGCGTTCGCTGGTGTTCCTTCTGTAGAAGTAGCAAAAGAAGACAAAAACATTGTAGAATTAATTGTAGAAGCGGGCATTTCATCTTCTAAACGTCAAGCGCGTGAAGATGTAACGAACGGTGCGATTAGCGTTAACGGTGAAAAAGTAACAGATCTAGAATACGTAGTTGACGCAAAAGACCGTCTTGAAGACGCATTCGCAATCATCCGTCGTGGTAAGAAAAAATATCATATGGTGAAATTTGCTTAATTAAATTTATTAAAGTAGCGCCCTAGATTGATTTCTAGGGCGCTTTTTTGTGTCTAGAATTATAGATAAACGATGGCAAGAATAACAGGGCTTAAAGAAAATGGGTTCATTCTAAGAGGATTTCTTCAACTTAACTTGAATTTTCAATTAAGGGAGGGTTTATATGAAAGGAAAATCGTATCTTAGTGAAATTTCTAGTTCAATTATTTTATTGATGGCAATCGGCTTCTTAGTACTACCAGCTTTATTTATTGTGTTACTAAGCGGATCTACCCATTATATTCCACTAATTCTTGTACTAGTGGCAGTTGTTTATATTAGTTTAGTGTTGTTAATATTTAAGGTGTCCTTAAGTAAGAAAAACAAAAAAATTGCTGGTGGTATTGCGTTAGTTGCTATTTTACTAGCTTCGATTCAGCCAATTTATGAATCGATTGACAATCAAATTTCAACGGTAAATGCAGAAGTCAATATTTATCAATACATGCCATTTGTAGAGGAAAGTCAAGTTGTAAAATTGTCGGAGCCAGCAACGTTACAATTAGAAGAACCATTACCCAAAATGGATGGGGCTACCGCTTTGTATCCGCTATATGCGGCTATTGCTCAAGCAGTGTATCCAATAAGCCATTATGATCCGTATTCAAGTGCAGTCATGGTTAATCAAACACATGAAGCCTACACGAATTTAATCAATGGAAAAGTAGATATGATTTTTGCCGCAGGACCATCTGATCAGCAGGTAGCTCGTGCAGAGGCAAAAGGTATGGAGTTAAAACTAACACCAATTGGTAAAGAGGCCTTTGTATTTTTTGTGAATAGTAAAAATGAAATTAATAGTTTAACGCTACAACAAATAAAGGAAATCTACGCAGGTAAGATTACGAATTGGTCTGAAGTAGGCGGGAAAAACGATTCGATTCGAGCTTTTCAACGACCACAAGACAGTGGCTCGCAAACGGCATTACAGCGTTTAATGGGAGATATGCCGATTATGGAAGCTCCTTCTGAAGATGTTGCTACGGGAATGGGCGGTATTATTAATGAAGTTTCACAATATAAAAATTATAAAAATGCGATAGGGTATACATTCCGTTATTACTCGAATGAAATGGTACGCAATAAGGAAATTAAATTGTTGGCGATAAATGGAGTTGAACCAACAAAAGAAACAATACGCACAAATACGTATCCGATTACTTCAGACTTTTATATCGTAACCAATAGAGAGCCAGAGGGAAATGTTCGGGCTCTAATCGATTGGGTGTTGTCTGATGAGGGGCAATCATTAGTAGAAAAGGCTGGATACGTTCCTTTATCTTCCAATGAATAATTGCATTTTACTCTATTTGAATTAATACTAGAGACGTTCGATAACTTTGAATCCCCTGTAATATACCAGTATAATAGAAGGTATACATAGTTTTAGGGGGTTCTGTTTTGAGTAATCAACAAACAACATTGGTCGATGATCGGCATGCAATACTAAACATAGCCGTGAAGCCACGCGATACAATTCGCTATTTATTAAAGACAAAAAACATTGCCTATTTTATATTTGTAGGTATTGTGGGGATGTTTGCGAGTAATTTAATGAGTTTTGAAGGTACTAAATTTAATGGGAATAATACGCTAGGCGACTATGTTTACTCTGCATTTATGTCGAGCTTACTTTTCTATTTTTTATCCACATTTTTATCTGCGGCTATTTTAATGTTATCTACCAAAGTATTCGGCGGAAAAGGTACATTTAAGGATATGTTCTGTATGATTAGTGTGACGATGATTCCATACATTTGGATATTGCCAATTATTTTATTTTGGATGCAGTACGCACCCCAATCATTTTTTGAAATATCATATATAGAAACGGGTTTAAGTGATCTACTTTTAGAGTTTGTTTGTGGAACGTTTATTTTAATCGCATCAATTTGGACGTTTGTACTAACGATTATAGGTATTTCAGAAGTACACCAGATTTCCAAATGGCGTGCGTTTTTTTCAACGCTAATTGTTATTTTAATATTAGCTCTAGGTGCATTTTTTTTAATATAAATATAAAATACCTTCATTCCAAATCAGTAAAATGGAATGAAGGTATTTATATTATTTAATGGCAATTGTTTTCGAAACTTCGTTGGATGTAAATTCTTTTTCGGATTTCGAAATGACGATACATGCGATACCATTACCGATTAAGTTTGTCACCGCACGTGCCTCTGACATGAAACGGTCAACACCGATTAATAAGGCGATACCCTCAACTGGAACCATTGGGAAGGCAGCAAGTGTTGCAGCAAGTGTAATGAATCCTGAACCAGTTACACCCGCGGCACCTTTCGATGTAATCATTAACACACCAAGCAAGGTAATCATTTGAACTAACGAAAGGTCAGCACCATATGCTTGAGCAATAAATAACGTAGCCATTGATAAATAAATGGAAGTACCATCTAAGTTAAATGAATAACCAGTTGGAACAACAAGCCCAACTACTTGTTTCGAACAACCTAATTTTTCAAGTTTACGCATCATCGAAGGAAGTGCTGATTCAGATGATGAAGTACCAATTACAAGGAAAATTTCATCTTTAATATAGTTAATGTATTTGAAAATGTTAAAGCTATAAAAACGAGCGATTAAACCGAGTACAACAATGACGAAGATAAACATTGTTAAATAAACAGCGCCCATTAGTAAACCAAGTGATTTTAATGAACCTAATCCAAAGTTCCCAATTGTATAGGCCATTGCACCAAATGCCCCAATTGGCGAAAATTTCATAACCATACCGACAATTTTAAAGAAGACTTCTGATACTTGTTCGAAAAATGTAATAACAGGACGTGTTTTTTCGCCTAATGTAGCAGCAGCGATACCGAATAATACCGCACATAATAAAGTAGGTAATAAATCACCATTTGCAAGTGCTCCCACAAAATTATCTGGAATGATTGAATAGATGAATCCACCTAAGCCAGCATCACTGTTTTCAGCGGCCGCAGTTGTGTATTTTGAAATATCAGTATCACCAGCATGTGTCGTATCAATTCCAGCACCCGCATTAACGAAAATACCGATGCAAATCCCAATTGCTAATGCAACTGTGGAAACAATTTCGAAATAAAGTAACGCTTTCCCGCCAATTTTCCCAACTTTCTTCATGTCTCCCATACTACCAATACCGATAACAACGGTTAAGAAGATAATCGGCGCAATTAACATTTTAATTAACTTAATGAATAAATCCGCTAAAATTTTTAAGCTAGCCCCAAATTCAGGCCAAATCGAACCTACAACAATCCCGAGTAGGATGGCGATAATTACTTGTACAGTCAAATTTTTTAGGAACTTCATAAAAATCCTTCTTCCTTAAATAATATTAATAATAATCTGATATTTGTTTAAGCTGTTGTTATAATACACCCATAAAAATCATTTGTGTTATTTTGTTCATAAAAACTATTGCTTACAAATCGCTTTGCTTTGTTGTTGAAAATGCGTAATTTCTGTTTATTAAACATAATTTCTGTATAATGCAACATATAAACTGTTCTATTACAACGGTAAAATGAAAGCGCTTTATTAATGGAAAAACGTTTTGTTCATTTTGTTCAACTTTGAGTTATGTAACTAAAAAGAGACAAAAAAAACCACCAAGCAATAAGCTTGATGGTTTTTGTCTGAAAATCGTAACGACTAACGAGAGTAGTACTCTACGATTAATTGTTCGCTGATTTCAGCAGATAATTCAGAGCGCTCTGGCATACGTACGAAAGTACCTACTTTAGAGTCAGCATCGAATGTTAAATATTCAGGTACGAAGTTATTAACTTCTACTGATTCAGCAACTACTGATAAGTTAGCTGATTTTTCACGTAATGAAATAGTTTGACCTGGTTTTACAGAGTAAGATGGGATATCTAAACGTTTACCATCTACTAAGATGTGACCGTGGTTAACTAATTGACGAGCTGCACGACGAGTGCGAGCTAAACCTAAACGGTAAACTAAGTTGTCAAGACGAGTTTCAAGAAGGATCATGAAGTTTTCACCTTGTAAACCTTTTAATTTAGCAGCTTTAAGGAATACGTTTTTGAACTGACGTTCAGTCATACCATACATATGGCGTAACTTTTGTTTTTCATTCAATTGTAAAGCGTATTCTGATTTTTTACCACGAGCATTTGGGCCGTGTTGACCTGGTGCGTATGGACGTTTTGCGATTTCTTTACCTGTGCCGCTTAATGAAATACCAAGACGACGAGAGATCTTCCAAGATGGACCTGTATAACGAGACATAATTGTGTCTCCTCCTTTTAATTTGGTTTTTGTTGTAAAAGAAAAAACCAGTTGTATCCGAGCTTAAAGGGCATTTTATTTTCATGTACCTTCGCCCATGCAGCCGAGAGGGTTACGCAATACACCATTCTATATAATAGAAGGAATAAAATACAGCCATTAAGTTATACAACTACTGCATTCATTTTACACAAGGGCTATTGTATCTTTTTTTAAAACATTCGTCAATAAAGATGATTGAATACGCCTTATATCAAATATGTTTTATATTAAGCGTTGTGGTTATAAATGCCTACTATCGACCATGCTTATTATAAGAAAATGAAACAAAATGTAACAATTGTGTATGAAAGTGTGTGTATTATCTCTATAATTAGAAAAATATAACAAAAATTAATAGTCAAAATGGCATGTGAAGTGTATACTTATGAGTAACTGATAAAGGTAATGTGAAAGAAAAGGTGATTTAATGATGGAAAATCAACAGAAGATTGATCGTTTTAAATCTGACGTTCTGAGCCTTTGTATTAATTCAAGTAAGCAATTTAATCAATATAAAGAATACTTTTCATTTCTAAAGGAAAGTTTACATAACTACTTTGGTATGGAAGATTGTGTTGTATTGAAAGTAGATGGAAATCGATTAAAATTTTTAAATGATGAAAATGAACAATTTTTATTTAACACTCAATTAACTTTAAAATCATTCGAAAGCTACTTGTATGGGAAAAAAATCGTAAACCTACCGAATTTTTTAAAGGAAATAAAGTGTTTTGAAAATCATACAAGTATGATGTTGCTTCAAATCGATCATCAACTTGAAGGAGTTCTTTTATTTAAATATGAAAATTTAGATGCACCGTTACATTCTGACTTCACAGAAGAAATAATAGATGGCATTGCTTTTGTTTTTAACTTTTTAGTTCAGAGCTATAATGTAAAATTGAATGAACAAAAGTTTAGAAAATTATACAATATGACGGATCTTTTCCATTCAACGATGGATATCGATGTCATTTTAGAAAATGTTCTTATTACAATTGAGGAGAATTTTCCGCAGTTAGAAGTGGAGCTAATTTTATCAAATGACCAGGATCGTCAAACGAGAATTCGTATTAAGCAGTTTGATTATCTATCTGAAAGACCATCAACGATTGAATCATTCGTATCTGGTGAATTGAGAGAAGACGAGGATACAGAGTTGAACTACCGTCTTTTAAATGCACCATTAAAAGGTCGTCAAGCAATCTATGGTATTTTACAAGTGAAGGCACCCCTCACTTATATCTTTACAACTACAGAAAAGGAATTTATCCGTATGCTTGCGCAAGCATCAGGAAATTCATTAGAAAATGCTAAATTATATCATCAATCACATCGATTAATTAGTGATCTTCAATTGATAAATGAAACATCGCATCGTTTGAATATGAAATTATCGATTAACGAAATGCTGCTGTTCTTACAAACACAACTATCAAAATCGTTCCAACCAATGGAGATTTGCTTCTTATTTAAAGAAGGGAAAACATTTGAAAAGACAGAAGCATGTACACCCATTTTTAATACAGAAGCTGGTCAAGTGTATATTCAACATGTTCAACAGCATTTTGAGAAAACACAAGATTCGTTGTTCATAGCTGATTTTAGTAGATTACTTTCAGAAGATATCCAGTTCAAATCAATTATGGCTATTCCAATGATTGTCGAAGAGAAAATTAATGGCTTTAGCATCGTATTGCATGAAGAGCCGTATTTCTTTTCGTTTGATAGTTTTAAATTAATGCAGTCCTTAATCCATCATTCATCATTAGCTATTTCAAATTCTATTTTGCGAGAAAAACTGCAAGAAATGGTAGACCGTGATCATTTAACAAAGCTATATGCACGTAATTATTCAGATACTTACGTAGAAAAATCAATTGAAGTTGATGATTCGGGAATGTTTTTGTTAATTGATATTGATAACTTTAAAAGGGTTAATGACACCTATGGACATCAAGTAGGCGATGAAATTTTGATGCAAATTGGTTCTCAATTGCAACAAGAAATTGGAACTCGTGGCATTTGCTCGAGATGGGGTGGCGAAGAACTAGCTATTTACATCCCGAATATTCTAGATCATGAAGCATTGAAGATTTCAAAAGAACTTGTTGATATTATTCCAAGGGTGACAAATCCAACTGTCACAATTTCAGCAGGGATGATTACGTGGCATAAATCAAATCGTCCAGATTTTCAAGATATTTTTTTACAAGCAGACACTGCTTTATATAGCGCAAAGCATAATGGTAAAAACCGAGTCTGTGTATTTGAACATACGATGCAATTACAATCATAAAAAAGAATGCCCTCAACAAAATGGAGGGCATTCTCTTTTTTTAAATTAAATATGTTTAAGTAATGTTTTTACAAATAATTCTAAACCTATTTGATCGTCTTTAGAAAATCGTGCTGCTATCGGGCTATCAATATCGAGAACACCAAAAACTTCCTCATTTTTCATAAGTGGAATAACGATCTCTGATTTCGTGGCAGCATCACAAGCAATATGTCCAGGGAAAGCATGAACATCATCAACAACATGTGTGTGCTTTTGTTCAATGGTAGAACCACAAACACCACGACCAACTGGAATACGGACACATGCTGGTAGTCCTTGGAACGGTCCGAGAACTAATTCACCGTCCTTCATCAAATAAAAGCCGACCCAATTAATTTCAACTAAAAATTGATTTAATAATGCTGATGCATTACTTAAATTTGCAATTATATCCTGTTCTCCTGTAAGTAAAGCATCTAACTGCTTTGATAGTAATTGATACTGTTCTGATAATGTACCTGCATAAGTTGTTTTAGAAAACATAAGTAACCTCCTATAAATTTAATTTTCCGTTAATAGTTTGGAAATGCTGATGTAAATCTTTTGCAGTATGCGCATCGGAACCAAAAACTAATGGTAATTGAATAGATTGAGCATAACGAATAGATTCGAATGGTGGGTAAGGTTCTTTACAGAAAGGTTTACTTAAACCAGCACTGTTTAAATCTAACTCATATCCTTTATTTTTCATATGTAATAATAGCATTTCAATTTGTTGTAAGTCATCAATTGTTTCATTATGGGCGTGCTGAAATTTATGAATTAGTGTCGGATGTCCGATTCGTTTCGGCTTGAATGGACCTAAATCTACGTCAATAGATCTTTTAACGGCATTGTAATACAGTGAGTACATAGCTTGAATCCCACCAACTTTTTCAGCGAAACTTAAATAAACTTCATCAGAAAAATCAATACAATCATAGGTATCTTCGTACTGTAAAAAATGAACAGACAAAATGGCATCGTCTAAATAGCTGCCATATGTATTTAGGAAATCGCGTGTTTCTTGTTCATATCCAACGATAAAATCAACTTCTAAACCAATATTAATTTTTATTTGTGACTGATAGTGTTGTTTTAATTGTTTCAGTTGTTGGAAATAGGCGAGTAAATCACTTTCTTTCATGCCACTATCTTGATCAGGTGTTGGATCAATGAAATTTTTGGGTAATGGTGCATGCTCGGTAAAAGTGATTTCATCAAAGTTATGTGCAATTGCTTTTTCAATGTATTTTTCAAAAGCATCTTCCGTACCGTGTGGACAAAATGGTGTGTGAATATGGCCATCTTTTTTCATTTGGAGATTCTCCTTTAAAAATAAGATATGATAACTAAAAAAAACCTTGAAATAGTTCCAACAAATTGACAAAAACGTGGTATTATTAATAATACGTATATAGCCAATTATTGATTTTATTTGGGATTAGGGGGCTTACAATGATAAAGTATATCATCATTGTTGTCGTCATACTATTAGCATTATTAGTCGGGGGTTTAGTAGTACGACGCAAGCATAATGCAGAAATAGGACGATTAGAAAAAGAAAAAATGCAAATCCAGCATTATCCAATTTTCGAAGAGCTAGCAAAAGTAAAGGCTTTAAATATGAATGGACAAACAGAAGAGCTATTTGAAAACTGGCGTAATCGGTGGTTAGATGTAGTAGATGTTCAAGTTCCAAAGTTAGATGAGATGCTTTTTGATGCGGAAGAATATATCGACCGTTTTAAATTCAAAAAAGCAACGCAAACAGAGCGTGAAATTGAACAAGAGATTATAAAATGTGAACAAGTTCGTATTGGGATTATTTCAGAACTGGATGAACTTATAGGCAGTGAAGAAAAAAACCGCATCGAAATGGAACAGTTAAAAGAATATTACCGCTCTGCTCGAAAAACGATATTAGCACATCAACATTCTTTCGGACCTGCATTAGCAGAACTAGAAATGCGATTAGAAAACTTCACACCAAAATTTGAAGAGTTTAATGAGCTAACGAAAGATGGGAATTATTTACAAGCACGTGAAATCGTATTACAGCTTAATAGCGAAGCACAAACAATTTTTAGCTATTTAAATGAAGTACCGACATTGTTGACGGATATTCAAGCGAAAATTCCGACTGCTATTCATGAACTTCGAAATGGTCAACGTGAAATGGAAGAACATAATTATTATTTACGCCATTTAGAATTGACAGAGTACTTAGATAAAGTTGAAGATGAACTTAATGTATTAAAAGAGTCTATTGCACAACTGAATTTAGAAATTGTTGCACCGCGTATTCAAGAGATTAATGATGAGATTGATAATTTTTATGACTTGCTTGAAAAAGAAGTGCATGCTCGTAACTATGTAGAGCGCAACTGTTCAGCAATGTATAGTACAATTACGGATGTAATGCGTTTAACGAAGGACATTAGTGATGAAGTTGCCTATGTTCAACACAGTTACAGATTGCAAGAAAAAGAAGCTGAAATTCCAAAAGTAGGGTTAAAGCATTTAGAAGTACTACAAAAGCGTTATGAACTACTTTCAACGCGAGTGCAAGAAGAAAAATCTGCCTATTCAAGCTTACAAGAAGAGTTGCAAGAAATCACAGAAGAAATTGAACGCATCGCAGAAGAGCAAGAAACCTTCTCAAATAAGCTTAAAAATTTACGCATCGATGAAAATAAGGCACGTGCTGATTTAGAACAACTAAAGCGTCTGTTACAAAATACAGAGCGATTATTAAGTCGAGCGAATATTCCTGGAGTACCGGAAGAAATGGACGCACGCTTAGAAGAAGCAGCAGAACGCATTTATATTGTTGTTCAAAGTCTTCAAGAAGTACCGCTTAATATCGTACAAGTAAACCAACATTTAGTCAGTGCAAAACAGTGCATTGAAGAAACACATGATTGTGCACAAGAAATGATCGAAAATGTATTAATTATTGAACGCTTAATTCAATTCGGCAATCGATACCGTGCAACGAACCACTCAGTGAACGAAAGATTATTAGAGGCAGAAGATGCGTTTAAAAAATTCCGTTATGTGAAAGCACTTGAGGATTCAGCGAAAGCAGTTGAAATGGTTGATCCACAGGCGATTAAACGTATTGAGGCATTAGTACAAGAGCAAATACTTGTAAAATCATAAGCATAACGGTTACATGTTAAGCTGTTTAGAGGTATAATAGAATAGCAAAATGAGGACCACCTTGCATTTTTTGTGCAGGTGGTTTTCTTTCGGAAATAAACGATATATATATAAGATAAAGAAGGTAGAACATAAATGATTTACTTAGATAACAGTGCGACAACAAAACCCCATAAAGATGTACTTGCAACATTTATGCAAGTGAATGAATTATATTATGCGAATCCTGCTTCAATTCACCTTGCTGGTGTTGAATCAAATGCATTATTAACAAAAGCACGTGAACAAATGGCACAAATTTTAAATACTGAGTCACACAGCGTATTATTTACTTCAGGCGGTACGGAATCGAATAACTTTGCGCTATATGGAGTAGCGAAAGCGAGTGGCTTTAGAGGAAAACATATTATAACAACAGAAATTGAACATCCATCAATTTTAGAAGCAGTAAAGCGTTTAGCTGATGAAGGATATGAAGTAGATTATTTAAAAGTAGATAAAGAAGGCGTCATTTCATTAGATGAATTACGTGAAAAATTACGTAAAGACACAATTCTTGTAAGTATTATGCATGTTAACAATGAAATGGGCGCGATTCAACCAATCAAACAAGCAGCACAAATTATCCATGAAAATAGTAATGCGATGTTCCATATCGACGCGATTCAAAGCTTTGGGAAATTACCTGTGCGATTTGACGACGTAAATGGTCCGGACATTGTATCAATTTCAGGACATAAAATTCATGCATTAAAAGGAACAGGTGTTGTAGCATTCCGTAAAAAACCAATGTTAAAGCCATTTTTAGTTGGTGGCGGTCAAGAATTTGGATTACGTAGTGGAACAGTTGCTGTACCACAAGCTGTCGCGATGGCAAAAGCTGCACGTTTAGCTGTTGAAGCAATGCCAGAACGATTTGCAAGCTATCAAAAATGGTCTGCAGAGCTACATGATTTCTTTGAATCATTTGGTAAGGATGTTTATGTATTATCATCTAGAAAAGGTGCACCACATATTTTATCGTTTAGTGTTCGCGGCCTAAAAGGTGAAATTTTAATCAATGCACTACAAAAACGTGATATTATTGTGTCTACATCAAGTGCATGTTCATCAAAACAAACAAAAACAAGTCACGTAGTTGAGGCTTTAAATATCGACAGTCGATATAAAAACGGCGTATTACGTATTAGTTTTGGTGGTTATACAACAGAGCAAGAAATCGAAGCATTTAAAGCAGAATTCTCAGCTGTAATGAAAGAGTTAAAAGGAGACTATCATTCATGATTTTTAAAGAAATTTTAGTTCGCTACGGTGAATTATCAACAAAAGGTCGTAACAAAAAAGATTTCATTAACCGCTTACGTGACAATGTCCGTTATTCTTTCCATGATATTTTACCACTTAAAATTCGCGCAGAACGTGATCGTATGTTTATTGAAATTGAAAATGAAGAAAAGTTAGCAGTATTAATGGAGCGTTTACCACATGTTTTTGGAATCCAATCATTTAGCCCAGTAGCTTCTTGCGAAAAAGAGTTAGATGTTATGAAAGCATTAGCATTAGACATTTTAGAGGATTACCGCGACAAAGGTGACTTAACATTCAAAGTAGAAGTTCATCGTACCGATAAAACATTCCCATTAAACACACATGAATTACAACGTGAAATGGGTGCAGCAATTCTGCCTAAATTCGACAACTTCAAAGTACAAGTGAAAAACCCTGATGTAGCATTACGTATTGAAGTACGCGAAGATGCGATATATATGATGGCCCAAGTTATTTATGGTGCAGGTGGTATGCCAATCGGTTCGAACGGGAAGTCACTTCTAATGCTTTCTGGCGGTATTGATAGCCCAGTAGCAGGGTACTTAATGATGAAGCGCGGTGTTCGCCTGGAAGCAATTCACTTCTTTAGTCCACCGTATACAAGCGATAATGCATTACAAAAAGTAAAAGAACTCGCTAACGAATTAACAAAATTTGGTGCGAGAATTCGCTTACATGTTATTCCATTTACAGAATTACAAGTAGCTGTTAAAGACAATGTGCCAGACAATATGACAATGACATCAACACGTCGCATGATGATGAAAGTTGCAGACCGTGTTCGTGAAGAAGTTGGCGCACTTGGAATTGTTACAGGTGAAAGCTTAGGACAAGTTGCATCACAAACATTAGAAAGTCTTACAGCCATTAATGATGTAACAAGTACGCCAATTTTACGTCCATTAATCGCAGCAGATAAAATTGATATCATTAAAATTGCGGAAAAAATCGGCACATATGAAACATCTATCCAGCCATTTGAAGACTGCTGTACGATTTTCACACCAGCAAGTCCAAAAACAAAACCAAAGCTTGAAAAAGTTCAACATTTCGAAAGCTTCACGGAATTTGAAGATTTAATCGAACGAGCAGTGAAAAACCGCGAAACATATAGCTTCCCTCAAAAAGAAGTTAAAGCGGATAAATTTGCTGATTTACTATAATTTTTCAAATATCAATAACAATTACCTAATAGAAGAACAAATTACCTGCTGAATATATGTATTTTATTTTCCTCACGGCACATTCTAATTGCACAAGGAGGTGAGATACATGGCTTCAAACAACAACAGTAGTTCAAACAAATTACGTGTCCCTGGTGCACAACAAGCACTTGATCAAATGAAATACGAAATTGCACAAGAGTTTGGCGTGCAACTTGGAGCAGAAGCTTCATCTCGTGCAAACGGTTCTGTAGGTGGAGAAATTACAAAACGCCTAGTTCAAATGGCAGAATCACAATTACGCGGTTCAAACAGCAATCAATAAGTAAGTAAAACAAAAAGGAATTGTAACTTAAAAAGTTGCAGTTCCTTTTTTAGTTTGGTCAAATGATTAAAAAATTATTAAACAAAATGACAGAAATTTTTGAATTTTATTCGTGTAATAATTATACTAAGATGGTAGGTATCATTTTTTATCAAAGGGGAGAGTAAGAAATGAATCACGAACAACTAATTGCACCGAAAATGTTTAATATTGTGGATGAATTTGAAAAGCATGAAAACAAAGAAACGAAAACAGCTTTAATTATTCAAGAAGAAAATAGCGAACAGACGAGTTATACATATGAAGCGCTATTACAACAAGCAAATCAAGTAGCAAATGCCTTTCAAGAACAAGGTTTAAAAAAGGGCGACGTAATTTTAATTATGTTGCCACGTTGCTTAGAAGCCTATGTAGCGTATATTGCCGCATTAAAGGCGGGACTTGTCATTATTCCAAGTTCAGAGTTACTACGCGCAAAAGATATCGATTATCGCCTCATTCACTCAGAGGCAAAAGCAATTATCGTAAAAGAACAATTTATTCAAGAATTTGAGCAAGTACAAAACTTAGCAAATGTGACATGTTTCATCGTTGGGGACGAAAGACAAAATTGGCAATCGCTAATGAAACTTGCAAAGCAACAATCAACGGAATTTACAAACGTTCCAACAACATCAGATGATTTAGCATTTTTAGCGTATACATCAGGTACTACAGGCAATCCAAAAGGTGTTATGCATTCCCATGGTTGGGGCTATGCCCATTTACGTACGGCTGCTGCAGCTTGGTTAGGCGTAAAAGATGGCGATGTCGTATGGGCTACAGCGGCACCAGGATGGCAAAAATGGATTTGGAGTCCGTTTTTAGCGGTGTTAGGAAGTGGTGCTACGGCATTTGTATATAAAGGAAAATTTGATGCTGAAAAATATTTAAAATGTATTGAAGCTCAAAAAATTAACGTCCTATGCTGTACACCAACGGAATACCGTATGATGGCTAAGCTGAATGGTTTAGGGGACTATCATTTGGATACGTTACGCAGTGCAGTGTCAGCTGGTGAACCTTTAAATCGTGAAGTAATTGAAACGTTTAAGCGTGAACATAATGTTGTCGTACGTGATGGCTACGGTCAAACGGAAAATACTTTATTGATTGGAACATTGCTAGATACAGAGTTACGTCCAGGTTCAATGGGGAAACCAACTCCAGGAAACCGAATTGAATTAATTAATGAATTTGGTGAGCCAGTAGCGGTTGGGGAAGTTGGTGATATTGCCGTGCATAAATCAACACCAGCTTTATTTAAAGGCTACTTTAAAGATATGGAGCGTACAGCCATTCAATATCGTGGTGATTGGTATGTAACAGGAGATCGTGCAACAAAAGATGAGGAAGGTTATTTCTGGTTTGAAGGACGAAATGATGACATTATTATTTCATCAGGGTATACAATCGGACCATTTGAAGTAGAAGACGCACTAACAAAGCATCCTGATGTAACAGAATGCGCGGTTGTCGCAAGTCCTGATGAAATGCGTGGTAATGTCGTAAAAGCATTTGTCGTATTAAAAGATCCATTATTAAAAGAAAAACCGACAATGATTGAAGAATTACAAAATCACGTAAAAGAATTGACAGCACCATATAAGTACCCTCGTATCATTGAATTTTTAGATGAACTACCAAAAACAATTTCAGGCAAAATTCGTCGTGTCGAACTTCGTTTAAAAGAACGAAATTAGGAAGCAACTGTCGAAATTATTTCCTGGGTAATGATAGAAGATGGTTGATGATCAGCCATCTTTTTTAAATTGTAGAATATTGAAACTTTTAGGGGAATATTTTCGTACAGAAAGAAAAGGAGGTATAAAGATGAATACAAAACGATTAGTAGCCCTTATTATTGCGGCAGTATTATTACTCTTCTCAATCGGTATTAATACGATTATTACCATATTTAAAACAGATTTTTTTAGTAGCTTTGATAGCATACGAGAGACAGAGAAAACTGTTTATGAGAAGGTAATTGAATCAGGTGATTTCGACAAACGAATTGCTCACTTAACGGTGAATGGTGTCATTCAAAATGAAGGAGAACCTAGCATTTGGGAAACAGTAGACTATAATCACCAAATTTTTTTAAAGCAATTAGATGCCGTACTGAAAGATGATAAGGTTAAAGCAGTGTTATTATCGGTTAATTCACCAGGTGGCGGTGTTATTGAATCAGCAGAAATTCATGAAAAATTAGTGAAGATTAAAGAGGAAAAACAAATTCCAATTTATGTTTCGATGGGTTCAATGGCTGCATCAGGTGGATATTATATTTCGGCACCAGCAGATAAAATTTTTGCTCAACGCGAAACAATTACAGGTTCGATAGGTGTCATTATGCAATCGATAAATTACAGCAAATTAGCTGAAAAAATTGGTGTTGAATATGAAACAATTAAATCAGGAGAGCATAAAGATATGTTCGGAGGTGCCCGTCCATCAACACCTGAAGAATTAGCAATGTTGCAAGAAATGATTGACGAATCCTATGAAGAATTCGTTGATATTATTGAAACTGGTCGAGGTATGTCAGAAGCAGATGTGAAAAAAGTAGCTGACGGTCGAATTTTAGGCGGTTCACAAGCGTTAAAAGCGGGATTAGTAGATGAAATCGGCAATGAGGCAGCTACGCTTCGTACATTGCGTGCAGATTTTGGATTAGAAAAAGCGGAACTTTTTGAGTACAAAGCAAGTACAGATAGCTGGGCATCGTTATTAGGTGCGAAAGTCAATTCACTCTTTAGCCCATCAGCCGAATCACAATACTTATCAAAAATTATTTCTTCAACAAACTCACCACGTATGATGTATTTATACGGTGAACATTAAGGGGAGGAATTGCCATGACTGAGGGAATCGAAACATTTGAGATAACACCGACTGTAGAGCACTCTTCAATCCAATTAAAAACAGCAGGCTTTTGGATGCGTTTTTGGGCTTTTACACTTGATTCACTTGTTATTAGTGCAATCGTAGGAATAACAATTCGTCCGCTATTTGCCATTATGGATTGGGATTTATCAGGATCTACTTGGTATGCGCCAGTGACAATCTTATCTAGTGTCATTTTTTATGCGTATTTTGTATTATTAACGAAATTTCTTAAGCAAACTTTAGGGAAAATGGTATTTGGCTTAAAAGTTGAAAAAGATAATGGAGAGCCGTTAGATTGGCTGACCGTGTTATTCCGTGAAGGCGTTGGACGTTTTATTAACGGGACATTACTACATTTACCATATTTGATCGTAGCGTTTGCACCGCAAAACAAAAGTGCAGCCGATTATTTTGCCGACACGATCGTTGTTCATGAGAATATTTATGTGGAGAATGTTTAACGTTGAAGAGAAATGGTATTAAATACTAGAACATTTTAAATAAGATAGGGGCCGCTTAAATAGCTAATACTTGCTAAACAGCGTTTCTCTTGAGAGAAAAATGTATATTCCAAGTTCACTTAGTTGCAATTATGATTTTGACTTTAGTAATATTAGGAATAATAAGGAGGCGTTATGTATGGCACAAGTAACATTTAAGAACAGTCCAGTAACATTAATCGGTAAAGAGGTAAAAGTAGGCGACAACGCACCTGATTTCAAAGTGTTGGCAAATGATTTATCAGAAGTAACTTTAAAAGACTCAGAAGGTAAAATTCGTTTATTCTCAGTTGTACCTTCATTAGACACAGGGTTATGTGATCAACAAACTCGTAAATTCAACGAATCAGCTGCTGAATTAGGTGACAATGTAATCATCTATACGGTATCAATGGATTTACCATTTGCTCAAAAACGTTGGTGTGGTGCGGCTGGTATTGATAAAGTTGTAACCGTTTCAGATCACCGTGATGCATCGTTTGGTGAAGCGTATGGCGTACATATGAAAGAATTACGCCTATTAGCTCGATCAATTTTCGTAGTAGATGAAGCAGGTAAAGTTGTGTATGTAGAATATGTTCCAGAAGGTACAACACATCCAAACTATGAAGCTGCCATTAAAGCAGTAAAAGCTCTTTCAAAATAATTTCGTTTTTCTCGAATTTGTTGTAAAGTAAATACGACACATTGTTCACCCACTCAAAATTGTCTTTGAGTGGGTTGTTCATTTGAAAAGCGTAATGATGTAAAATACTGTGACATGGATTGAAGGAGTTTAGTATATGGAAAAGTTTGAACAAATTTTTAGTTTTATTAATAATCGAGCAGAAGAACAAATAAAAGCACAAGAGATTGACTATTTAGAGGCGCTATTACAAGCATTAGAAGATACGTTAGATGGTAAATTTAAATGGCAGGTAGAAGGCGCAACAAAAGAAGATATGCGTAAAGCTATCCAAATAGCAATCTTAAAAGGTATGCGTAAAAGTTCACAGCCGAATCACCAAATGACACCAGACACATTAGGCTTATTAGTAAGTCACTTTGTAGAGCAATGTTTTGAAAAAGAGCTTGCAAAAGGTTCAATTACAGTAGTTGATCCTGCATTAGGTACCGGGAATTTATTGTTCACTGCAATGAATGCTCTTGATGGAAAGTTGAAGGCAACTGGTGTGGAAGTTGATGATTTATTAATTCGTTTAGCAGCAACAACAGGAGATTTAATCGAGCAACCAGTGACACTATACCGTCAAGATGCATTAGAAAAATTATTAATCGATCCAGTTGATGCGGTCATTTGTGATTTACCAGTTGGTTATTACCCAAATGAAGAAGTGGCTTTAGATTATGAATTATGTGCAACAGAAGGTATGAGCTATGCACATCATCTATTTATAGAACAGTCGATGAATTATACAAGAGAAGGTGGCTACGGCTTTTTCTTAATTCCAGCAAATTTATTTGAAACAGAGCAAGCGAAGCAACTGCATAAATTCATTAAGGATCATGCTTGGATCCAAGCAGTTATTCAGCTACCAGAAAATCTTTTTTCTTCACGTGCCCATGAGAAGAGTATTTTAATACTTCAAAAACAGAGTTCGACTTTAAAGGCACCTCGTGAAGTATTACTTGCAAAAGTACCGAATATGTCGAATCGACAAGCACTTGCCATGTTCTTTGAAAAAGTACGTATGTGGAAAGACGAAAAGTAACAAAAAAGTCCATTGCATCCTGTGAAAGGTTGCAATGGACTTTTTCATTTAAATTAAAATCACTCAGGAGTACGGATGACTAATACGTCACATTTTGCAGTACGTACGATTGCTTCAGATACAGAACCGATTAGGAAACGTTCAACAGCGTTTAAACCTGTAGCACCACAAATAATTAAATCTGCTTCTACAACGGTTGAAAGCTCTTTAGTAATAATATTTTTTGGAGAACCATATTCAATTACTAAGTTAACATTTGCAACGCCAGCTTCTTCAGCTTGTTTTTTGTAACCGTTTAATAATTCCTCTGAATGTTGTTGAGCGCGTTCAGCAATTGAACGGTCATAAGCTTCGATTGCTGCGAATGAACGAGTATCAATTACATTTACAAGGTTAATAGTTGCACCTTCGTTACGTTTAGCAACATCGATTGATTTACGGAATGCATATTCTGCTTCTTTTGAACCGTCTACTGCTACTACAATGTTTTTATAATGATTTGCCATTTCCATTACCTCCTAATTGTCTATACGATTATTATATCAAATGTTTTTTAATTGGAAATACCTAACAGTGAAGATTCTGTGTTATTATCCAATTTTCACTTATTTTAATTTGGATATTTGTATAAAATGCACAAATTTTGTAATGGAGTTATTTTAAAATAAGGAATAATAACGCTAATAGGGCTATTTTATATATAGACTAGAATAATATTTATAGTTAGAATATTCTCAAGATATTATATTTTTAAAATATAACTACTCTTTTTTTAATAAAGTTGGTAGAATGGATTTGATTTACTCATTAAAAATTAAGGGGAGGAATTTACGTTGAAAATTGGGGTACCGAAAGAAATAAAAAATAATGAAAATCGTGTGGCAATGACACCAGCAGGGGTATTATCATTAATTGCTAGTGGTCATGAAGTGTATATTGAAACTGGCGCTGGTTTAGGTTCAGCATTTACAGATAATGATTATATAATGGCAGGAGCACAAATTGTAGAAACTGCAGCAGAAGCATGGAATGTTGAAATGGTTATGAAAGTAAAGGAGCCTGTCACAAGCGAATATGGATATTTTCGTGAAGGTTTAATTTTATTTACATATTTACATTTAGCTCCGGAGCCAGAGTTAACTAAGGCTTTAATTGAAAATCGCGTGATTGGAATTGCGTATGAAACTGTTCAATTACCGAACCGTTCATTACCTTTATTAACTCCAATGAGTGAAGTAGCAGGGAAAATGGCCACACAAATTGGTGCACACTATTTAGAAAAATTACCAGGTGGTAAAGGAATCTTGCTTGGAGGAGTATCGGGTGTGCCGCGTGGTAAGGTCGCGGTTATTGGAGGCGGTATTGCAGGTACAAATGCCGCAAAAGTGGCTGTTGGTATGGGGGCAGATGTAACGATCATTGACTTAAGTCCAGAACGTTTACGTCAATTAGAGGATATTTTTGGACGAGATGTACAAACCTTAATTTCAAATCCATATAATATTGCAGATGCCGTTCGTTCGGCAGATTTAGTGATAGGTTCGGTGTTAATTCCTGGCGCAAAGGCTCCGAAACTTGTTACAGAAGAAATGATTCAAGCAATGTCTCCTGGTTCAGTCGTTGTTGATATTGCAATCGACCAAGGCGGCTGCTTCGAAACATCTGAAAAAGTAACAACTCATGATAACCCAACGTTTGTAAAACATAATATTGTTCACTATACAGTAGCAAATATGCCGGGTGCCGTACCACGTACATCAACGATTGCGTTAACAAACAATACGGTTCCTTATGCCTTACAAATTGCAAACAAAGGTTTCTTAAGAGCATGTTTAGACAACCCAGCATTAAAATTAGGTGTTAATACACTAGAAGGTCATGTTGTGTACGAAGCGGTTGCAGATGCACAAAACTTACCATATGTAGTTGTTGACGATATTTTAGAGACTTTATCAGGTTTAAATAATTAATAAATAGGCCGACGAATAGTAACTTCGTCAGCCTTTTGTTATTTCACGGCAATGAGTTCTGTTGTAATGGTTCCTTCAAAGTTCGTAATGCGAATGATGCCGTACCCTTTTGCCAAATAAAGGGTAGAGCCATTCGGATAGTTTAACACGACCACGTTTTCGAATGTTCCAGCCTCTGTCGTTAAAGTAGTTGAAGTACTATCAATCTTTACTTCGGTTTCGTTGTTTGACTCAAAGCCATAGTCAGTATCAATCGTTGTTGCCTTTTCTTTCATTGGATAGCTTAGTGAAAAGAAAAATACATCAGAGTAAGCGACACCGAAATCAAATCTGTTTTCAGATTCAATATACGTATATCCAGTCCATTCATTTTCAAATAAATCGATGGCATTTGAAACATAAGGATTAACCGAAGCAACATACGTTTTCTGTTCAGCTCCTTCAAATGAAGGGGAATATGTGTAGCTGTGATTTGCTTGTGGTAAAAGCCCCCTCGTTACAACAGGGGGTTTTTTGATTTCAGTTGATACGATTGTTTTTGAGTTTAAGGCATCAACCAAAAAATTATTCCTATTCGAACGAATGGAAATTCGGGATTGTGCAAACATGGGAATGCGACTTGCTAATAATTCATTCATTGCAATGAAATTTGTTACGTGATAATTCGGTGCATCAAGTAAAAATCGTTCACTATTTAATGCAACAAATGGTGTTGCTGCTTGAATTTCATGTTCGCTCGCAAAGTTATTTACCATGAATGTAAATAATAAAATAATGATTGAGAAAAAAGTCCGTTTTTTCATGATGCACTTCCTTTCGCACGTTGATAAGATAATAGTCTATTCCTTATTTTTTTCGATAAGAAACAAGTAAATTATTGTAAATAGAGAAATGTTAAAAGAGACTCAAATAAAACTAAAAAAGAATCATCAAAGCGTATTATTACTTTGATGATTCCTTCGTCATATACTATGCGATTTTGTGTTAATTCATGAAAAAATTAAAGAATAACTAATTCTTTCGTAAACTTAGTTAAAACTTCGACGCCGTCGTTTGTTACGACAACATCATCTTCAATACGAACACCTGCAACATTTGTTTTATAAATACCTGGTTCGATTGTAAATACTGTGCCAGGGTTTAATATGATTTCGTTTGATCCGTTAATTGAAGGGAACTCGTGAACCGAAATACCAAGACCATGGCCAAGACGGTGTGTGAAGTACTCGCCATATCCAGCTTCAGCAATAACATCACGTGCGACTTTATCTAAATCCATGGCACGTACGCCTGGTTTTACACTAGCAATCGCATCTTCGTTTGCTTTACGTACGGCATTGTAAATCGCCATTTGTTCTTCACCAGGCTGACCAAATGCGACAGTACGAGTAATGTCTGAGCAATAGCCATCGTATATTACACCTAGATCAAATAAAATTAAATCGCCTTTTTGAACTTTACGATCTCCTGGTGTACCGTGTGGAGAAGCAGCTTTTTCACCTGCTAATACCATCGTATCAAAGCTCATCGCGTAGCCTTTTGCTTTAATTGCAGATTCAATTTCGTTTAAAATTTCCATTTCTGTTTTGCCTTCAGCAATTGCATCGCAACCTACTTGAATAGCATAGTCAGCTAATTCGGCAGCTTTACGTAATTTGACAAGTTCTTCTTCGCCTTTGCAAATACGTAGTGAGTTTACTAATTCATCAATACCAGCAAATTTTAATTCAGGATAGCGCTCTTGAATCGCTTCATAACGTTCAACAGTTAAGTGTGATTTTTCAATTGCTAGTGAAGTGAAGTCGATATTACGAGTTGCAACTGTTTTTGCGACAACATCCCACGCGTTTTGAGTATCTTCATGTCCAACTACTTCATATTTCCAACCTGCTGCAACGGCATCTGGCATTTCCATTTTTGGACAAATTAAAAAAGGAGTAGCCTCTTTGAATACCATAACCCCTAATAATCGTTCATGAGGGTCACTTTCAAAGCCTGAAAAGTAAAACACATTATCAGGTGTTGTAATGAATGCAGCATCTAAGCTGTTTTCACGTAAATAGTTTTGTAGTTCTTGTAATTTTGACACAATTTTTAGCTCCTTTGATTTTTAATAAAAAATCATTTAAATTTATTCAGCGTAATAAGCATATCAAAAAAAGGAGAATTCTGCAGTACTATTGAATTGTGAAGGTAAAAGTAGTTCTATTATAGGAGGTTTTTTATGCAGATTTCATATCACGGACATTCGATTGTAAAAATTCAAACGAACCGGACAACGATTTTAATTGACCCTTTTATTAATGGCAATGGACAAACGGATTTAGTTGTAGAAAATGAGAAGCCTGATGTAATTTTATTAACGCACGGACATAATGACCATGTAGGGGATACAGTGGAGTTAGCGACAAAGCATGATGCACTTGTTGTAGCACCGAATGAATTGGCAGATTATTTAAGCTGGCAAGGATGTCGTGTACACAACATGCATATTGGAGGGGCATGGCAATTTGATTTTGGAAAGGTGAAGTTCACACAAGCGTTTCACGGGTCTTCTTATGTGACACAAAATAATGAAATTATTTATACAGGTATGCCTGCAGGTATTTTATTCACAGTAGAAGGTAAAACAATCTACCATGCGGGAGATACCGCATTATTTGGGGATATGGAGTTAATCGGAAAGCGTCATCCAATCGATGTTGTCTTTTTACCAATTGGTGATAATTTCACAATGGGTCCAGAAGATGCGGCTTATGCAGTGACACTTCTAAATCCGAAAGTTGTCGTACCAATTCATTACAATACATTTCCGCCAATCCAACAAGATCCAAATGACTTTTTGAAAATGGTAGAAAATGCGGACGTGCAAATTTTAAATCCAGGTGAATTTGTTACTCTATAACTGAAATCTAAAACTGCTCAGTAATATATTTGCTGGGCAGTTTTTTATGTATAAATCTATAGGGCTTTCGTTTAATGAATAGAGCTAAGGCGTTAGTAAGTAGTGAAAAATGTAAATTTTCGAGACTAAATGTGTTACACTAAAGACAGAAACGAATGATAAGAAATAGGTGATGAAGTTGTCAACGAAACATGAAAAAATCTTACAATACATCGAATCACTACCAGTAGGAGATAAAATTTCTGTTCGACAGATTGCAAAGGAAATGCAAGTAAGTGAAGGAACCGCTTATCGTGCGATTAAAGAAGCAGAAAACCGTCGTCTCGTTAGTTCAATAGAACGTGTCGGTACGATTCGTATTGAAAAGAAAAAGAAAGAAAATATTGAGCGTTTAACATTTGCTGAAATTGTAAATATTATTGATGGTCAAGTTTTAGGTGGGAAATCAGGCTTACATAAAACTTTAACGAAATTCGTAATAGGTGCAATGAAGCTGGAAGATATGATGCGCTATACGGATGCGGGTAGTTTATTAATCGTAGGGAATCGTACACAAACACATGAATATGCACTAAAAACAGGTGCTGCTGTATTAATAACAGGTGGTTTCGATACGACAGACGAAAATAAACGCTTAGCGGATGAACTTGATTTACCAATTATTTCAACAAGTTATGATACATTCACGGTTGCAACGATGATTAACCGTGCTATTTATGACCAATTAATTAAAAAGGATATTTTATTAATTGAAGATATTTATGTACCGATGGAGGATACAGCTGTACTTAAAAATACGCATACGATTGCGGACTTTCATGTACAAAATCAACAAACCTCACATGGTGCATTTCCTGTTGTTACAAGCCAAAACAAGCTTATCGGGATAATTACGAGTAAAGACGTAATTGGCAAAGAAGAGTCAGAGCTGATTGATAAAGTTATGACGAAAAATCCAATTTCAGCATCGATGAAAACAAGTGTTGCATCAGCTGGTCACCGCATGATTTGGGAAGGGATTGACTTACTCCCAGTAGTTGATGAAGAAGGACATTTGAAAGGTGTTATTAGTCGTCAAGACGTTTTAAAAGCACTTCAACATGCTCAACGTCAGCCACAGCATGGTGAAACGATTGATGATTTAGTGAAAAATGAAATGCGAGTACTTGGGGAAGAAGATATTTCTGTAGAATTTACAGTTACGCCTCAGATGACAAATCAATTTGGCGCAATCTCTTATGGAGCCTTCACAATATTGCTTACAGAAGTTGGTGCATTTGCATTAAAACGACGTAAGCGTGGGGATGCCGTTATGGAGAACATGACAATTTACTTTATTAAACCAGTGCAAATGGAAAGTGTACTAACTGTCCAACCGCGTATTTTAGATATGTCACGTAAATTCGTGAAAATGGATTTCGAAGTGTTTAGTGGAACATTGCTTGTTGGGAAAGCGCTTATGACATTCCAATTACTAGAGCGATAATAATAAAAAAAGGGGCTTACCACTCAAGTGAGAGGGATCCCCTTTTTAAAACTATTTATTTAATTCGTATTCTTGTTGTACGAATTTCCCTTCATGTTGCATGCGTTTAAAGTTATTAAAGCCTAATACTGCGCCAATAACGACAAAGATAACGGCTACAATATAGCCAATCCAGTCAGGGTAAATAATCGTAGTGTTTAACCCGAAAAGGGCTAAGAAAATTCCTAATGTAACACCTGCTTTTGCAGTATACCACTTTTTACGAATTGGTAGTGTTGAACGGAATTGCTTCGTTTTAAAATAGAAGTAAAAAACAAATGAAATAACAATACAAGCAACTAGAAAAAAATTTAAAAAAACCATAGTGAACCCCCCAATAGCATAACTATTAGATATTGTAACTATATTTGGTAGAAATTGCGAATGGAAATCACGTGAAATCGGGAGGAACCATTTTGAAACGTCAAATCATCGACACAATTAAAGAGTATGAAACGATCATTATTCATCGTCACGTACGACCAGATCCAGATGCTTACGGATCTCAAATCGGTTTAGCTGAAATTATTCGAAATAATTATCCTACAAAGCAAGTTTTCGTTGTTGGTGAACATGAAGATTCATTATCATTTTTAGCCCAGCCTCAGCAAATTGAAGACGCTAAATTCGAAGGTGCTTTAATTATCGTAACAGATACAGCGAACACAGAGCGCATTGATGATCAACGCTATGTAAAAGGTGACTTTGTCATTAAAATCGATCACCATCCAAATGATGATGCATACGGTGACATTCTATGGGTAGACACAGATGCTAGTTCTTGTAGTGAAATGATCTATGATTTATTTGAAGTAGGAGAAGCACATGATGATTGGAAAATGCCAGTTGAAGCAGCGCGATTATTGTTTGCTGGAATCGTTGGCGATACTGGTCGCTTTATTTTCCCAAGTGCAAGTGAGAAAACATTTGAAATAGCTGGCCATTTAATTAAGTATAATTTCAACCGTACTGAATTATTTGATGGTATGTATGAAATGGACCGTAAACTATTGCATTTACAAGGTTATATTTATCAAAACTTCATTATGGATGAGCAAGGTATGGCTTACATTAAAATGACGAAAGAGATTTTACAAGAGTTTGATGTGACACCTTCCGAAACGTCATTATTAGTAGGCTCTTTGGGAAATGTAAAAGGGATTAGTGCATGGGTCATGTTTATTGAGGAAAATGATACAATCCGTGTACGCTTACGTTCTAAAGGACCCGTTATTAATCAATTAGCGAAAAAATATAATGGCGGTGGCCATCCGTTAGCATCAGGCGCAACGGCGTATTCATGGAACGAAGCAGACCAAGTTATTGTTGATTTAAAAGAAATTTGTAAAACATTTAACTAATATAGAGGAGGGATTAGCGTGGTAGTTTATCCACAAATACGGACAAGTGCCGATTTATTGAAAAGTACGATTCGTATCGAAGAGCTCATCCCTTTTTTACAACAACAAGAGGCAAAAAGCTGTGCAATCGTAAATACGAAATTGTACGGACTTTTGCCTTTTGTGTCTCAAATGAAAAAGGCTGGCATTCATCCTGTTGTCGGCTTAACGATACAACTTGAAATAACAGAGGAAATTTCTTTACCACTTGTTCTTTACGCAAAAAATAATCAAGGGTATAAAAACTTATTAAAAGTTTCAAGCAGCATAGCGATTAGACAACAGCAAACCATTCCGCTACGTTGGTTATCAGCCTATGCAAATGGAATTGTCTGTGTAATTCCAGTAATAGCCCAGCAAGCGATTTGGCTTCAACAATCGATTGGGCCGACCTTACAGATATTAAAGGAAAGCTATCATTCAGATTTATATGTTGGTATTTCTCGAATTTCGGGTAGTGAACAGCAAGAAGAACATGCCATTTTATTGGCTAAGGAAAATGAGTTAAAAATAATTGCGCTTCATGAAAGCTTATTTTTAAAAAAGGAAGATTATTTTTCATATGAAGTGGCACAGGCAATCGAAACGGGTATAAAGCTAAGCGAAGCTGTACATTATGAGCCGTTGCAAGAAAGCTATGTACTAACGAATGAAGAATGGCTGACTCGCTTTTCAAATAAAATAGAATGGTTAGAACAAACAGAGATACTATTATTAAGCTGCCAAGTGACGATTGATATGGATCAGGTGTATATGCCAAAGTTCCCACTAGAACAAGGGAAAACGGCTGAGCAGGTTCTGAAACAGGAAGTACTAAATGGCTTAAAACTTCGCTTAAATGTTGAAACGTTACCTGAACATTACGAAAAGCGCATGAAGTATGAACTTCATGTGATTCAGTCGATGGGCTATTCAGATTACTTTTTAATTGTTGCTGATTTCATGCGTTTTGCACGAGAAGCACAAATACTAACGGGACCGGGCCGTGGTTCATCTGCTTCTTCACTTGTGGCATATGCCATGCAAATTACACAAGTAGATCCTCTCCACTATGATTTATTATTTGAAAGATTCTTAAATCCTGAACGCGTTTCTTTACCAGATATAGATATTGATTTTATTGATACGAGACGTCATGAAGTGATTCAATATGTCGCACAAAAATATGGTAAGCAGCACGTGGCACAAATTATTACGTTTGGTACATTGTCCGCTAAGGCAGTAGCACGAGATGTAGCACGTATGTTTAATTTTGAAAGTGATACATTAGAGATGATTTCAAATTTGATTCCTAATAAGCTTGGTACGACGTTGCAAGATGCCTATAAACAGTCTGAACCATTACGTGCATGGATTGCCAGTGAACCAATTCGTCAAAAGTGGTTCGCAGCAGCACTTCGATTAGAAGGCTTGCCCAAGAATGCGTCAACCCATGCGGCAGGGGTCGTTTTAAGTCCCGTACCACTTGTCGATGTGATTCCGATAGAGGAAGGGCATGACGATATTTATTTAACGCAGTGGCCAATGATAGAAGTAGAACAAACGGGTCTACTTAAAATAGACTTTTTAGGGTTACGTAATTTAACGATTATTGAACAGATTCGCCGTTCGATTCAGTTTTCACATCATTTGCAGCTCGATATCAATCAGATTCCGTTACAAGATGAAGCAACGTTCCAATTATTACAGCGCGGTGATACTGCAGGTATTTTTCAACTTGAATCAGATGGTATGAAAAAAGCCTTGCGTGAAATTCGCCCAACACACTTTTTAGATATCGTTGCTGTTAATGCGCTTTATCGTCCGGGCCCAATGGAGTTTATTCCAGTTTATGCTCGCAGAAAGCACCAGCAGGAACAAGTTGTTATGCCACACCCAGCACTCGCACCAATTTTACAAGAAACATATGGTGTCATTGTTTATCAAGAACAAATCATGCGTATCGCGAATGTCTTAGCTGGTTTTACAATTGGACAAGCTGATTTACTCCGTCGTGCGGTCAGTAAGAAAAAGCGTGAAGTGTTAGAAGAACAACGTGCAGCATTTGTACGAGGGGCAATGCAACAAGGCTATGAGCAGCATGTTGCAGAGGAAGTATATGCGTTAATCGTGCGCTTTGCAGATTATGGGTTCCCGAAAAGTCACGCGGTTGCCTATAGTATCATTTCTTATCAAATGGCGTATTTAAAAGCAAACTTCCCTGTTAATTTTTATGCTGCACTATTAACAAATGCGACAGGTAATGCTGATAAGCTCGCACTAATTTTAGCAGAAGCAAAATCTCAAGGTATAGAGATTTTACCACCATCCATCAATCGAAGCATGCGTCATTTTAAAGTGGAAAATGGTAAAATCCGATTTAGCTTATCAGCGATTAAAGGCGTGCCACAGCCTTTTTTACAAAAGTTAATAATAGCTCGAAAAGAAAGACAACAACAGTTCGAATCGATTTTTGATTTAGCGGTTGCGTTAACAACAACCAACTTTACACGAAAAATCATGGAGCCATTAATTAAAGCTGGAGCACTTGATGAATTCGGAAAAGACCGTGCTACACTTCTTGCCACAATTGAGGGAGCACAAAAACAGGCTGACTTTTTACGTCCAACAGATGGGGAGGACTTATTTGATGGAGTGCTACTTGCTTTCGGCAAACCAAAGTACACGGAAACATCACCAATGCCTGAAAAAATCAAACTTCAATTTGAAAAAGAAGTACTTGGTTTTTATCTATCAGATCATCCCATTGTGAAAGTGAGACCTCATTTCCAAGAAGTAACAGCAACTGTGCAAATGCTGCCAAAGTTAAAAGAAAATATGTATGTTAAAATGATTGGTTTCGTTAGCGAAATGCGGCAGCTCCGTACAAAGCGCGGAGAATTAATGGCGTTTGTACAACTAGAGGATGAATTTGGACTTGTCTCTTTAACGCTTTTTCCAAAAGAATATCAACCTGTTGCGGGTAAGTTAGAAGAAGGTACATTATTATATGTTGAAGGTAATTTAGAACATCGCTTCAATAAAGCTCAAATAAAAGTGAAACAAATTGTTATAAAATAAATAATATTAAAGAGCATTTCTAATAGAATTAGAAGTGCTCTTTTTATATTGATTTTTGAAATATAGTCGAAAATGATTGTTTTTAGTTATAAAAACGTAATTTTTGTTATATATAGTGAATAGAATGTGCGAATCCTCTTTACAAGTTCAAAAACATTTTGTATTCTATTGTAAACTGGTCAGACCACTTTTAAGGTGAGAAATGATTATGTGGATTTGATCAAATGAGGTGAAGTAGTGGAGGAGAAAGCAACCAAAAAAGTGTTTCTACAAATTGTTAAACAGCTACGGGAATTAATTACGGAACAAAATATACAAGAAGGAGAAAAGCTTCCTTCTGAACGCGTGCTAAGTGAACAACTTCAAGTAGGACGGTCTTCGGTTCGTGAGGCCCTTCGAAGTTTAGAACTATTAGGCTTAATTGAGACGAAGCAAGGTGGAGGAACGTATTTGGCGAGTATGCAACATCATCAATTCGTTGAAATCGTTGGTTCGTTTATTTTACAAGATGCAAAATCGATAGAAGATGTACAGGCAACGAGAAAAATGTATGAACAAGAGGCAATTCGTCAAATTAGTCGAAATAAAACATTGCGAGCCTTACCAATTTGGGAAAGTTTTTTTGTGAAAGTAGAGCTCGAGCAATTTTTAAAGAGAGAAGATATTTTAAGAGAATGTATCATTGTTTCAGGTAATCGTTTAGCATTTAAAATTTGGTTGCAATTAGTAGCTTTTAGCACTACTGAATTGCAAAAAGAGATTCAAATAAACGAAAAAATTCATGTGGAAATGATGCTCACATCGATACAAATGGGATATGAATATGAGGCGATTGAAGCCTATGACAAATGGATGGGAATAATTAGTGATTAACTAATTTCAGAAGAACAAAGGGGGATTACGATGGCTATTCGTGATTTATTTTCAATTAATCGAAAGAAAAATACAGCAAGTTTTGCAGACAAAGCAGATGAGAAAACATTCCCAGAAGGCATTGTAACGAAATGTCCGAAATGTAAAGCGATTCATGTAACAAAAGAGCTTGAGAAAAATTTAAAAGTATGTGTTAAATGCCAATATCATTTTACATTGACGGCAAGAGAGCGTATTAGCTGCTTTTTAGATGAAGGATCATTTACATCGATGGATGATCATTTGCAAACAACGAATCCGTTAAATTTTCCTGCTTACATTGAAAAGGTAAATGCTGATAAATTAAAAACAGGATTGAATGAGGCAGTATTAACAGGGGTTGGCACATTAAAAGGAATGCAAGTAGTCGTTGCGGTTATGGACTCTCATTTCCGAATGGGATCAATGGGTTCAGTCGTCGGTGAAAAAATAACGCGAGCTGTAGAAAAGGCAACGGAACTGCGCGTACCTTTTATCATTTTTACAGCAAGTGGAGGGGCACGTATGCAAGAAGGGGTCTTGTCTCTTATGCAGATGGCGAAAACGAGTGTTGCATTAAAACGACATAGTGAAGAAGGCTTACTATATATTTCAATTATGACACATCCAACAACTGGGGGTGTGTCAGCAAGCTTTGCATCGATTGGTGATTACAATATTGCAGAGCCTCAAAGCTTAATTGGTTTTGCAGGACGACGTGTAATTGAACAAACCGTTCGAGAAAAGTTGCCAGACGATTTCCAAACTGCAGAGTTTTTACTAGAGCATGGTCAGCTCGACGCGATATTTAGTCGTTTGGAAATGCTTGAAAAAATTGCAACGATTGTGAAGCTACATGTAAAAGGAGGTGTGTCACATGTCTAAATTAATGGCGTTTGAAGAACCTGTTGTAAAATTACGTGAAAAGATTGACGAATTAAAATCGATTGCAGTTGAGGCAGAAGTTGACATGAGCGGTGAAATTGAAAAGCTTGAAACGCGTTTGCAACAATTAGAACAAAGTATTTATGACAATATGGAACCTTGGGACCGTGTCCAAGTAGCACGTCATCCAGAACGTCCAACGACACTCGATTATATTGAGCATATTTTCGATGATTTTATCGAATTGCACGGGGATCGTACATTCAAAGATGATGCCGCGATTGTAGGGGGGATTGCTTCGTTAAATGGGCAAGCAGTAACCATTATCGGGCATCAGCGCGGAAAGTCAACAAAGGAAAATATCCGTCGTAACTTCGGTATGCCACATCCGGAGGGCTACAGAAAAGCATTACGTTTAATGAAGCAGGCAGAAAAATTTAATCGCCCTATTATTTGTTTTATTGATACGAAAGGGGCCTATCCAGGTAAAGCTGCAGAAGAGCGTGGTCAAAGTGAAGCAATTGCGCGAAACTTGTTTGAAATGGCTGGTTTAAGGGTACCTGTAATTAGTATTGTCATTGGCGAAGGTGGTAGTGGTGGTGCACTTGCATTAGGTGTTGCCAATAAAATCTTAATGTTAGAAAATGCAACATACTCAGTTATCTCACCGGAAGGCGCAGCATCGATTTTATGGAAGGATGCAAGCTATGCCAAGCAAGCAGCTGAGGCGATGAAAATTACTGCACCTGATTTAAAACGATTAGCAATTATTGATAGGATTATCCCAGAAGTTGCTGGTGGTGCACATAGAAATGTTGAAAAACAAGTGATAACGATGAAAGAATGTATTGAAGATACGTTACATGAATTAAATCTATTAACGGCAGAACAATTAATTGAGAATCGTTATACAAAATTTAAAATGATAGGGCAATATTCTGAGGAATATTAGTTCAAAAAAGGCTTAATAGGTCAAAGAAGAATGCGTTTAAAGCGCATTCTCTCATTTTTTTGTATTCCTATAAATAATTGTTTTCTAGAATAGTTACATATATGTGTTTTTTCTGTTAATGTGAATAGTATGAGTATTATAGGAGGAAAATAGGGAATGAAAAAGATCGCGGTTTTAACGAGCGGAGGAGACGCTCCAGGAATGAATGCTGCTATTCGTGCAGTCGTTCGTAAAGCACGTTTTCATGATGTAGAAGTTGTCGGAGTTTATCACGGTTTTGAAGGGCTATATAATGGCGATTATGAGCTTCTTGATATTGGTGCTGTTGGCGATATCATTCAACGAGGCGGGACTAAATTATTTTCAGCACGCTTCCCACAATTCAAAGAAGATGAGTTCCAATATAAAGCGATTGAAAAAATGGAAAAAGAAGGCATTGAGGGTTTAGTAGTTATCGGCGGAGACGGTTCATACCGTGGTGCGATGGGACTTACTGATAAAGGCTTTCCATGTGTCGGAATACCTGGAACAATTGATAATGATATACCAGGTACAGAATATACAATTGGTTTTGATACAGCATTAAATACAGTCGTAGAATCAATTGATAAAATTCGTGATACAGCGACAAGTCATGAAAATACGTTTGTTATTGAAGTAATGGGACGCGATGCAGGTGATATTGCTTTATGGGCGGGGGTTGCAGCTGGTGCAGAATCTATTTTAATTCCAGAAGAACCACTGGACATTAGCGATGTTGTCACTAAACTAGAGCGTGGTGTGGCACGTGGCAAAAGACATAGTATCATTATAGTAGCAGAAGGCGTTATGAATGGGCACAAGCTAGCCAAACAACTTGAAGAACATATAGGTGGGAAAATTCGTACATCTGTACTTGGTCATATTCAACGTGGTGGTTCACCATCCGCACGAGATCGTGTTTTAGCAGGGCGTTTTGGTGCGCGTGCAGTTGAACTATTATTAGAAAATCAAGGTGGTCGCGCGGTAGGTGTGAAAAATCATGAAGTCGTAGATTATGACTTAAAAGAAGCTTTTGAACACAAACATAAAGCAGACTTAAGTTTATATACATTATCACAAGAACTTTCAATTTAGAGTACAAAATGGAGATGACATAATATGAGAAAAACTAAAATTGTATGTACGATTGGTCCAGCAAGTGAATCCCCAGAAATGTTAGAAAAATTAATTACAGCAGGTATGAATGTTGCCCGTTTAAACTTCTCTCACGGCGGTCATGAAGACCACGCAATTCGCATTGCATCGATTCGTGATGCATCAGAGCGTATGAAAAAGCCAGTTGGAATTTTATTAGATACAAAGGGTCCCGAAATCCGTACACATTCAATGGAAAATGGCGAGTTACATCTTGTAACAGGGCAAGTCATTGATATTTCGATGACAGAAGTATTAGGAACGGAATCATGCTTTTCCGTAACGTATGAACGTTTAATAGAAGACGTAGATCAAAATGATATGATTCTTTTAGATGATGGATTAATTGAATTACGTGTATTGGCAAAAGACTTGGACAAAGGTCTTATTCATACAATTGTAGAAAATGCCGGCGTTTTAAAAAACAAAAAAGGTGTTAACGTACCTGGCGTATCTGTAAAATTACCTGGTATTACAGAAAAAGATGCTGCTGATATTTTATTCGGTATTGATCAAGGAGTAGACTTTATCGCTGCATCTTTCGTACGTACAGCAAAAGACGTATTAGAAATCCGTGAATTGTTAGAGCAAAATGGAGGCGGCCATATTCAAATTATCCCGAAAATCGAAAACCAAGAAGGTGTTGACAACATCGATGGAATTATCGAAGTGTCAGACGGCTTAATGGTAGCGCGTGGTGATTTAGGGGTTGAAATTCCAGCTGAAGAGGTACCACTTGTACAAAAATCGTTAATTAAAAAATGTAATCAAGTCGGAAAACCAGTTATTACAGCAACACAAATGTTAGATTCAATGCAACGTAATCCACGTCCAACACGTGCTGAAGCATCAGATGTTGCCAATGCCATTATCGATGGTACGGATGCCATTATGCTTTCAGGTGAAACAGCTGCTGGCCTTTATCCGGTAGAATCTGTAGCCATGATGAATAAAATAGCAGAACGTACGGAAGATTCTTTAGACTACCGTTCAATCGTAACGCAACGTAGCCGTGAAAGAGAAGCAAATATGACGGAAGCCATTTCACAAGCGGTAGCAAATACATCAATCAATTTGGGTGTAAAAGCAATATTAGCGCCGACAGAAAGTGGTAATACAGCAAAAATGATTGCAAAATATCGTCCAGGCGTATCAATCATTGCAGTAACAAGTCAACAGAATACCGCTCAAAAATTAACATTAGTATGGGGCGTTAAGCCGATTGTGACAAATAAAGTGAAGACTACCGATGAAATTCTAGAGCTTTCAGTAGATGAAGCATTAAATCATGATTATGTAAGCCACGGCGATGTTGTAGTCATTACAGCGGGGGTACCAGTTGGTGAAGCAGGTACAACGAACTTAATGAAAGTCCATGTCATTGGCGATTTATTAGCTCGTGGCCAAGGGATTGGAAAGACATCTGTTGTAGGAAAAGCAATTATCGCGAAAAATGCAGGAGAAGCATTGGCTTTCGATACAGAAGGTGCAATTATTGTGACAGTTGGCTCAGATCGTGAAATGATGCCAGCTATTGAAAAATGCGCGGGTATTATTACAGAAGAAGGTGGTTTAACTTCTCACGCCGCTGTAGTTGGATTGAGCCTTGGCATTCCTGTTATTGTTGGGGTAAAAGGAGCAACAACATTAATTCGCCATGGACAAGAAATGACGATGGACGCGGAAACAGGCGTTATTTATAAAGGTCACGCAAGCGTACTATAATTTAAAAGAGTTGCTCGAAAAGAAATCGAGTAGCTCTTTTTTTGAAACTTTTTAGCAAAAATTTCGTATTAATAAATAAGAGGAGGCTACAGGCACATGAAAAAAGTATTTTTCGGGTTACTAGCACTCGTTATCGCTGAAATTGCCCTATTTATTATGGTCGGAAAAGCGATTGGCGTATTTTATACACTATTGTTAATTGTAGCAACATCCATTATTGGCGCTCTTATTGCGAAAAAGCGTGGTACAAAATCAATTCAAGCTATTCAAAAAAGTATTCAGCAAGGACAAGCACCTACAGTTCCAATGATAGAAACTTTAATGATCTTTATTGGAGGAGCATTATTAGCACTTCCAGGCTTTTTAACAGATATTATAGGACTATTATTTATGTTAGGTATTACGAGAAATTTATTTAAGCCAATGATTTTTTATTTCCTACGTAAAAAAATACGTAATGGACAAGTTATTATTTTGCAAAAGTAGTTGTTTGTTTTACTTTAATGGCAATCATTAAAAGAATCGGGCTGAGTAAAATACCATAAAAGCCAAACAATAAAATTGAAGCAGCACTTATTAAAAACGTATGAATCATTCGAATGTGAAGTGTCTGTGACCATAGTAGTGATTCAGTTAGCTGTCTCGTTATTTGAACGAAAATATAAAGTGTGACGATTGCTAATGCAAGTAGCTGTTGTTCGGTAAAAAAGTAGTATACACCAAGAGGAATTAAAAATAGACCGATCCCTAAAAAAGGCAAGCAATCTGCCAATGCAATAATAAAGGCCTTCATAATCGCTGCATCAAATGAAAGCACTGAAAAACCAATGCTTAGCAATATGAATGTAAGTGTAAATAATTGAAGTTCAACGAAAATAAAATAGCTAATTAGTGACATTGCTTTTGTAAAATAGCGTGACCACTCAGCGCGATAGACTCTTGGAACATAGGTAAAAAACCAAAGTCTATTTTTCTTGCTTTCAAAAAGAGAGAAATAAAAAGAAATTGTAAATAAAAATAGTTCAAAAATAGAATTTAAGCCATTTTTGATGATATTCACAAAAAATAGAGTGACTTCGTTAATAATAGAAGAAAGCTTTTCGACGAAGTAAGGTAGAAACGGATGGTTTAAATAGTTCTCTGAAAAAGCTCTTAAAGTTGTTTGAACAGAAGGTAGCAATTGAATGGCACTTTGAATGATAAAATAGATAAAAATACCGATAAGTAGAAAAAGACTGATTGAAATGAAAAATACAATGAGGGCAAATGGCAGCCTTAAATGTTTTCTTATAAAATCGAATAAAGGGTAAAATAGATAGGCTAAGAATAGCCCTAAAACAATCGGGAAAATAAAATAAATCAGTGATATGTAGAACAATAAGACCACATACTTTTGGCTATTTCGAAGGAATTTGTTATAATTATTTTCATTCATCACTTAAATCACCCCTAAAAAGTTCCAAATATATCTCGTTATTAACGAAAAAATTCTCTTTAAATCAAAAAATCTATCATATATGCTTTTTTTTCTTAAAATCGGAGGATTTCATTCACAAAGCCGTCAAAATTGATTATAATGAATTATGTAAGAGATTTACTTATAGGTTCACCTGAGCAGAACAGTAACAGTATGAGTGTAATTCTTTCGTTCAATGAAAAGAAAGCACTTACAAAACTAATTTATTAAGTGAAGGAGCGATTTTTATGTCAGCAACAAAGGGTTTAGAAGGTATCGTAGCAGCAGAAACTAAAATCAGTTCTATTATCGATGACACACTTACATATGTAGGTTATGGCATTGACGACCTTACTAACAATGCATCTTTTGAAGAAGTAGTATTTTTATTATGGAACACTCGTTTACCAAAAGCGGACGAGCTAGCAGATTTAAAACAGCAATTAGCTGATAACATGGCTATCCCTGCGGCAATTACAGATTTATTCAAATCTATGCCATTAAACACAGTACATCCAATGGCTGCTTTACGTACAGCTGTATCTATGTTAGGTACATTTGACGAAGAAGCAGACGTTATGGAAAAAGAAGCTAACTATCGCAAAGCAATTCGTTTACAAGCGAAAATTGCTACAGTAGTAACTACTTTTGCACGTGTACGTCAAGGTAAAGAACCTATTGCTCCAAAACCAGAATTAGGTTATGCAGCAAACTTCTTATATATGCTTAAAGGCGAAGAGCCAGCAGAAATCGAAATCGAAGCATTCAACAAAGCATTAGTATTACATGCTGACCATGAGTTAAACGCTTCTACATTCACAGCACGTGTATGTGTAGCTACATTATCTGATGTATACTCTGGTGTAACTTCAGCAATCGGTGCTTTAAAAGGCCCATTACATGGTGGCGCAAACGAGCAAGTAATGAAAATGTTAACTGAAATTGGTTCATTAGATAATGTTGAAGCTTGGGTACAAAACAAATTAGACAACAAAGAAAAAATCATGGGCTTTGGTCACCGCGTTTACCGTGGTGGAGACCCTCGTGCACCACATTTACGTGTAATGTCTGAAAAGTTAACTAAGTTAACTGGTAAACCAGAATTATACCAAATGTCAGTGAAAATTCATGACATGATCGTTGAACAAAAGAAATTACCTGCAAACGTAGATTTCTTCTCAGCATCAGTATATGATTCTTTAGGTATCGAACATGACTTATTCACACCAGTCTTCGCAGTTTCTCGTACTTCAGGTTGGGTAGCACATATCTTAGAACAATATTCAAACAACCGCTTAATCCGTCCACGTGCGGAATACGTTGGTCCAGAAATGCAAAAATACGTTCCAATTAACGAGCGTTAATCAAAAAAGTATGATAAAATGTCTAGGATTGCACGAATGGTGCAATCCTAGATTTATGATTATTAGGGGGCAAATTTCCAATGACTAACAAAATCGTAGTAGAAAACGGTTCTTTAATCGTTCCAAACAATCCGGTAATTCCTTTCATCGAGGGTGACGGTATCGGTCCAGATATTTGGGCAGCAGCTTCTCGCGTTATCGACGCAGCAGTAGCAAAAGCTTACAATGGCGAAAAGAAAATCGAATGGTTAGAAGTTTTAGCTGGTGAAAAAGCATTCAACGCAACTGGTGAATGGTTACCAAAAGAAACTTTAGACAAAATTAACGAATACCTTATCGCAATCAAAGGTCCTTTAACAACTCCAATCGGTGGCGGTATCCGTTCACTTAACGTAGCATTACGTCAAACTCTTGACCTATATGTATGCTTACGTCCAGTACGTCACTTTGATTCAGTACCATCTCCAGTTAAACGTCCAGAAGATGTTGACATGGTAATCTTCCGTGAAAACACTGAAGATATTTATGCTGGTATCGAATACAAAGCTGGTTCTGACGAACAAAAAAAATTATTAGCATTCTTACAAAATGAACTTGGTGTTAACAAAATCCGCTTCCCAGAAACTTCTGGTTTAGGGATCAAACCAGTTTCTAAAGAAGGTACTGAACGTTTAGTACGCTCAGCTATCGAATATGCTATTAAACACAACAGACCATCTGTAACATTAGTACACAAAGGTAACATCATGAAATTCACTGAAGGTGGATTCAAACAATGGGGTTACGATGTAGCTGAAGCTGAATTTGGCGACAAAGTATTCACTTGGAACCAATATGATGCTATCAAAGCTGATAAAGGCGAAGAAGCTGCAAACGAAGCACAATCTGCTGCATTAGCTGCTGGTAAAATCTTAATTAAAGATTCTATCGCTGATATCTTCTTACAACAAATCTTAACTCGTCCAAAAGAATTTGACGTAGTAGCTACTATGAACTTAAACGGTGACTACATCTCTGACGCATTAGCTGCTCAAGTTGGTGGTATCGGTATCGCTCCAGGTGCTAACATCAACTACTTAACTGGTCACGCTATTTTCGAAGCAACTCACGGTACTGCTCCTAAATACGCTGGTCAAGATAAAGTAAACCCATCTTCAGTATTACTTTCAGGCGTATTAATGCTTGAACACTTAGGATGGCAAGAAGCTGCGGACTTAATTACAAATTCAGTTGAGAAAACAATCTCTTCTAAATATGTAACTTATGACTTCGCACGTTTAATGGATGGCGCTACAGAAGTTAAATGTTCTGAATTCGCTACTCGTTTAATCGAAAACTTCTAATCAAAACTTATTTTTTGCCGGATTATGTGAAATTATGAACAATTTATTTGATTTTGAATAATATTGTGAACATAATAAATCATTTGACTGGTGAATATTGACTTTAATGGTCATAAGTTTCAAAATGAATAGTAACAACAAAGGGAGAAAGCATATTGTTTTCTCCCTTTTTGTATACTTAAATATCTATATGATTGATTAAAGGGGAGCGATTTCTATGGTAATAAAACGTAAAAAAATCTCTGTAATTGGTAGCGGATATACGGGTGCAACGGCTGCATTTTTAGCTGCACAAAAGGAACTTGGAGATGTTGTACTTTTAGATCTTCCGGATGTTGAAAATCCAACTAAGGGTAAAGCTTTAGATATGTGGGAAACAGCACCTATACAAGATTTTGATTCATATGTATTGGGTACGGCAAGTTATGATGATACAGCCAATTCAGATATCGTATTAATTACTGCAGGAGTTGCGCGAAAACCAGGAATGAGTCGTGATGATTTAGTTCAAATCAATCAAGCTGTTATGAAAACAGTATCAAAAGAAGTAGCACGAACTTCACCAAATGCAATAATTATTGTGTTAACAAATCCAGTTGATGCGATGACATACACGGTATTTAAAGAAACAGGCTTCCCAAAAAACCGAGTAATCGGACAATCTGGTGTACTAGATACAGCACGTTTCCGAGCTTTTGTTGCGGAAGAATTAAATGTGTCAGTAAAAGATATTACCGCTTTAGTATTAGGGGGACATGGTGATACGATGGTGCCATTAACACGCTATGCATCAGTAGGCGGTGTACCGTTAGAAAGTTTAATCGATGCAGAACGTCTTGAGAAAATTGTAAAACGTACACGCGGCGGTGGTGGTGAAATTGTGAAATTATTAGGAAATGGTTCTGCTTATTACGCACCTGCAGCAGCAATGCTTGAGATGACAGAAGCCATTTTAAAAGATCAAAAACGCGTATTACCGTCAATTGCCTATTTAGAAGGTGAATATGGTTATGAAGGGATTTGCTTAGGCGTGCCAACATTACTTGGTGCAGGTGGGATTGAAAAAATATTCGAGCTTAATTTAAATGAATCAGAAAAAGCTGCTTTAGATTATTCGGTTACAGCTGTTAATGATGTTATGCAAGCATTAAAATAAATTAATATGCTGCCTAAAAAGTATGTAAATTACTTTTAGGCAGTATTTTATTTTGTAACAATTAGTATGAATATAGCTTATAACTTTATGAAATAGAATCATTCTTCAATAATTGTACTTTTTTATAAAAGTTGTTACTATGAAAGTAATAATAGGAAAAGTTTCACCACCATACAAATGGAATAATTGATTTGAAATGGGGGTTTCAAATCGATTTTGGAGGAAGCGAATACATGAAAAAAACCGTTTTAGTAGTAGAAGATGAAATTTCGATTGCAACATTATTAAAATATAATTTAGAGCAAGCGGGATTTGATGTGTTATTAGCTCATGATGGTCAGGTTGGGCTGGATACAGCTGTAGAACAGACACCAGATTTAATGCTACTAGATTTAATGTTACCGAAGCTTGATGGTGTAGAAGTATGTAAAGAGCTTCGTCGCTTACGTATTAATCTGCCAATCATTATGTTAACAGCACGTGATGATGAATTTGATAAGGTACTTGGGTTAGAGTTAGGTGCAGATGATTATATGACGAAACCATTTAGTCCTCGAGAAGTCATTGCACGTGTGAAGGCTGTATTACGTCGCTTTTCTGGGCCAGTAATTGAAGAAACTGTTCCATCATCTGAACTTGTGTACACTTTTGGCGATTTACAAGTGTATCCAGAGCGTTTTGAAACATTTATCAATGAAGAAAAGCTTGAATTTACACCAAAGGAATTCGAATTATTAGTGTACTTATTAGAAAATAAAAATCGTGTATTAACACGTGATCAGCTTCTGAGCGCAGTTTGGAATTACGACTTTGCTGGAGATACACGAATTGTGGACGTTCATATTAGTCATTTGCGCGATAAAATCGAAGAAAATAGCCGAAAACCGATTTATATTAAAACGATAAGAGGATTAGGTTATAAATTTGAGGAGCCAAGAAAATAATGAATAACCGTTTATTTTATTCTTTTATTTTTGTCATCGTGTCAATTTTAGCTGTTCTCGGTTTATTCGTAGGACAGCTATTTCCTTTTTTTGCAGATGATTATGTTCAATCGACAACGATTGAAAACCAGCAAAAAATGGAGCAAGTAATTCAAAATGAAAAAATCCAATTAAGTTCTGAACAAAAGCAGGCATTGCTTGAAACCTATGAAATTGATAAAAATGCTGCAAAATATAATGAAGTTCGAATAAATCTTTACGCCATTCTTGTGATATTAATTGTTGTAGCTTGTATTCTCATGGCATTCATGATTCACAAAGTGGCAAGGAATTTTATTAAACCAATTACCAATATAACACGGACAGCGATGGAGTTATCGAAGGGCAATTATCGTGCGCGGGCGTTTGCCAATGGTCCAAAAACAGTAGTGGAGCTTCGCAATTCCATTAATATTTTGGCTCGAAATTTACAAGATATTACGAAAACACGTGTTATCGAAGAAGAACGCCTAAAAACATTGGTTGAAAATATGGGGAGCGCTTTAATGATGCTGGACCGTGAAGGGAATATTTCCATCGTCAATCGAAAATTTCAGGTGCTCTTTAATTTAGAGAAGGAACAACTAATAGGAAAGAATTTCTTGAGTTTAGGTCTGACAAAGCCATTAGAACAATTTATCGATTACGTGTTTCTAACGGAAATGCCGTATCGTCAGCAACTTGAAATGGTGATAGGGGAAGAATTTTATAACGAACAAATCTATGGTGCGCCAGTAGTAGGAGAGCACGGTCGTTGGCTTGGTGTTGTCATCGTTATGCATGATGTGAGTGAACTAATACGCTTAGAACAAATTCGAAAAGATTTTGTTGCAAATGTATCTCATGAATTGCGCACACCGATTACTTCAATTAAGGGATTTTCAGAAACATTACTTGATGGGGCGTTTAAAGATGAAAAAATGCTACTCTCATTTTTAAGTATTATTCATGAAGAAAGTAATCGTATTCAAGTGCTGGTGCAGGATTTACTGGAGCTATCAAAAATCGAAAGACATGGCTTTGAGCTTGATGTGGGACCAGTCAAATTGCAGGATATTTTAATTCGTGTAGTCGATTTAACAAGTGCCCAATTAGAAAGCAAAAATATGCAATTTGAAGTGGAAATTGAGCAAGATGCGTTTATTTTGGGTGATGTGAATCGTCTAATGCAAATTTTTACGAACTTAATTAATAATGCCATTGCTTATTCAAAGGAACATACAATTGTGACCTTACGTATAGGTTGCGATGAGCAATATGGAACATTTGAAGTAAAAGATCAAGGAATCGGAATTGAAAAATCAGAAATTCCACGTGTTTTTGAACGCTTTTATCGAATTGACCGTGCGCGTAGCCGCGATTCAGGTGGCACAGGACTAGGTTTATCAATCGTTAAGCATTTAATAGAAGCACACCATGGAAAAATACAAGTATCGAGTGAAATAGGGAAAGGTACAAGTGTGAAAGTGTATTTACCGCTTCAATAAAAAACTTAACAATGTCTTTACAATACTTATATATTAACTTCAAATTTTACTGCTAATGTAATTACTAGAAACCCCCGTTTCAAATAGTGAAGTTTGCAAAAAATAAGAAGTACCCAAGACGCAGTTTGTCCATTTTTGGATAGGCTGCGTTTTGCTATGAGAATATTATTTTTGTAAAAAATGAAACTTTTTGTAAGTTAACTGCGTAAAATAGGAAAGAATTTTAAAATCAAAGCAGGAGGTTTTTACGATGAGTGTTAAAAGGACGTTATTATTTATCGGTCTTGGTCTATTTACAGTAATTGCACTAATAGCTGTTACAACATCTTGGTATACGGTGGATGAATCTGAACAAGCGGTAGTCATCACATTCGGACAAGTAGATGACATGATTCAAGATCCAGGGCTACATTTCAAATTACCTTGGCCAATTCAAAAAGCAGAAGTTTTATCAAAAGAAACATATAGTTTACAGTTCGGTTATAAACAGAACGCAGATGGGACATTAGAAACATTTGATAAAGAAACAAAAATGATTACAGGGGATGAGTACATTGTATTAACAGACCTTGTTGTACAATGGCGAATAGTGGATCCAAGAAAATATTTATTCAGTTCACAACAACCAAAAATCATTTTACATAGTGCAACTTCGAGTGCAATTCGTTCGATCATTGGTAGTAAGAAAATTGATGATGCTTTAACTGATGGGAAAGCAGATATTGAGGCAGAAACTCGAGAATTACTTGTATCATTAATCGACAAATATGATATAGGGATTGGTATTGTTGGGGTTAAACTTCAAGACGTAGATGTTCCTAACGCAGAGGTACGCGCGGCCTTTACAGCTGTAACTGATGCACGTGAAATGAAAAGCACAAAAATCAATGAGGCAAAAAAATATCAAAATCAACGCTTAAGTGAAGCAGTTGGTGAACGTGATGCCATCATATCGAAGGCAGAAGGAGAAAAAGCAGCACGTGTTGAACAAGCCAATGGTGAAGTGGCTTTATTTAATAAGCTATACGAAGAGTATCGTATGAATAAAGAAATTACGCGCGAACGTTTAGTATTAGAAACGCTAGAAACAGTGTTACCGAATGCGCAAATTTACATTATGAATGATGATAATAACAGTACGATGAAATACTTACCGCTTCAGCAAATGCAAACGAATTCTTCGACAGAAACGAAGAAGGAAGGGAGTTCAGACTGATGAGCAATAACAATAACAATAATTTTAATGGTGACTTAGAAGATTTTGTGAAAAAATTATTTGGCAATAAAAAAGAGCAAAAAGTTGTGAAAAAAGTATCATCAGATCGAGAGCCCTCAAATAATGGGCAAGAGCCGAATCAAACATCAAAAACAATTAATAAAACAAAAAAGCCTATGAATATGAAGCAATGGGTTACTTCAACAATTGTGGTTACCGTCATTTTTGCTGCACTTGTCATTGTCTTTGCTAATCTTTATGTTGTGAAAGAAAACGAATACAAAGTTGTCCGTCAGTTCGGTGAAGTTGTGAAGTACGAGAAGACACCAGGAATTCATATGAAAATTCCTTTTATACAAAGTGTGACAACATTACCACGTAATTTAATGACACATGATATGACAGAAGAAGAGATTAGTACAAAAGATAAAAAGCGTATCATTATTGATAACTATACTATTTGGAAAGTAACGGATCCAAAAGCGTTAATTTCAAATGCAGGTCTATTATTAAATGCTGAAAATCGAATGGAAGAGTTTATTTATTCGGCGCTTCGAACAGAGTTTGGTCAAGCAAATTATGATGACATTATTAACGAAAAAAACTCTTCACGAGGCAATATTAATGATCGTGTAACAGAGCGAGTCAATCAATTAATCAAAGCTGCAAATTTTGGAATCGAAGTTGTTGATGTCCGTATTCGTCGAACAGATTTACCACAAGAAAATGAGCAATCTGTATATACACGTATGGTATCTGAACGTCAATCAATTGCTCAAAAGTATTTATCTGAAGGGGATGCTGAAAAACGTAGTGGAGAGGCCAAAACGGATCAAGAAGTGCAAGTAATGTTAGCAACGGCTAAAAAAGAAGCAGCAATCATTCTTGCACAAGGGGAATCTGAGGCTGCTCAAATTTACAATAACGCCTACTCAAAAGATCCAGAGTTTTATCGTTTGTTCAGAACATTAGAATCTTACAAGAAAACAATTAATGGCGAGACGGTTCTCATTATTCCATCTGATTCACCGTATGCGAAGCTACTCTCAGGTCAAGTAAACTAATCTAATCTATCTTTGTGAGGAATCTGTTTGATAATCATACAGATTCCTTTTTGCATTTATTTGTCTTCACTAAAAGTTCATTTTATATTACTTTTGAATAATATTTTGTTGGTATAATAGAAGAAGTTTCGTATAAAAGGAGTGTCTAG
>JAZUES010000181.1:0-1705 GCA_045640265.1 Solibacillus sp.
ACCCGAAAGGTCGTGGGTTCGACTCCCTCTGCCGCCACCAATTTTTTAAAACCTTATAGTATTATCGCGGGGTGGAGCAGTGGTAGCTCGTCGGGCTCATAACCCGAAGGTCACAGGTTCAAGTCCTGTCCCCGCAACCAATTGGTCCCGTGGTGTAGCGGTTAACATGCCTGCCTGTCACGCAGGAGATCGCCGGTTCGATCCCGGTCGGGACCGCCATTTTTTTGCTATTTTTAATATGGGTAAATAGTTCAGTTGGTAGAGCATTAGATTGAAGCTCTAAGTGTCGGTGAGTCCATTTAGCCCCACCATATGTATTGTTCCGAAGTAGCTCAGTTGGTAGAGCATCCGGCTGTTAACCGGCAGGTCGTAGGTTCGAGTCCTACCTTCGGAGCCATTGGCCCGTTGGTCAAGCGGTTAAGACACCGCCCTTTCACGGCGGTAACACGAGTTCGATTCTCGTACGGGTCATTTATAAGTATGTAGCATATGCTGCATACTTTTTTGCATTTCAAGGGGTCATGTCAGATTTCTGAGATTTGCAACGATAAAAAATATACACAATTTTATTCATTAAATCACAAAGTGTAGCAGTGCCCAAAAGGCTCCTAAATGATTGCTGTTACTGACCTTTAACAAAAGTGCATAAAAAGCTGTATAGATAATGTTCCAAAAAAATGCGCAAACGTTGATTTAACAACGTTTACGCGTTTTTCGTGTATTCCCAAACTTTGATTTGGGAACGTTATTTTGAATACAAACTAATAAAAAATCCATTAGATTTATTTTTCTGATGTAACATATCGGTTAATAATTAATATATAGAATGGGTATAAAAAAATAATGCCATATATCAAAATATTAAAGATTGGGAACCATGTTTCACCAGAAGCTAGGGGAAACAAATAGGTGAATATATAATAAAAAAGAATGAAATATGGACACCAGATAAAGGCTAACCCGTAACCTATTTTTCTATTTAACATCCATTTTTTTATAAGGCGAATAATTAATAGTGTCGAAAATATAAGTCCTATTACGATAACTATAGGAATAATAACCATAACAATATCCAAATTCCATCCAGTTACCCTGCTAATACGATATACGTTAATTATGAGTTCGATTGCAGTAAATAGTGATAAAGCATATAAGATACTAATGAAATTTATTTTTATAATTTTCTTCACATAAACCCTCCTTTTATTCATTGGTGAAAAAGACAGAATATATGGAATAATGTTGCATACTATGCAATCAAAATATGCTATTAATTTTAATTTGCAACATTCCCAAAGCGAGATTTGGGACATTTTATAATTCTTATTCTCCAGGCATAATCCCTATCACGTCTCATAAATCTGACGAGACCCCTAAAGAAAGTTGAATAGTCGCTTCTGTACTAGACAAATGTGATTTTTTGTTATATACTTATATTTAATAAGATGGTTTTACAAGACAACAATAAATTCACCTATTACAAAGAGTATTCGTGTTTTATTTGGTACTTTTTGTAATATGTGAATTTTTTTCTTTTTGAGGAAATGTGATCTTATTAAATACGATTAATGGAGGTCATTTAAATGACACAAGGTACAGTAAAATGGTTTAACGCAGAAAAAGGTTTTGGTTTTATCGAAGTTGAAGGCGGAAACGACGTATTCGCTCACTTCTCAGCAATCCAAGGCGACGGTTTCAAATCTTT
>JAZUES010000182.1:0-12172 GCA_045640265.1 Solibacillus sp.
CTTCCGTTTTCACGTGTTTTCGATGGTCGTTGAACCTTCTCCTTTTGCGGAGCTTGGCTGCTGATTGTCTTTGTCCCACAGTCATTTTCAAGCATTCACGCTGACCATTTCTAGTTACGTTGTAGCTGACTGCGCATTTAAAGAGTTTCCAGCAATTCACGAGGTTTATTTAAAGACGAGGCACTAACAAATTTTACCACGTCTTGACCCACCCTGTTCCACAAGATGTGTCAGCTTAGCAATATCATCAAGCCAGCTCACAGAACCACTTGATTTACCGTTTACCCCGCGCGCTAATGTGTTGCGTGGGCGAAGCGTTGAACCGTTCGTACCAACACCACCACCGCGGCTCATAATTTCCATTACTTGCTTACGGTGATCACTAATACCTTCGCGAGAATCCGCAACAAACGGCATAACGTAGCAGTTAAAGAATGTTACTTCGGTTTCAGAACCAGCACCATAAATAACACGACCCGCCGGAATGAAGGCTAAAGATACCAATTGCTCATAAAACTTTTCAAACCATTCTTTGCGCTTTTCTGCTGTTTTTTCTACAGCAGCTAAGCCCGTCGCATTACGTTTTGCAATTTGTTCATAATATATTTCTAAAGGCTTTTCAATAATATCTAAAGAACGTTCAACAACACCTGTTGTTTGCTCGTCCCCATCTAATACATGTCGGTAATCTTCTTCAATTAAAATCGCCGCCGTTTTTTTATCAAGATTAATCGATTGAATAATCCCTAATCCACGTGCAGGGAATTTTGGATCTTGTTTTACGGTTAGTACAACAAAATCTCCTACTTTTAATGTTTTCTTTTCCGTATCTTTAAAAGAATAACGGTCAATCATTACAAGACGAGACACACCTTTATGGGTAATGTGCATATCCGGTGTAATCGGATGTACTTGAGGAAACTGCTCGATATCTTGATTTAACTGATTGACTTGGATGGTTTTTTCTACAACACTTGCCACCACATAAGCCCCCTTTGAACGATTTAATAATATATAATTCCCAACAAAACGAGAATCAAACACAATATGTAGTGTTTGATTCTTTTTAACTATTCTATATATTGGGTATGTACTTCTTCACTTAGAAAAGAGTACAACATATTTTTTTTTCAAACAAGGGGTTGATTTTTTAAAAATCTCGTCAACCTCACGTGTATCAAGGTTTTAAGTATCAAAAAAATTTTTTCTTAAAATGAAAACAGGTGTTCGTTTTCTATCTTTTGAAATTCCAATCGTCCGATCCATATTTATTTTGTGCTAATTGTTCCACATATTGTAATTGTTCTGTTGAAAGTTCATATGGAATGAGTTCAATTTGCATCGCTTGTTCAAAACCTTTTGAAAAGGCTTCCACACATTGTTCAATTGTAAATGGTATTTCAGAAAACTGATTCATCGCTACAGCTTTCTCTGGTAATTTTTTGCGCATTTTTTCTTTCGCTTCTTCTGACGCAAAGTGAAAAACAGATAACAACTGTTCTTCATCTAAATCTAAAAGGATCGCACCATGTTGTAGAATAACACCTTTTTGACGTGTTTGTGCACTACCTGCTACTTTTTTCCCTTCAACAACGAGCTCATACCAACTCGGCGCATCAAAGCAAACTGCACTTTTGGGTTTTTTTAAGTCGTCTAATTTTTCTTGCGAGTCAGGTACACTGAAATACGCATCTAATCCGAGATTCTGAAATCCGCGCAAAATTCCTTCGCTAATAACACGATAAGCTTCTGTAACAGTCGTCGGCATTTCTGGATAGTCTTCAGAAACGATTACTGAATATGTAAGCTCTTGATCATGTAGCACCGCACGCCCTCCAGTAGGACGACGGACAAAACCTAAGTTTTGTTCTTTTACTGCTTGCATATTAATATCACGATTAACTTGTTGGAAATAACCAATTGAAACTGTCGCTGGATTCCATTCATAAAATCGAATAACTGGTGGAATACTGCCTTCACTATGCCAATCGAGTAACGCCTCATCCAGAGCCATATTAAAAGATGGACTACATGGACCTGAATTGATAAAACACCATTGTTTTTTCAAATTTTCTCGCCTCCAATAGTTCATTTTAACAAACTCACTCGACTATCTCTAGTTCATCTCTTATAATAGAAAGTAGAGAAAGAAAGGGGCAATATCGCAGTGACAATCTTATACACTATATTAGCTGTCTTAGTCATCATCGTCGTTTACGTTGTTGTAAACTCATTACGATTAAAAAAAGCAGTGACAAATTTAACACAAGAGCAATTTATCGAAGGTTATCGTAAAGCGCAATTAATTGATTTACGTGAACCAAAAGAATTCGAAGCGGGTCATATTTTAGGTGCTCGTAACATCCCAATGACGCAATTTAATAATCGTCATAAAGAAATCCGCCCAGATTTACCAGTATATCTATACTGCCAAAACTCTGGTCGCAGTGCACGTGCTGCTTTAAACTTAAAGAAAAAAGGCTATACTCAAATTTACCAATTACAAGGCGGCTTCAAAACTTGGACTGGTAAAGTAAAAGCAAAATAAATTTATGACCAAGCTCTCTATTTTTAGAGGGCTTTTTTCATATTTGTTTAAAATTTCAAATGAGTTTCTTCTATTATAATATGTTTTTAAAAGAGATTGAACATTTAGCAACGTCCGATGATTGAATTATTACATAAAAAGTAAAAAAGAGGCTAGGAAATAATTCCAGCCTCTTTAACATTTATTGGACGGCAACTGCTTCTTTTTTTATATAACGTAACACTGGTGTACGAGCAGCTCGTGTCTCGTCTAAACGATTTACAACTGTCGTATGCGGTGCTTCTTGTACTAATGATGGATTATTGATCGTTTCTTGTGCAATTTGAATCATTGCATCACAGAATGCATCTAATGTTTCTTTTGATTCCGTTTCAGTTGGCTCGATCATAATCCCCTCTTCCACGTTTAATGGGAAGTAAACTGTTGGTGGATGATAGCCAAAATCTAACAGGCGTTTTGCAATATCTAGTGTACGCACACCTAATTTCTTTTGACGACGCCCTGATAAGACGAATTCGTGTTTACAATGACGATTGTAAGGAAGGTCGTAATGTTCTTCTAAACGACGCATCATGTAGTTTGCATTTAATACGGCATATTCTGTTACCGCTTTTAAGCCATCTGGACCCATCGAACGGATGTATGTGTAGGCACGAACATTAATGCCAAAGTTCCCGTAATAAGGTTTTACACGACCAATTGATTGTGGACGGTTATAGTCAAAATGGAATGAGCCATCTTCTAATTTCACTAATACTGGTTTTGGTAAGAATGGGATTAAATCGTCTTTCACCCCTACTGGACCTGAACCAGGACCACCGCCACCGTGTGGACCTGTGAATGTTTTGTGTAAGTTTAAATGTACGCAGTCAAAGCCCATATCACCGGGGCGCGCTTTACTCATAACTGCGTTTAAGTTAGCTCCATCATAGTAAACCTTACCGCCAACGCCGTGAACGATTTCAGCCATATCTAAAATATTTTCTTCAAATAACCCAAGTGTATTCGGGTTTGTTAACATTAACGCTGCTGTATCCGGGCCAACAACACGGCGCAGGTCATCTAAATCTACTAAGCCGTCATCACCAGATTTAATTGTAATTGTTTCAAAGCCTGCAACAGATGCAGAAGCTGGGTTTGTTCCATGTGCTGAGTCAGGAACAATGACTTTATTACGGTGACCTTCGCCATTTGCTTCGTGGAATGCACGAATCATCATAAGTGCTGTCCATTCACCATGTGCCCCAGCTGCTGGTTGTAATGTCACTTCATCCATACCAGTAATTTCTTGTAAAGACGTTTGTAAGTCATATAAAAGTTCCATTGCACCTTGAACTGTTGCTTCATCCTGTAATGGGTGAATGTTTGCGAAACCTGCGTAGCGCGCAACGTTTTCATTAATTTTTGGATTGTACTTCATTGTACAAGAACCAAGTGGATAGAAACCTGAGTCTACACCGTGGTTACGACGAGATAAGGCTGTATAGTGACGCATAATATCCAATTCAGATACTTCAGGAAGCTCTGCTGGTGTATCACGTACTAAATCAGGTGGTAATAGGTCTGCTAAATCGAAATCAGGTACATCTAGTGGCTCTAGGTTATATCCTACGCGACCTTCTTTTGTAATTTCAAAAATGAGTGATTGGTTTTCGTTATGCATTGTGAGCCCCCATTTCCGCAACTAATGCTTCAATTTCTTCTTTTGTACGAATTTCTGTAACAGCGATTAACGCATGGTTTTCTAATTCTGGGTAAACGCGGCCTAAATCAAAGCCTCCGATAATACCTTTTTCAATTAACGCTTTGTTAATATCTGTTACCGATTTATTTGTTTTAACAACGATTTCGTTGAAGTGTGGACCTTGGTATGCTACTTCAAAACCAGCTGCTTCAAAGGCATTTTTCGCAAAACGTGTCTTCACGATATTTTGTTTTGCCATTTCTTGCATGCCCTGTTTTCCAAGAGCCGTCATTGCTACGGATGCTGCAAGTGCTAGTAATGCTTGGTTTGAACAGATGTTAGATGTCGCTTTATCACGACGAATATGTTGCTCACGTGCTTGTAATGTCAATACATATCCACGACGGTCATCTTGGTCTACTGTTTCACCAACTAAGCGGCCTGGAACTTTACGCATTAGTTTATTTGTTACAGCGAAGAAACCACAGTGAGGACCGCCAAAAGCCTCTGCAATACCAAATGGCTGTGCATCTCCTACTGTAATATCCGCACCAAGTTTTCCTGGAGGTGTTAATACGCCTAGTGCTAATGGGTTAGAAGAAACGATGAATAACCCTTTGGCATTATGCGTAATGTCTGCAAGTGGTTGTAGGTTTTCAACTTGGCCAAAGAAGTTTGGATATTGCACAATAACAGCCGCAGTTTGATCATCTACTAATTCTTTAAGTGCTTCGATATCTGTTATACCATCTTTTGTAGGAATCGTTATAACTTCAATTGATTGACCATATGCATATGTTGCTACTACATCTTTGTATTCTGGGTGAACTGCACCTGAAACAAGTAATTTTTTTCGACGCGTATGACCTGCTGCTAGCATACCTGCTTCAGCAAGTGCTGTACCGCCATCATACATAGATGAGTTGGCAAGGTCCATTCCGGTAAGTTCAGCAATCATTGTTTGAAACTCAAAAATTGCTTGTAACTCACCTTGAGAAATTTCAGGTTGGTAAGGTGTATAAGCTGTATAAAACTCTGAACGAGAAATTACGTGATCTACAATTACTGGTTTGTAATGATTGTAAACGCCTGCACCAAGGAATGATACATTGCTAGCAGTATCTTTATTTTTTGCAGCTAATTGCGCTAATTCCTTCATTAATGCTGCTTCTGATTTTGCCGCTTTAATGTTGTATTCACTTTGGAAGCGTACCTTTTCTGGGATATCAGCGAATAGCTCATCAATTGTAGAAACACCAATTGTCTCTAACATTTCTTGCTTATCAAGTTCTGTCATTGGTAAATAACGATGTTGCATTACATAACCCTCTTTTCAAAGTTTATTTATTTCGTTTATAAAATGGTGTTTCAACAATTACCGCTTTCGCAAATTTACTGCGAATTTCAACTTCTACTTCAATTCCGACTTCCGCGAATTTTGCGTCAATTAAAGCTAAACCAATATTACGTTTCGTCATGGGCGATTGAGTACCGGTTGTAACGATGCCAATTTCCTGACCGTCTTTGAACACTTTATAGTCGTGACGAGGAATTCCTTTGTCAATCATTTCAATTCCAACTGATTTACGAGGAAGACCGTTTTCTTTTTGGTTAATTAGTGCTTGTTGACCAATAAATTGTGGCTCCTTTGCTAATTTCACAGCAAAACCGATACCTGCCTCAAGTGGTGAAATATCTTTTGATAATTCTTGACCATATAACGGTAGGCAAGCTTCAAAACGTAATGTATCACGCGCACCAAGTCCAGCAGCAACTACGCCTTTTTCTTTGCCCGCTTCTAAAATTTCATTCCAAAGATTTTTAATGTCTTCTGGTGCACCATAAATTTCAAAGCCGTCTTCACCCGTATAACCGGAACGAGAAACGATTACATTATGACCAGCAACAGTTACGTTGTCCTGGAATTTGAAGTATTTAATAGTTGTCAGGTCACTATCTGTTAAAGTTTGTAGCACTTCTTCAGATAAAGGTCCTTGCAGTGCAATTTGTGCATAGTCAGCAGATGCGTTCGTTAATGTAACGTCACCTTCTGCATGTTGCTGTAACCAAGCGAAGTCCTTTTCAATATTTGCTGCGTTAACACATAGTAAATAGCGGTTATCTTCTAAACGATATGTTAATAAATCGTCTACAACACCGCCCGTTTCGTAACATAGTGCGCTATATTGTGCACCACCAACTGAGATTTTCGAAATGTCATTGGATAACATTTTTTGTAAGAAAGGAAGTGCATCAGGACCTTCAACAAAGATTTCTCCCATATGCGAAACATCAAAAAGGCCGGCACGATTGCGAACTGCGTCATGCTCTTCTTTGATAGATGAAAACTGTACAGGTAACTCCCAGCCACCAAAATCAATTGTTTTCCCACCATATCTAGCATACTCGTCGAAAAGTGGTGTACGTTTTAAGTCATTTGTCATTTCAATGTCCTCCTTAAAAGTATGTATTTTGAAGAGCTCTTAAACTTTCATTACGAAAAAAAAGACAGACGAATCCCATAGATTGGGATTCTCTGTCCTTGCACCTGAAAGTTACACCTAAATTTGAATTTCCATCACAGTTTAGGCTTTCCCCTTTGGTGGCTGCACTTTAAGTTTGCAGCGCTCTCCAGAGTTGCGTCCAATACGAGTCTTTTTGCCTGAGAGATTCATAGCATTTGCTATTTGCTCCTTCGGCGACGTGACTTCACGTTCTCTCCCCGTACCATCATCCGCGCGAAATATATTGAACTAAGTTTTAAGATAACTCTTAGCCATATCCTAACATTGAATGTATTATAAACGCAATATTTTTTTGATTTCGGTTAATAACACGAACATTAACCTTTATAACAATATAATCATTCGCCTTTTAGTCGATTCACTTGAAATGCAATGTATTCGACAATTTGACGTAATGTGCGATTAGCGGTTAAAACTTGTATATGTCCTGCTTCCCGATAAAACTTCCGTCTGTAGTTAAATAATTCTTCTAATTCTTGCTCCGAGGATTTTTGAACTATAGGACGATTTTTATCGTTTCTAATGCGCATGTAAATATCTTCAAAACGTGCATCTAAGAAAAAGACTAATCCTGTACGACGCATAATTTTACGATTTTCCGCATTCATTGCAACACCACCACCTGTTGAAATAATACAGGCTTCATCGCGGAAATTTTGTAAAAATTCTTTTTCGATTTCACGAAATCGATGTTCACCGTACTTTTCAAAAATTTCTGGAATCGACATTCCTTGCTGACGGACAATTTCATGATCCATATCATAATAGGGCATTTTCAAGTAATAACTTAATCGACGGCCTATCGCACTTTTGCCGCTCCCCATAAATCCAACTAAATATATTTTTCGCATGGCTATCACCTTCTTCTAATTACGAGCTACTCGGATTCATCTATCTATACTATTTAGTATATTTATCGTAGCACGAACGTAAATAGATTCCAATGAATTATAAATTTTTAATTCAGCTAAATAGGCATTTGTATAATGTAAGGCGGCACCTGTGACAATAAAAAGTAAGATGATTGCCAGTGGAAAGATAACGCCACGCTCATTATTGTATTTTTGGTTTAATAATGCTTCTTTCTCGTACGGTACCATCTTTCATCACTACTTTCATCAAAATAGTTGAACCATCCACCTTTAAACTCCAATTTTTCACAAATGGCAACATGATTTCATAGCCCCCGTTTTTCGAACTTTTATACAAATGCGATTCAGATAACTTAAAATTAAACACGCGATCACCTAGCTCATTAGGATCTGTCAAAAATATCATTTGCAATGTTTTATTATCAACTAAAGATCCTGATATAGACTGCTCATTATACTGATTTATATCATAAATAAAAAGCTCCCAATTCACATCTTCCTTCATCTTTTCAAGGTTATATAAATCTCGAAACCAAATAATCATTAAGACACTAATTGAGGCGAAGATCATAAAAACCATTAATTGAAAAACGCTCTCCAACAATGTATAACCTCTATCATTTTGTAAAACACTCATATGCATAATTCTCCGTCATTTTTTCCATCGTTATAGGCTACGCAAACACTAGTATCCTCAATAGCCCACTCATAAATGACCCCATCTATTTCTTGCATTCCTGTTTGTTCACCGTAACGCGAATAAGTTAATGCACCATTAAATGCAACTTCGGCCGCATGTGTTTGCATCTTTTGTGTTGCAATTTCATGTTTCATAAAAAAGGTCATTGGAATCAACGTTCCACTTAAAAAAAATAAAATAACTACACCTAAAAGTGTTTCTATAAATGAGAATCCATGTTCAGTGATAGATAATCCCCCTTTTCACAATACGACCTTTCCCGATATTTACTGTGTAACTATGTGACTCATCTCCATATTTGTACGTAAGTCCACCAAAGCTTTGTACATTACCATTCGTACGAAAATATAGTTGTGAGTTATTTGTAGACAATATCATTTCATGCTTTGGTGACAAATTTAATATCATTAATTCTTCCTTTTCTTCAATTCTTTTTATACTAATTTGTTTTCGATTTGTAACGGTAAATGTATGAGGATATTGTTGTTCAATTGCCAACATTTGTGTCATTCGAATAAGAAGCTCAATTTGATTCATCGTTTGATAAGTTATATACTTTTGAAACTTTTCATGAGAATAGTAAATTATGACCGAACTCATCACCATGACAATCATTAAGACAACGAGCATTTCAATTAATGTAAATCCACGTTCATCACGAAAAAATCGTTTCATTTTGTGCTACTCTCGGGTCCTATAACTTTTCCTTCGGGTGTAATCGTTACACTTTCTCCATTTGGACAAGTCGTATTCCCCTCTTGTAAGTAATCCCCAGCGACTAAATCATTTAAATCATTAGGATACTTATTCTCCTCTAATTTGTACGCCTCTACTTGTCCTTGTACCATTAAGACATACGCATCACAGCCCTTTTTATCAATCGACGAGAAATGTTTGGCTACGTTTGGAATGGTTACTAAGATGAGTACGGAAATGATTAATAATACAACAAGCATTTCTACTAATGTAAATCCACGTTCGTTTTTCAACTGCTTCACTCCTTCTAAATAAAATCAATCACGTCATACATCGGAATTAATATACTTAAATACGCGGCGATGACACATATTGCGATAACTATGAATAATATTGGTTGAATGATCGCTAATAACATACGAATTGTACTTTGAAGTCGCTCATCTAGTAATTCACAATATAGGATTAACTCTCTTCCTAACAAACCACTTGCCTCCCCATGAGAAACAAAATGATCAAATTTCGGATAAAAATAACCCACATTCCGAACAGATTGTGCAAGCGAATCGCCAATAATGACCCTTCCTTGTATTGCATTGGACACATAGGCAAGTTGTTTTTGATGGGATTGATTTTTAATATGTTCTAACGCATGCTGTAGTGAAAAACCTGCCAAAATTAGATTTCCTAGTATTCTAGAAAACTGACGTGTTAATACTAATCGCCAAAATAATCCGATAAACGGTAACTTATATAATAGTTTCAATTGTAAATCGATCCGTTTTTTTCGAACGTATAGAACAAAACCACCTGTTGCCAAACTTAAAAGAATCAAGGTCACAATAATATAATCAGGTGTATGCAAAAAAAAGGTAGACCATTGAATGCTTGTTGATTTCTCACTATCAATGCGCGATGACACCATTGAGGACATATTGGGCAAAAAGTAAGTACGAAACGCTAAAAACAAAAAAATTAAAAAGATAAACAATACAATTGGATACGCTAATGCTTTCACTAATTTTGATTTTGCCTCTTGTTCAAAGGTTAATTGCTTTGCAACAATTTGCACCGTTTCCTGTAATTGTCCTGTCATTTCTGCCAGTTCAATTGAAACTAAATATTGTTTATCCAATCCTAATTGTTGAAATACTCGGGCAGCACTCCCCCCATCATGAAGAATGGAAGAAATCTCTTGTTGCAAATTCCCATAGTTTTTCACATGATAGGGCAGCAACATTTCAATACAATGAGCAAACGTATATCCTTCGCTTAATAGCGTGCCAATTCGATGTAAAAATGTCGCAAGTTCGTCTATTTTTGGAGTAGCTTTTTTTCTTTTAATACTGATAGATGGTCTATGTTTAATGATTGGAATATTCATAGTCATACTCCTTCAACTTTGCCCTTTGACCAACTATTGTACATTCTTCTGGCAATACATAGTCTCTTTTTTCTTGAACATGTTGTAACGCTTCTTGTAATTGGTCTCCCATCAGTACTTCAAAAAGTGCCTTATACTCATCCGCCTTTGTCACAACCAAACTCTGAGTTACGATTGCTAACAACATCTGACGCATGTCTTCAATCGAAATCGATAAATCTAATAGCCGATATAAACAATTTACCGTGTCTTTCGCATGGATTGTAGAGATAACTAAATGGCCAGTAAAGGCAGCCTCCATGGCAATTTGAGCTGTCTCTTTATCACGTATTTCTCCGACCATGATTACTTCGGGCGAATGACGTAATATTGCTTTTAATCCAGTTGAATAGGTCACACCTGCGCGTTCATTCACTTGGATTTGGAGGAGATCTTCCTGTGTACTTTCAACAGGGTCCTCTAATGAAATAACATGACGAGACAATTCCATCGCACAATAGTGTAAAAGTGAATATAACGTCGTAGTTTTTCCCGAGCCAGTCGCACCACTTATTAAAAGCAACCCACTAGGATGTTGTACAAGTTTACTCAACATTTCTGCACTTTTTGGATCATGACAAATAGTTGCAATTGGACGTGTGAAGTTTTGACGCAAAAATCGGATTGCTAAGCTTTCTTTATGAAATGTAGAGGGTAATGTAGAAATTCGGAAAGAATAATCCTTACTTTGAATGGATTTTTGGAAGGCACCACTTTGAGGTTTACGTTTTTCGCTAATATCTAATGAAGATAAAAATTTAAAGTATGAAATCATTCGCATCGCCAAATCATTGGGAATCTCCCCCACTTGAACGAATCGACCGTATTTTCGAAACAATATTTTGAAATCTTTTTCACGAGGGAGTAAGTGTACATCAGATGCTTCATATTCACTTGCTTGTTGTAATAATCGGAGACATTTTTGTTCAATTATTGATTCTTGTTCGATAACAATCACCTCCACTTCTTTTAATTTTCTTCTTGCACTCGAGCTTAGCGCTATTATAAATGGTAATTTTGAAAAATCCCATAAAATAACAAATAATTTCTTTTTGGTAAATATTTTCTATATAATTGAACAATTTCAATAGTATTTCATGTAAAATAAGATGAAACCTCCACTTATTACAAAACAATTTCTAATCTAAATTTGCAGCAAATTTCAATACACTCTTTTCATTATATTTTTATAATTCCATCTACTGTGAGGTGAAATCATGCTCCATCCAATAAAAATCACAAGCACGTTAGCAGACGAAACACGCTTTTCTATTTATGAGTACATGCTTCAACAAAAAAAATACTTTACTGTGCAAGAGATTGCAGATGAATTTAATATTCATTCCAACGTGGCGCGTTTACATTTAACAAAGCTCTCTGAAATTCATGTTATATCTGCGGAGTATTTGAAGACAGGAAAAGGTGGCCGACCAGGTCGTGTTTACCGAGCCAAACAAGAGGGCATCAATTTAAGCTTTCCAAGACGTGACCCCTCATTATTAGTCAATTGGTCGCTCGAATTAATTCAAGAGCTCGGTGATGAAGCGTTGCAAAAAGCCATGCAAATTAGCTTTAAAGATGGTAAACAATTGATGCAACAATATTTAAACGAGCGCAAACATAAACTACCACTTTCATTCGAAGAAAGAGTAAAAATTTTAACAAATAGCGCAAAACTAATTGGTTATGTTCCAGAAATTCATGATCACCAAGATTCAAAATCA
>JAZUES010000183.1:0-1785 GCA_045640265.1 Solibacillus sp.
AATTATGAAGAGCAGGGTCAGTTACGAAGCTTTTTAGCAACGATGACCGTTAATAAAAGTAAAGATTATTTAAAAAGCTGGGCCTATAAAAAAATGCAATTTGAAACGAAATGGTGGATGAAAACAACGGACCGAGATCATGTCGTACAACTAGAGGAACGTTCAAGTATTGGTGCAGCGATTTTAAAGCTACCACTCAAATATCGTGAGCCGATACTTTTATATTATTACGAGGAAATGTCTGTTTTACAAGTAGCAGAAATTTTACAAATTAACGAAAATACCGTGAAAACAAGATTAAAACGCGCGCGTGACCAATTACGACCTGTACTAGAAGGAACATGGGAGGTGCTAAATCATGAATGAATTCAAAAGGGCGTTGATCGATGTTGCAGGGGACATGTCAGAAAGTGAAAAGGCCGTAAAAAATTCCATTTTACATAAACAACCGCGTAAGAAGAAAAATTATATAGCTTATTATTTAATGCCAGTAGTTGTAGTGGCATTATTGATAGTTGCTGGTTTGCAGTTTATCCCCAAAGTAATGGATATTCGGCAAGCTGCACAGCCGACGAATGTATTGCTGTTTGAATTTTTGACGGTACTTGATGAACAAGGGAAACGAACGGAAGAGATTCTGCGAGCAAGTCCTTACTATGAAATGATAAGAATAATTGGTATTCCAAAATACGCACAAAGTATTGGCATTACAATTACGAATGCGGAAATCGAAAAAGGTACAAAAAACTTAGAAAAACTATGGCATGAAATTGAACTACCGAAAGTTTTAGCAATGGCAAATATAACGCAGACTCAATTTGATGAATCGATTGCACCCTTAATAATTGAACAGGCTGTCTATGCAGGAAAGCTGCAAGAAAAATGGTTTAATGACTATCCGAAAATGGTTGTAGCGATTGCAGCGCTATATACGGATAGAAAGGCATTTTCGTATATGGATGAACATTACGAAACACAGTTAACTAAATTTAAAGAACAGCACAAAATCCCATCTTATCCGGAGGGAAAAAGTCTAGGCGTATCAGGTGCCGTTGCCGCCGTAGAGGGCAATATGTTTTTACTGATTGAAAATACGACAGTAAATGAATACGCGCAGCTTCCAGAAAACTATGATTTTGAGGATATAAATGCAGCTTGGTTTATGAATGATCTGAATCAACCTGTAAAAGTTGGGGATTATGTTGACGTGAAAGAAGTATCGACTTCAGTGGAACGTATCGGGACTGAAAAAGTAAGCGTAGGTCTTCATGCAGGTATTGAACTATTATTACCTAGCGAAAGAGCACATGAGATAAAGGAAATTCACTTATCAGAGGCCAATCTTCCGACATTTAATGAGCTATTTTCAAGAGCAGATTTCGTTCACCCAACAATGGCGAATATTTCTAGGGCTCCACTATATATCGTACAACTCGAAAATAAGTCTTATACGGTTTGGCAAAACAAAGCTGAACAACTATACATGAAGCGCTTTGGAGAAGTGGAAGTTGCTCAATTTACACGTTATACATCGAAAAAACTCCTTGCGCTCTTCCAACAAATTGAATCAAAGTAATTTATGTAATGAGTGCATACATGTTACAATAGAGGGAATTCAAATAAGTGAATGAACTTATTTAATCTAAAGGAGCATAACAATGTTAAAAACAATCGTATTCGATCAATTAAAACAAGCAATGAAAAATAAAGACGTTTTGGCAAAAGGTGTCCTAACATTATTGAAGTCAGCACTTGATGCAGCCGAAAAAGAAAAAGGTTCAGAGC
>JAZUES010000184.1:0-15724 GCA_045640265.1 Solibacillus sp.
GAAACCGATCTGCGAAAAATGTAAAGTAATTCGCCGACGCGGTAAAGTAATGGTAATCTGTGAAAATCCTAAACACAAACAAAAACAAGGATAATTAATCAAGGAGGTGCACTAACGAATGGCACGTATTGCTGGTGTTGATATTCCTCGCGACAAACGCGTTGTAATTTCATTAACTTACATTTACGGTATTGGTAAAACGACTTCTCAAAAAGTATTAGCAGCTGCTGGTATTGACGAAAGCATCCGCGTTAAAGACTTAACAGAAGATCAATTAAATCAAATCCGTGAACAATTAGATTCATACAAAACAGAAGGTGACCTACGTCGTGAAATTTCTTTAAACATCAAACGTTTAATGGAAATCTCTTCATTACGTGGTATCCGTCACCGTCGTGGTTTACCTGTTCGTGGCCAAAATACGAAGAACAATGCGCGTACGCGTAAAGGTCCTCGTAAAACAGTAGCGAACAAGAAAAAATAATTAAGTAAAGGAGGTTCCTTCTTAACATGGCTCGTAAACAACAAACTCGTAAACGTCGTGTGAAAAAAAATATCGAATCTGGTATTGCACACATCCGTTCTACATTTAACAATACAATCGTAACGATCACTGATATGCAAGGTAACGCATTATCTTGGTCTTCAGCTGGTGCTTTAGGTTTCCGTGGTTCACGTAAATCTACTCCATTCGCTGCACAAATGGCTGCTGAAGCAGCTGCAAAAACTTCTATGGAACATGGTGTAAAAACATTAGAAGTTACAGTTAAAGGTCCTGGTTCTGGTCGTGAAGCTGCAATTCGTGCACTTCAAGCTGCTGGTTTAGAAGTAACTGCTATTAAAGACGTTACTCCAGTTCCTCATAACGGTTGCCGTCCGCCAAAACGTCGTCGCGTGTAATAGGTGCTGCTTAGAGGTATAACACTTCTAGGTACATCATGTTTCTTGTACATTAGTCTTGTGCATTATTAAATCTAACTTAGATTGACAACTATGATGGTATAAACCTATACATTAGATGTTTTGAAGGAGGGTAAATTGGAATGATCGAAATTGAAAAACCAAAGATTGAAACAGTGGAGATTAGCGAAAATGCTAAGTATGGCAAATTTGTTGTAGAACCGCTTGAACGCGGATATGGTAATACTTTGGGGAATTCTCTACGTCGTATCCTTCTGTCTTCATTACCTGGAGCTGCTGTAACGTCAATTCAAATTGACGGCGTACTACATGAATTCTCAACTGTAGAAGGCGTTGTAGAAGATGTTGCTTCAATTATCTTAAACGTGAAAAAGCTAGCTTTAAAAATCTACTCTGACGAAGAAAAAGTCATTGAGATTGACGTAAAAGGTGATGGAACGGTTACTGCTGCTGACATTACACATGACAGTGATGTGGAAATTTTAAACCCAGAACTATATATCGCAACAATTGCTAAAAATGGTCACCTACGTATGCGTATGTACGCACAACGTGGTCGTGGTTATACTCCTGCTGATCAAAACAAACGTGAGGATCTTCCTATCGGCGTGATCCCGATCGACTCTATTTACACTCCAGTTTCACGCGTCAACTTCCAAGTAGAGAATACTCGTGTTGGACAAAATTCTGACTACGACAAGTTATCACTTGATGTATGGACAGATGGAAGCATCGGTCCTAAAGAGGCGATTTCACTTGGAGCGAAAATTTTAACTGAACACTTAAATATCTTTGTAGGCATGACTAATGAGGCACAAACTGCTGAAATCATGGTCGAAAAAGAAGAAGATCAAAAAGAAAAAGTATTAGAGATGACTATCGAAGAACTTGATCTTTCTGTTCGTTCTTACAACTGCTTAAAGCGCGCTGGTATCAATACGGTATTAGAGTTAGCTAACAAGTCAGAAGACGACATGATGAAGGTACGTAACCTTGGTCGCAAGTCTTTAGAAGAAGTTAAGCATAAGTTAGAAGAGCTTGGTTTAGGATTACGTAAAGAAGACTAAGCGAAAACTTATAAAATATAGCTAGATCAGATACATTTAAAGGAGGGAAACGTCCATGGGTTACAGAAAACTTGGTCGTACAAGTTCTCAACGTAAAGCATTACTACGTGACTTAGCTACGGATTTAATTATCAACGAGCGCATCGAAACTACTGAAGCGCGTGCTAAAGAAACTCGTAAAGCTGTTGAAAAAATGATTACTTTAGGTAAACGCGGTGATTTACACGCACGTCGTCAAGCGGCTGCATTCATCCGTCGTGAGCTAGTAACAGTTGGAGAAGGCGAAGAAGAGAACACTGTTTTCGCACTTCAAAAATTATTTGACGATATCGCACCACGTTATGCAGACCGTCAAGGTGGTTACACTCGTATTCTTAAAGTAGGTCCTCGTCGTGGAGACGGCGCACCAGTAGTAATTATCGAATTAGTTTAATTCTAACCGACAATGAAATGGTTAGAGGGGTGTCCGGTTCACCGGTTGAACCCGCACCCCTCTTTTTTTATTTCTTTTCGCCAGTGTCAAATACTAGTGGAAAAAATTTAAGCCTCTGGCAGATGCCAAGGATTAATTGATTTAACGATTTATACGACAATAAATAAGCTGAGCGTTATGATGAGCGGAGCATTTATGCTGGCGTCTCGTTTAGCTCTCCGCACCTCATTCAACGAATAGTCGGGCTTGAGCACCCTTCTATTTTGTAAATGTAACGACAAGCGCATTTCTCTGAATGAGGTGCGCGCTTTTTTATTTAATGGAATTAGGGTAGAGCCCCTAATTTCCTACATACATATACAAACATAAAGTACGTTTAAATAGGTGACCTCATCCGTCAGACTTGTTTGAAAACGTGCTTTATTTTTATATATGTGGATATAATTTCCCAGGAAAAGCTAGTAACACGCGAAAAAAACGTGTAAGTTATGTGTAGAGCAGAGTTAGAGAGGAGTAAAGAAGAGCGTGACTGAAATTTTATCATTTAATGACGTAACATTTTCATATACACCAGACGAACCAACAGCACATAAAGCGGTGCAAAATGTGTCCTTTTCGATTAATAAAGGAGAATGGATTGCAATTGTCGGTCATAATGGTTCTGGAAAATCAACAATGGCAAAATTAATGAGCGGTTTATTATTCCCAGAGCAAGGGGAAGTACGTATAAAGCGAGATGTACTGACAGAAGAGAATTTATGGGGAATCCGCTCACAAATAGGAATGGTATTTCAAAATCCAGATAATCAATTTGTAGGGGCAACGGTACAAGATGATGTTGCTTTTTCATTAGAAAACAACGGCGTACCGTATGAAGAAATGGTAAAACGTGTGCAGGAAGCATTGCTTCAAGTTAAGATGGATGGCTTCATAAATCACGAACCACATCATTTATCAGGTGGACAAAAGCAACGAGTAGCGATTGCTGGAGCTTTAGCAATGCACCCTCAAATTTTAATATTAGATGAAGCGACTTCGATGCTTGACCCACAAGGGCGAGACGAAGTATTAAAAATTGTACTAGCACTACGAGAACAAATCGGGTTAACAGTTTTATCGATTACGCATGATTTAGAAGAGGCACTCTTAGCGGACCGTGTAATTTTTATGAATGATGGGAAGAAGTATGCGGAAGGAACACCATCAGAAATTTTTGCATTAGGCGATCAGTTAACCGAATTTGGTTTGGATTTACCTTTTGCAATGAAAATGACCCGACTTTTACAAGCACAAGGGGTTCAACTAGTAGGACAACATATGACAGAAGAAGAGCTGGTGAATGATTTATGGACATCCAACTTCAACAAGTAAGCTATGCGTACTCAAAAGGGACGCCATTTGAAAAGTACGCACTATATGATATAGATTTATCGGTAAAGAGTGGTACATACCAAGCAATTATTGGCCATACGGGTTCAGGTAAATCGACCATATTGCAACATTTCAATGGACTATTAAAACCAACGAGCGGTACTGTCAAAATTGGAGACCGTATTATCGAAGCAAACAAAAAGGCAAAAGAGTTAAAGCCAATCCGTCAAAAGGTTGGGATTGTGTTTCAGTTTCCTGAGCATCAGCTGTTTGAAGAGACGGTGTTAAAGGACATTATGTTTGGCCCGATGAACTTTGGAGTATCGGAAGAATTAGCAGAAAAACGTGCGCGTGAACTGATTACACTTGTTGGGTTACCTGACAGTGTATTAGAAAAGTCACCGTTTGATTTATCAGGTGGACAAATGCGTCGCGTTGCCATTGCAGGTGTACTAGCAATAGAGCCAGAAGTTATCGTACTAGATGAACCAACGGCTGGACTAGATCCTCGTGGGCAAAAGGAAATTATGGACTTGTTTTATGATTTACATCAAAAACGAGGCTTAACAACTATTCTTGTCACACATAGTATGGAAGATGCAGCACGGTATGCGGATAAAATCGCTATCATGAATGAAGGACGTTGTGTATTAACGGGAGAGCCACATGAGTTATTTGCGGATGTAGAGACATTGGCAAGCTATCGTTTAGAGCCTCCACGCGTAGTACGATTCCAAAAAGAAATTGAAAAGATGATGAATAAAAGGCTATCTAAAATTTGCTTAACAGAAGAAGAGCTTGCAATCGAACTGGGTCAGGCTATCCGAGAGGGGCGTGAAGACCAATGATGGAAAAAATGATTTTCGGTCGCTTCATCCCTGGTAATTCGTTCGTTCATAAATTAGATCCACGTTCAAAGCTATTATTCGTCTTTACGTTTATAGTCATTGTCTTTTTAGCAAATAATATAACGACTTATGCCGTGCTATTAATATTCACATTACTTATTATTATGCTTTCTCGCATTCGTTTATATTTTTTAATTAATGGATTAAAGCCAGTTATTTTCTTAATGGCATTTACACTCATCTTGCATTTGTTAATGACAAAAGAAGGCGATGTCCTTTTAGACCTTGGTTTTATGAAAATCTATGAAGAAGGTTTACGACAAGGTATTTTTATTTCCGTCCGTTTTTTAGTGTTGGTATTTATGACGTCGATTTTAACATTAACAACGTCATCTATTTCGATTACAGATGGGTTAGAAACATTATTAAACCCATTTAAAAAGTTAAAGCTTCCTGTACATGAACTGGCATTAATGATGTCGATTGCACTTCGTTTCATTCCAACGTTAATGGATGAGACCGATAAAATTATGAAGGCACAAATGGCACGTGGTTCGGATTTGAGTGCAGGTCCATTGAAAGATCGCTTAAAGGCGGTAGTCCCGCTTTTAGTCCCACTATTTATTAGCGCATTTAAACGTGCGGAGGATTTAGCAACAGCAATGGAGGTACGTGGCTACCGTGGTGGCGAAGGGCGTACGAGATATCGTCAGCTAAATTGGACGATGAAAGACACGCTAAGCTTAATTATTTTAGTACTTGTTGCGATTGTACTGTGGATGTTACGTAGTTAAAGGAGTAAGTAAGGACATGACAAGATTAAAAGCAACGATTAGTTATGATGGTACACTGTTTGCGGGTTATCAGGTACAGCCTGGGGAGCGTACGGTACAGCTCGAAATTGAAAAGGTGCTTGAAACCATGCATAAAGGGAAGCACGTGAAAATTACAGCGAGTGGTCGTACTGATGCGCGCGTCCATGCAACTGGGCAATCGATTCATTTTGATACACCGCTTGCGATTCCTACTGACAGATATATGAAGGCGTTGAATGTACAGCTTCCACGTGATATTCGTGTGTTGCACATCGAGGAAGTGGCAGATGATTTTCACGCACGCTTTAATGTAACGGGAAAACGCTATCGGTATATTTGGGATTGTAGTGCGGTACAAAGCCCATTTCGACGTCATTATGCGGTGGAAACGAATGGCGTGAAACCAGATGCACAAGCAATGGAACAAGCAGCTGAAGCAATTGTTGGTACGCATGATTTTAGTTGCTTTTGTGCGGCAAATACGAGCGTTGTTGATAAAGTAAGAACCGTACGTGACATACAACTTGAGTGGCATGGTGAAGAGCTACATATGACCATTGCAGGAACGGGCTTTCTATATAATATGGTACGTATTATTGCAGGCACGCTTTGGGAAGTTGGAATAGGGAAGCGTGAAGCACCTTCATTAGTTGCAACTATCGCTTCTAAAGACCGTGGACAAGCGGGGAAAACAGCACCAGCACATGGCTTATATTTAGAAAAAGTATTTTACTGAATTCTAAAGAAACTTTAAAAAAGTTTCGTAATAAAGAGATATTTACAGTGAAAAAGGCATTGTGAAAGGGGCTAACAACCTTTCCAGGTGTTCAATTAAATATCTTGACTTTAAACGAGATACATTATATGATGATGTATGGTATTTTCATTACCACCACAAGATAAGCCCCGAAAACTTATAAGTGTATATAATGAAAAATAACGGTAATCTAATATCGATTAGGAGGATACAAACATGCGTACAACTTTCATGGCTAAAGGTCACGAAGTAGAGCGTAAATGGTTAGTAGTAGACGCAGAAGGCCAAACTTTAGGTCGTTTAGCTTCTGAAGTAGCTGCTATCTTACGCGGTAAAAATAAACCAACATTCACACCGAACGTTGACACTGGTGATCACGTAATCATCATTAATGCAGAAAAAATCGAGTTAACAGGTAATAAATTACAAAAGAAATTATACCGTCACCATACTCAATTCGCTGGTGGTTTAAAAACTCGTACGGCTGCAACAATGAGAGACAAATACCCTACTCAAATGCTTGAATTAGCAATTAAAGGGATGCTTCCAAAGAACTCTTTAGGCCGTCAAATGTTCACTAAATTGAACGTTTATGCTGGCGCTGAACACCCACACGCTGCACAAAAACCAGAAGCTTACGAGCTACGCGGTTAATAAATTATAATAGGAGGAAATAACTTTGGCACAAGTACAATACATCGGCACAGGTCGCCGTAAAAGCTCAACTGCTCGCGTACGTTTAGTACCAGGCGAAGGTAAAGTAGTAATCAACAACCGTGATGTTGCAGATTACCTACCATACGAAACTTTACACTTAATCATCAACCAACCATTAGAAGCTACAGAAACTAAAGGTTCTTATGACGTTCACGTTAACGTAAACGGTGGTGGATTCACAGGTCAAGCTGGCGCAATCCGTCACGGTATCGCTCGTGCATTATTACAAGTTGACCCAGACTTCCGTGCTGCTTTAAAAGCTGCAGGTCTATTAACTCGTGATTCTCGCATGAAAGAACGTAAAAAACCAGGTTTACGCGGCGCTCGTCGTGCACCTCAGTTCTCAAAACGTTAATCTTCGGATTTCAACTTTTGCGAAATTACAACCCTTTCTCAGATTTATTCTGGGAAAGGGTTTTTTGCGTTTATATAGTTATAGATTTTAGTGTCTTTAAGAATAGAAAAAGGTAGAATTTTTGTATACAAAAGTATACAATTGTATTCAATAGGTGCGAGGTGAATGAGAATGAGAGAAGAAGAAAGAGATAGACGTCATGACGGGGAACAATGTGGTGAACGTCGAAGAAGAGGCGCTCAAACTTTCCGTCGTGGCCGAGCATTAGAATTTTACCGTCAACTTGTAACAAAGCGTGATACATTAAAGAATCAATTAGAATCAGTAGAATTACAATCGATTCATCCAGTTATTGCAGGGGAATTAAAAGCAACCGAAACAATTATGAATGACTTTGTTATGTTATTTCAATTAGATGAACTATTAAAAGAACCAGAAGCAGAATAATTTTGGAGACGATGAGGAAGTGAATCTTTTAGTATGCAGGCAGTATGGAAATTATCAAAGTACGTGAAGCCATATATGTTATTTGCAATCATTGCACCTGTCATGATGGTACTTGAAGTAAGTATGGATTTAGTGCAACCTACAATCTTACAACATATTATCGATAAAGGAATTGCCGAAAGTGATACGACATATATCTTAAAAATGTTTGGGCTAATGTTAGCAACATCACTTATCGGATTAATCGGAGGTGTTGGCTGTTCGATTTATGCCTCGCGTACAGCGGTCAATGTTTCAACAGACCTTCGCCATGATCTATATGAGACTATTACGTATTTTTCAAATAGAAGTAAAGATAAATTTACACTTGGTAAGCTCGTTACAAATTTAACGAGCGATATTGAAATGCTTCAGCGTGCATTAACGATGCTACTGAAAGTTTTTGTGCGCGGGCCAATGATGTTTGTCGGTGCAATTGTCATTGTATTTGTGACAGCGCGTGAGCTATTTCCAATTTTATTAGTCGTTGTGCCCATTTTGGCATTTTGTATGTATTATTTCACAATGCTATCAGGTAAGTTATTTCATAAAGTGCAGCGTGTCGTTGACCAAGTGAATACGAAGGTACAAGAAAACTTAGCAGGTATTCGCGTCATCAAAGCATACAATCGTAAAAATCATCAAATTGAACAATTTACAGAAGTGAATACGCAATTAATGAAGCGGAACATGACAGCCGATCAAATTATTGGTGTGTTAGGACCCTTGACTATGTTTGTCGTCAATTTAGGAATTGTTGCAGCGCTTTGGATGGGTGCAATTAAAGTGGATAATAACACGCTCCAAGTCGGTGTTATTTTAGCCTTTATCAACTATTTAATGATGGTCATGCAAGGATTAATGACTTCATCGAATGTTCTCATTCAGTTAGCACGTGCGATTCCAAGTGCGGGTCGTATTGTGGAAGTATTAGAAGAAACGACAGAACTGACAGATCCAACAATACCTGTAGCAAAAGAAATAAAGGGCAGTGTCACATTTGAAAATGTGAACTTCTCTTATATCGAAGGAACGGAAGCGGTATTGAAAAATTTGAGTTTCCAAGTAGATGCTGGAGAGACCGTCGGAATTATCGGGATGACCGGTAGTGGAAAGTCTTCTTTAGTAAAAATGATTCCACGATTATTTGATGTAGATAGCGGTGTTGTAAAAGTTGATAATGTGCCGATTCAGCAGTATGACTTAGAACAGCTACGTCAATCGATTGGCTATGCACCACAAAAGGCGACACTCTTCTCAAAAACAATTGCTGAAAATATTCGCTACGGTGATGATACTGCGACAGACAGTCAATTACTTGAAGCATTACAAGCAGCAAGCGCAGCGGAATTTGTGGAAAAGTTGCCAGCTGGTGTAGAGCATGAATTAACACAAGGCGCAACCAATTTATCAGGTGGACAAAAGCAACGTCTTGCGATGGCACGGGCCTTTGTTCGTAAGCCACAAATTTTAATACTAGATGATGTGACAAGCGCGGTTGATAGTATTTCAGAGAAAAATATTCAACGTGCAATCGATAAAGAGTTCCAACATGCTACGAAATTCATCGTATCATCAAAAATATCTTCGATTCGTCATGCAGATCAAATTTTAGTGATGGATGATGGGCGAATTGTCGCTCATGGAACTCACGACCAATTATTAAAAATAAGTCCGCTTTATGAAGAAATGGCAAAAACACAGGCGGAAAAAGGGGTGACGTTAAGTGAGTAATCAACAAGCACCACGCCCTCCAATGGGGCATCCGGGTGGGAGATTTAACGGTGGCCCTATTGTGAAGCCAAAAAACCAAAAGCAAACACTCCTACGAATTTGGAGTTATTTACGTGTACAAAAATTAGAGCTTAGTAGCGTAGTAATCTTCGTTATTATTAGTACGTTACTAAGCTTAGTTGGTCCGTTTTTAATTGGAAAAACGATTGATGATTATATTGTAAAGTTTGATGTGTCGGGCGCAATTCGCATGGCGCTCATTTTAGCGGGCGTTTACATCGCTTCGTCTATACTTACGTGGATTCAAACATTTGTTATGATTCGCGTATCACAAAAGACGATTCGCCGTATTCGCCAGCAGCTATTTGAACAATATCAATCATTGCCATTATCGTTCTATGATAAAAAACAGCAAGGCGATTTAATGAGCCGTATGACAAATGACGTGGAAAACTTAAATGCAGCATTGTCACAAAGTGTTATTCAAATCGTCTCATCATTTTTAACAATTGTCGGAACAGCGTTTGCGTTATTCTATTTAGACTGGCGTTTAGCGCTTGTGACATTAATCGTTATTCCATTAATCGTTTGGGCTACGAAGCAAATTATTAAACGAAGCAGTGTAAACTATAAAGCGCGTCAACGTGATTTAGGCCACCTGAATGGTTATATCGAAGAGACGATTTCAAATGCTGATATTATTACGCTATTTGGTAAAGAAACAAAGACAATGAAAGAATTCAATGAAGCCAATGAAAGATTACGTAGCTCTGCGATGCGTGCGGATACGATTTCAGGCTTTATGGGACCAATCAATAACTTTATGAATAACTTTGGTTTAAGTTTAGTCATTGGTGTAGGTGCGGTCATGGCAGTTACAAGTGGATTATCAATTGGGGTCATTGCCTCATTTGTAACGTATACACGCCAATTTTTCCGTCCAATTAATCAGCTTTCAAACTTATTAAATACATTCCAGTCTGCAATTGCGGGTTCAGAGCGTGTATTTGAAATTTTAGATGAAGCGCGAGAAGTGGCCGATGTCGAACAGGCAAAAGTGAAGGAAAAATTCTCGGGGGATGTCGCATTTGAAGGTGTTAAATTTGCGTATGAACCAGATAAGCCCGTCCTGCTCGGCATTGACTTTCATGCAAAAGCAGGGGAAACCATTGCAATTGTTGGTCCAACTGGTTCAGGGAAAACGACGATTATTCAACTATTAACGCGTTTTTATGATACAACAGGTGGGCGTATTTTGCTTGATGGTGAGCCAATTGAGCAGTATAAAATGACAAATGTACGTGACCATGTTGGCGTTGTACTACAGGATACGTATTTATTCTCAGGAACGGTTCGGGAAAATATTCGATTCGGGAAGCTAACGGCAACGGATGAAGAAGTCGAGAAGGCAGCCAAAATTGCATATGCACATAACTTCATTAAATATTTACCGGACAGCTACGATACGGTGCTAACAAGTGGGGGCTTGAATTTAAGTCAAGGACAGCGCCAATTAATTGCAATTGCTCGTGCAATCTTGGAAGATCCAGATATTTTAATTTTGGATGAAGCAACGTCAAGCGTAGATACAATGACTGAAGTGCATATACAAAAAGGTTTAAGTAACCTAATGAAAGGTCGCACAAGCTTTGTCATTGCACACCGCTTAAAAACAATCGAAAATGCGGATCAAATCCTAGTTTTGAAAGACGGGCAAATTTTAGAACAAGGAGATCATGATAGTTTAATGAACCAAGACGGTTTTTATGCGACGTTGCAACATCAACTAATGGCTTAATATGTGAATAAACCACCCTTCCTTTGCGTATAGTAGGCAAAAAGGGCGGTGATTTTTTTGCGGCGTTGGCTAGCACTTATATTTGTGATTTTTTGTTCGATGATGGTCGTAGTATACGAAACGAGCGCATCCGATAAACGATTCTTTTTACCAGAGCCTTTAGGTGGTGTCAAAATTGTACTTGATGCTGGACATGGGGGACAAGACGGTGGTGCATCGAACGGGGATATCATTGAAAAAGATATTACGCTCGCGGTTACGAAAAAGGTAGCGCGGCAATTAACGCGTTTAGGGGCAGAGGTAATTTTAACACGCTCAACAGATGGTGATGTATTAAGCGAACATGCTCCAAGTGAACAGTTTTCTACGAATCGTGAACGCAAAAAGCAAGATATCTTTTTACGTGAAGCGCTTGTGAAGAAGCATGAGCCGGATTTATTTATTACAATTCATGCGAATGCCATTCCAAATAGTAAATGGCGAGGTGCTCAAGTGTTTTATCATGAAGGTGGACATCCGAATGGTGAATATTTAGCAAAGTCGATTCAACAAACGATACGAGAGACGATGGAAAATACAGACCGTGAAGCACTAGCGATTAAACAAGTATATTTATTAAAAAAGGTTGAAGTACCGGCCGTGTTAGTAGAGACTGGATTTATCAGCAATGAAGAAGAGCGAAAATTACTTGCAACAGATAGCTATCAAGACAAAATGGCGTTTGCGATTGCACGTGGTATTGAGAATTTTATCAATGTAAAAATCGATTAGGCGTCCAATAATAGTAATACGAAACGATTATGATATACTAACTATGGATATTTCATTTAGGGGAGTGTTTGATGTGTTAAACGAGCAACAAGTTCTAGAACTATTAGGCCAATTACAAGATCCGTTTTTACATAAATCATTAGCAGAAACAAAAGGTGTAACAAACGTTTCAATTAAAGCAGAAAAAAGTCATGTCAGCGTACGTATTGCAATTGCTAAAACAAATACGCCTGAACAAATGACACTTCAAATGAAGATTGTTGAAGTGTTAAAAGAAAATGGCGCAGCTTCAGTTGGTATTCGTTTCGAAGAATTATCTCAAGATGTATTACAATCGTTCCGCGGACAAGCTACTGAAGCAGAAGCTCAAGATATTTTATCACCATTATCAAGCGTGAAATTCATTTCAATCGCATCTGGTAAAGGGGGCGTAGGTAAATCTACGGTTTCAGTAAACATGGCAGTCGCGTTAGCGCGCCTGGGTAAAAAAGTCGGTTTAATCGATGCTGATATTTACGGTTTCTCTGTACCTGACATGATGGGCGTTACAGAAATGCCCGTTGTCAAAGAAGATCGCATCTATCCAGTAGAACGTCTAGGTGTAAAAGTAATTTCAATGGGCTTCTTCGTTGAAAACAATGCACCAATCGTATGGCGTGGTCCAATGCTTGGTAAAGTATTAGATCAATTCTTCCGTGACGTTGAGTGGGGCGAATTAGATTATCTTCTATTAGACTTACCTCCAGGCACAGGTGATATAGCACTTGATATTCACCAAATGCTACCAGCTTCAAAAGAAATCGTTGTTACAACACCGCACCCAACAGCAGCATTCGTTGCGGCCCGTGCAGGTGCAATGGCATTACAAACAAACCATGAAATTTTAGGCGTTATCGAAAATATGGCATGGTATGAAAGTAAAGCAGGCGAAAGAGAGTATGTGTTCGGTCAAGGCGGCGGTCCAAAATTAGCCGATGAATTACGTACAAAACTTTTAGGCCAGATTCCACTAGGTCAACCAGATTGGACAGACGAAGACTTCGCACCATCTATTTATGCGGCTGACCACCCAACAGGTAAAATTTATTTACAGCTCGCAGAACAGATTGTTGCGGAATTAGATAAATAAGCATGACGAAAACACTCCATTGTCGATTTCCTTTCGGCAATGGAGTGTTTTTCTTTTAAGAACTACCGCCATCTTCCTCTTGTTTTTTCGAATCTTCCTCAGAGCCCTTTTCCTTTTCAGAACTCTTTTCAGAACCTTTATCAGATGACGAAGCTTCCCCACTTTTTTTAATCAAATCTTGCCATTTGGTTTGTAGAAGTGGATTATCAATGGTCTCCATAACGGTCTTTTCGATTTCTTTCCGCATTGTTGTCCCTTTTAAAATGGTTTCTAACTGTTTTTGCATTTCGGGTTGATTAAAAAATGAAATTAAATCTTCCTGGTACGAAGCGTCATTCATAAGGTCCTTCATTAAATCTTGCTGTTGCTTTTTCATACTTTTCGCAAAGGATTCTTTAAACTTCGGGTCATTAAAGGTTTTGATCCAAAAATCACTTGCTTCTTCAGATAGAAGCGTTTCCTCGGTCGCCTTTTTAACTTCCTCTGTATCTAAAATAAGCAATTCGCGAAAGTTCTTTTCTTCAAAAAGTTGACGTATTGCCTTTTTCCCGTCGTCTGTTTGTACAGCATCGACCATAATTTTTTTTACCTCGTCATAAGATAGCGTCGTTGTTTTGGCATCATTACAGCTAGCTAAAAATAATAGAGAAAAGATAAGCCAAATTGCGCGCGGCTTCATCGAATCAGTCCTTTCTTTACTTAAGCGCTTTCGATTATTGTTCACAATTTTACAAAAAGTATGTAACAACTTTGGTCGAAGGTCGCTTTTTTTGAAATCACTTGATAAAATATACAAGTATATTAAAAATTGGAGGACAATTGGTCGTGACGATAAGAAACTGGGTTAAATTCGCTTTTTGGGCGTTATTAATTGGCGGTATCGTAAATGCAGTGGCTTCGTTAATTATTCGTTGGGACTTTTACCAACCATATTTAGCGAATGGAGAAATTGTTGAATTTTTAGCTGCATTCGTATGGAATATTGTTTTAGGGATGACAATGAGTGTAATGGCACAAGCAGGTTTTTTTGCTTATTTAACATTGCACCAAGTAGGCGTTAATATTTTTAAATCGTTAACACTTTGGAATTGGGTGCAGACATTATTAATTATTATCGTGCTTGTAGATATAATTGTTTTCCGATTTGCTCCTGGTGCAGATAAAGCGACAGATTGGATCGGCTATGGCTTTTTATTAGTTGTATTAGTTGGTTCGGCAATTGCCACAGCCATTAAAAAAATTAAGATGACAAAAAAACCGCATGTACTCGTTTCAACTATTTTCTTTATGATTGTAGTCACATCATTAGAGTGGATTATTGCATTAATGGGTCGACAAGATAATATTGATATATATGTTGCCTTATTATTATTCCCACTTGTTGCGGTAAATGCATACCAAATTTTAATGCTGCCAAAATATAATTCACAATCAGAAGCAGATCGAAAAAGGTTAGAAGAACGTCGTAAAGCGCGAAAAGAATTAGCTAAAACGGCAAAAGCATAATAATAAGTAATGGCCATTCAAAAGAATTCTTGAATGGCCATCTTATTTGTACTATTCGCTTTTATATTCTTATTGTGACTGATGTTGCACTTTTTAAGGATATCGCTTCGTTGAAATTGTGTAACCAAATATATTTTCCTCTATAGAGATAAATGGATGTTGCTTTATAAATTCATTAATAGATTCAAAAGAAATACTTTGCCCTCGATGTAATGGGATACTAACGAATTCACCATCTGATAATTGTAAGTTTGGTGCCGTAATAGATATAGATGGAGCAATAGTATTAATTCCACGGTCATGTAATGTTTTTTGAAGCTCAGGCGTTAGATTATAATCTGTTGTTGCAAACCAAAGAGGCAATTGATTGAATGTACTTTGAAATTGAGCAAGTTGTTTTTCTAGTAAAGTTCTATCTTCATACTGCTCATTCGGTGAACCAAGGAGACCTACTTCGATATTCAGTTCGATTAGCTGCTTTACTATTTCTGGACTTCTCATTATCCAATCACTTTCTAATAAAAATAGAGGGTAAGGCTCGCGAAGAGTAGTAATCCAATCTGATAAACCTTGATGCGAATAGCTAAGTTCAACGATTAAACTATGACCATAATGACCTTTTGTAATAATGGCAGGGGATTCTGTCATTTGAAAAGTAGAAATGCTGCGATCCTTTCCTTCAAAGTAGAAAAAGACCAAAAACAGACATAAAAGTAGTGATACCAACGTTTTTAACATAATATATACCCACCTTCTGATAGATTTAAACACAAGTAATGAATTTCTTTAAAAAAACTTATGAAAAAGTGTTGACGGATATAACAACACGGTGGTATTATAAGTAAGTCGCCAAGAGATATTGCGACAAACGAAATAAAATGAACCTTGAAAACTGAACAAGCAACGTTAATGAAACAAAGCTTCTTAAATGAAGCAAAAATAGATATCAACTTTTAGTTGATACGCTAGCAAAGCAAATGAGCTTTCAAACTAACTTTTATGGAGAGTTTGATCCT
>JAZUES010000185.1:0-3901 GCA_045640265.1 Solibacillus sp.
AATGATTATCTCTTATAAGTTGCGATCAGACGAAGATTTAGCTGAGATTTTTGGTGTTATACCTGAAGTACTGCAAAATAATGAGCCTATTCAAGCGACTGTTGGGAGTAGCTGGTCTGCGCAAGAAGAGGGCACATTCGATATAGAAAATACGATTGAAATTTCGGCGCCACAAGGAATGGACTATTCTTCAAAAGATTTTGAGTTGCACGCATCATTACGCGACAGACCTGACACGGTATTTGAAATTCCATTCACGTTGAAGAAGGAGACTAAAGCATCTGAACGCTACAAAATCGATGAACAAGTAGTTGTAGATGGGCAACGCTTTACAGTGAATGAACTGGTTATTTCGCCATTGCGCACAGAATTAGTGTTATCGATTCACCCAAATAATACAAAACGAATTCTTAATTTTGGGGATATCCAAATTTATGATGAGCGTCAGGAACAGTGGGGGAAAATTCGAAATGGTACTTCAGGTTTTGGCAGTTTAGAAGATGAAAAATTTAGCCTGATGCTTGAGAGTAATTATTTTAGAATACCAAAAAGCATAACGATTGAATTTAGTGATATTGAAGTAATTGATAAAAAAGATGAAATTATTGAAATAGATTTTGAAAAGAAACAGGTTTTGACCCAAGCAGAAGAAATAATCAAAGAACTTGAAATTGGCGACAATTATGAAATCCAGTATAAGGTGTTCCCAACGAATAAACATACTCATAAAACTTACTTTAGTGAAGTAACCGATGCCAATGGAGAAGAGTTTCACTTTAGTAACGCATGGATTTCAGACGATGATGGTTTTCTGTTTGTGGGGCAACAACTTGATAAAGAGTTGTTGACTACACCACTAGTGAATCCAGTACAACTTAAACTGTCACGTTATGAGCAATATTTGAACGGAGTGGGGGTTGTTGAGGTGGATCTTAAATAATTAAGTATGTAAAAAATGAACCGCCTATTTCGAAGTTTTAATTGAAATAGAGGTTCATTTTAAATTTTGTTGCATGTGTCATTGTCGTCATTGAAATAAAATGCAAGAAAAATTACTCCCTCTCCGCCTTCAACGCAATATAAACCATCATCATCAAAATCAGCGTTGCGCCAAACCATTGATACGTTCCAAATGGTTCTTTCAGCCATAAAACTGTCGCCAGTACGGCCGTCAGTGGCTCGATATTACCAAGTAGGCTTGTTTCTTTAGCGCTTAAGGTTTTCAAACTTTCAATATAAAACCAAAACGCTAACATCGTACCGAAAATGATAACGATGATTAAGTAAACAATTGTTGCCGTAGTCCAGCTTGATATGTCCACGTCCCAAGGTGCTTTAAAGAAGCTCATCGTCAAACCTGCTAATACCATTGCCCAACCAACAACGACAAGCGAATCGAATCTTTTTAATAAACGAATCGCATAAAGTGTGTAAAATGCGAGTGTCAAACCAGATAAAAGTCCCCAAATAATAGCAGGTAGTGGAACAGCAAGTGCGGATAGGGAACCGTTTGTTAATAAGAAGAAACTTCCGCCAAGTGCTAGCACGATAGTAACGAAATCTTTTTTCGTGAATTTGGATTGTCTGCGTAGTACGACCCATACGATAATCATCACCGGTGCTAAATATTGTAACAGTGTAGCGACCGCTGCATTGCCTTCTTTAATGGACGCCATGTATGTATATTGCACCGCGAGCATGCCGACAATTGCAAAAATGATAAGGCGAATTGCCGAATATTTGTGTTGCCAAATTCCAATGATTTGCTTTTTGTCTTTGAATATCGCTTGGGTACCTAATAGAAGGGTACCAGCAATTAATAGACGCGTAGATATAAGCCAGCTTACTTCAATACCCTGAGCAAATAGCTGTTGTGCCACCGTTCCACCAATTCCCCAGAAAAAACAGCCTGAAACAACAAGTAAAAATCCAATCATCCGTTTATTTTTCATGTTATACCTCGAATTATGTATGATATTCACATTGTAACGAATTTATATACAAAATACTATGTCCCTTTTGCGCCTTCATTTTTCTATATAGTTTGTAAATGGAAGCTTAGGAGGAATCATATGATAACGATTAGTGCAGGACATTACGGAAAAGGAACAGGAGCCGCAGATTTGATTGATGAAGGGGAAGAGGTCATTTTTGTTGTACAGGAGCTAGCCAAACGATTGAAAAATGCACAGATCCAAACAAATGTCATTATCGATAAAAAGTCCAAAAACCAACGTCAAAATTTAGAATATTTAGTGCAAGCACATAATAAGACAACGCGAAAGCTAGACGTCAGCATCCATTTTAATGCGGTACGTGAAAAAACGACGGCTGGCATTGGAACTGAAGTGCTGTATGTAAACCCCGCCTTGTTACCACTTGCTAAAAAGATGAGCGCGGCCATTTCAGTGTCTGGCGGATTTAAAAATCGCGGGGCAAAACGTCGAACTGATTTAGCTATATTAAATAAGACGACAGCCCCCGCCATTTTAATTGAAATTTGCTTTGTCAATTCTGCTGAGGATATTTTATTGTACCGCAATAACCAATTTGCAATTTTTGAATCCATCGTGCAAGTTTTGCGCGAATTTGTACAACCAACAAGCAACTTATTGTAGTCCGAGCCGCCACAATGTTGGCGGCTTTTCTTATTAGGGCTACAGCCAAACACCTACCGGAAAAGGAAAAAAATGCTATTATTATCGTGAGAAGATTAAATATTTGCAATTAATCACGTACATTTAACTTAATGAAACCAATTTTAGGAGGACATTATTATGGATAAGATTAATAAAAAGAGCAGTACATTATTGCTGATAGTAGTAACAGTTTTAATTAGCTTAACTGGATGCAGTTTTGTGATAAATGAGGAAGCAAATAATGATACTGATATTAAAGAGGAAGTAAATTCTGGTGTTGTCACTGAGCCTAATCAAGGTGCTTCAGAGTCTTACTATGGTGATTGGATTATTAATCAAGTTCAAGCTTCTGATATAGGTACTTATAGCAATGAGGATGTAGAAAGTATATTAGGGAAAGGTTTAACTTTTACAGCTAATAAAGCAAGTTATTTTGGAGATCTACCCTCACATATAGAAAAGGTGGCTACCAATCCTATATACACCGAAACGATTATTTCACAAAGTGATTTCGTAGCAAACTACCATATCCCTTTTGATCTTTTAGGAATTAAAGCACCTTTTATTACAGAAATAAATGTTTCAGATTCAAATGGTCATGTTTCTACATTCTTCATAAAAGATGATAATACATTAATTATATTAGGTGGAGGCACATATTTTGAACTTATTAGGAAACTCCCAAAGAATCAGTAGGTATGGTGTAAAGACGAATAAAATACAGAATTTAAGTTATATTAAAGGATGAATAAGCACGTTACTTTTTAAAAAACTTAAATGTAATAAAAAATAAATAGTGTAACCTTTTGGAATCTTATGCAACTAATGTTATGAAAACATTGAAAGGACTGAATTATATGAACATGAAAAAAATTGCACCATTAGCATTATCAGTACTTTTATTAGGAACAGTATCCGTGGCTGCAGCAGAGCAAACAGACTCAAAAGAGGTTACACAAAAGGAGGAAAAAGTTAATACATTCTTGCAAACGACTGGTAAAATTTCAGGCATTGAATCTTTTGGCACTTCAATGATGTATACCGTTGAAGATGAAGAAAATCCATTCCAGTTTATTGTCAATGAATCTACAATTGTTTTAGACAAAAAGGGGAATCCTGTAGAATTAAAAGAAGGCAGCACGGTGACAGTATACGTGTATGCTAATCAGCCGATGATTTTAATTTATCCACCGCGCTACAATCCAGCAGTTGTTATTGCTGGTGAAAAGTCGGAGTCTAATTTTGTGAAAGTTGGACCATTC
>JAZUES010000186.1:0-3235 GCA_045640265.1 Solibacillus sp.
TACGATTAAAATGATTGAGGGCCGCACAGATGAACAAAAACGCGCGCTCGTAGAAGAAGTAACACAAGCTGTTTCGAAAACAGTGAACGCACCAGTAGAAAATGTATCCATTATTATTGAAGAAATGTCGAAAAACCACTATGCTACCGGCGGCGTACGTGTTAGTGACAAATAATATTCACAAAAAAGACGTCAATGATTTGACGTCTTTTTACTTTAGGTTATAGTTTTTCAATTATTCGTCGAATTTCATCACGCAATGTTTGAGAAATGTGTTCATCCTCAAAAAATTCTTCTGGATAATAGACTTTATGATCGACCTTAATTCGTCCTGCAATTGCTTCAACGATGAGACTTTGCTCAGAAAGTTCACGCTGTGTACCATCTTGCATGAGTAAGAATATCGGCTTTTTAGTCCCCTCAGTTCCTGGACGGTAGAAATCGTACGGTAAATCTGATGTTGAGTCATGCACGACGTAGTAATCCGGATCATAACCAGCTTCTTTAAATAACCGGCATAGCTTTTCATATACTTCTGCATGTTCGTTCGGATTTAAGTTCACGTATTGGAACAGCTTGCGGTTAACAAAGCGACGACATAAATCACTTAAAATTGGGTCATCTTCATGAATCCAAAATTGGAAATAAGCGAGCAATATACTTTCATCTAACGCCAAATAGTCTTCTACCGTAACGTTTCCTTTGAAAAACGGTTGAAAATACGTTGGTTCTTGTTTAAATTGATAACCTTGTTGGCACAGTACTTTCACACGCTTTAAAATATGATTTAATACGACTTCCGCACTGCGTGATACGGGATGAAAGTAAATTTGTAAATACATTTGATAACGCGACATAATATAGTCCTCGATCGCATGCATACCACTTTCTTTAATGACAACCCCATTTTTTCGTGGTCGCATGACGCGCAGAATACGTTCCATATCAAAATGTCCGTAGCTAACGCCTGTATAATATGCATCTCGTTGCAAGTAATCCATACGGTCGGCATCAATTTGACTCGAAATTAAACTAACAACTAATTCATTTGGATACGTTTTTTCAATAACTTGCGCTACTTTTTCTGGAAAATCGTCAGCAACACAGCGAAGTACCCTATTGACTTCAGTATCGCCTAATAAAATTTGGCGCGTAAAGTATTCGTGATCGGTTTCGAATACATTTTCAAATGCATGTGAAAATGGGCCATGCCCTAAATCATGGAGAAGCGCTGCGCATAATACAAGCAAGCGTTCGTTTTCATCCCATTCTGGACGTCCTTTAAATACATCGTCCATAATACGACGAACGATTTCGTATACACCCAAAGAATGATTGAAACGGCTATGTTCGGCACCGTGGAATACTAAATAGGTTGTTCCGAGTTGTTTAATTCTGCGTAGGCGTTGGAATTCGCGGGTTTTGACTAAATCCCAAATAACTTGGTCACGTACGTGGACGTAGCGGTGGACGGGGTCTTTAAATACTTTTTCTTCTTGTAATTTTGCCGTTGCATATAAAGCCATAAGCATTCTCCCTTCCTTATATCTCTTTATTAGTATTGTACATGATAACTTCATATTTTCACCAAATTATTGCCACTTTAAAAATTGAAATATAAAAACAGCATGATTCACATCGAACCACGCTGTCTTTTGACTATAATTGACTATACCATTGTTGTAATTCTCGTGGCTTCATTGGCTTGGCGTAATAATAGCCTTGAATAAGTAAGTTGTCACTTATGCCAACTAAGTAATCCACTTGATCTCGTTGTTCTACCCCTTCAATAACAAGTTGCATTGTTAAAGATTCTCCTAATGCGACAATTGCTTCAAGGATAGCCGCATCTTTTTTAGATGTTAAAATACCATCCACAAAGGATTTATCAATTTTTAATGTTGAAAACGCAAGCTCTTTCAAATAGGAAAGTGATGATACCCCTGTACCAAAATCATCTAATGCCACTTCAAACCCTGCTTGACGAAATGCCAAAACGGCCTGCGTTGCCTCTTCAATTGAATTAACGATGCTTGTTTCTGTCACTTCGAGTTCGATCATATTGCGTTCAATTTGATAAGTTTCCGTTGCCTCTACTAGCTTTTCAAAAAGGCGATTGGTCGTTAAATACGGACCTGGTATATTAATTCCTACTTGAGGTATTGGCTTTTCTAACTTCCATTTGGCAAGTTGCTGACATACTTCGTCAATAATCCAATCCGTTAAATCCTGTAAGCGCCCATGTTCTTCTAAAATCTGTAAAAATACAGGTGGTGCTAAAAAACCATGTTTTGGATGAATCCAACGAATCAGTGCTTCTGTACTTACGAAGTGATTCGTTACAGGGTTAATTTTTGGTTGATAAACCACAAAAATATCCCCATTTCGCAAACTCTCATCCAAATCCTCTAGTAAATCATTTTCAAAATTCCGCGTATGATATTTCGGGTCATAGTGAACAAGAGATAAATCATAGGCTATCGATGGATGTTCGAGAGTGGCAAGTAAATTACTATGTAGATCTTTTAGCGGTTTCGGAGAATTAACCCGCTGTATAACGCCGACTGCTGGTATTTTCAAATGCTTCTTTTCAAACTCAATGCCATTTTTCATAGTTGATAAAAATTCCGTAAGCATCTCTTCCAACTCTTTTGCTGCCAATGCGTCTTGAGCTACAAATGCAAATGTATAATCACTTGTTCGATACATATCCGTTAGACCTGGTAAACGATTTTTTAATGTTGTTGCAATATGTTTTAGTAGATGTTCATCAAACATTAACCCGTAGTTACAAGCTCCTTTTGTCATTCGTTCAAATTTAATTGCCGCTATCGCTTGGACCTTTAAATTGTCTTCTATTTGTTTCATAAACAACATCCGATTTGGTAATACAGTCAATGAATCGAAAAGTTCTAAACGACGTGAAAAAACTCTATTCACTAAAAAAGTAGCGAGCAATAAGCCGAGAATAATTGTTAAACTACTGCCCATACAAATATAAATAAACGTCATGTCCATGCTTTCACTCATGCCGTGATACTTTAATTGACTTGTTTCAATTGTAAAAACCATTGATTTCATTCCTATAAAATGGACAACTGCTACTGCTAGCGTAAGAAATAATGCAGGGATCATCTTACTTAAAATAATTCCCCTCTTTACAAATAAAGAACGATAACTTAATAATGCACTAATAGAAATTAAAATAGAGAATATGTATGAAAAAAGAACACTC
>JAZUES010000187.1:0-2826 GCA_045640265.1 Solibacillus sp.
CAGTAATTTCCGGAAAGACTCCTGATGAATGGGTAAAACATACGGATTATTTGGTAAAAGAAGGTTTAGAGGATATTAAAAGAGGAATTAATATGACACACATCCTTCAAGAATTTATTCTAATGGGTGTTCTTGTTGGGTTAGGATATTCTCCTGAAAAAGCATATGAAACAGTAGAAGAATGGGAACGTACAGGCGAATCCAAACTTCTTCAGCAAAGTAAAAAAATGTAGGGAAATTGAAATTAATCAATCGTGCTTGTGTTTTTAAAGATTACATTTAAAAAGGATGTTTTCATGAACATAAAGACCGTGAAAACATCCTTTTATTTTATTATCCTGCTATGGCTGCATTTGGTGCTTTCTTATATTTTAGGTGATTAATACTAATTATTACCGTTACAATAACTGTCCCTATAACCGTTGAATATGTCTCTGGAATAATCATGCCTAAAGACGCTGCACCTAAAATGGTACGCTCTACTACATTTAAGGTCGTTGAGAAGTATCCTTCAATTGCCGAGCTTAGACCTAATATACCTACGACTGCAATCATGGTTACGAGTATAATTGTGCCAATCGAAGCCATTGGGAAATCTACTGCATTTGTTGCAATATTTGTTGTATCAATCATTAATAATGCTGGTTGGTAAACAAATAGGAACGGTACCATAAAGCCTGCAATTGCTAAACGTACAGAGATAAAGCTTGTTCGCATTGCATTTCCCCCTGATAAACCAGCTGCTGCAAATGAAGCTAATGCTACTGGTGGTGTAATGTTTGCAAAAATACCATAGTAGAATACAAATAAATGCGCAACTAAAATTGGTAGTCCAAATTCTGCTAATGCTGGAGCTGCCATTGTTGCTGTAATAATATACGCTGGAATAGAAGGTAAGCCCATCCCTAATATAATAGATGCAATCATTGTTAAGAATAGTGTTAAGAATAATGAACCCGCACCTACTTGAGTAATCGCTGCTGTTAATGTAGAACCAAAGCTTGTTAAGTTCACGACTGCAATGATAATCCCAACAACACCACATGCTACAATTGTTGAAAGAGATTGTCTTGTACCCTCTTCAAGTGCAATAATAATATCCTTTAAGCCCATTCGTGTACTTTTTCTTAACCACGACACCGCAATCGTTATTAAAATTGTATAAAATGCCGTATTCGCTACAGGAACACCTGAACCAAGCATCCATACTAAAGCAACTAGCGGAATCATTAAATGTCCGCCCTCTTTTAGTACTTCTTTAATACGTGGAAGATCTGGCTTTGGAATACCCTTTAAGTTTGAACGGCCTGCTCTAAAGTGAACCTGTGCTAGAGAGCCTAAAAAGAAAAGTAATGCTGGAATTGCTGCTGCTAATGCAATTGTACCGTACGATATACCTGTCGTTTCAGCCATGATAAACGCACTTGCACCCATTACTGGGGGTAAAATCTGTCCACCAATTGATGAGCTTGCCTCAACTGCACCGGCAAAGTTTTTCTCATAACCAATCTTTTTCATTAACGGAATTGTAAATGCCCCCGTACCTACTACATTTGCTACGGCAGAACCGTTAATACTTCCCATGAATGCGCTTGAAATAACCGCTACCTTCGCTGGACCGCCTTGTCGATGTCCGGCAAGTGCTAGTGATAAATCATTGAAAAACTGTCCCATCCCTGATTTTCCAAGGAACGCACCGAATAAAATGAATAAGAAAATATATTGAACAGAAGCACCAATCGCTGTAGAGAATAACCCCTCAGTTTTCGTATAAATTTGACCAAAAATATCCCCTAAGTCGAATGCACGGGTCATCATAATACGAGGTAAAAACTCAGCATGACTAAAGAACGGATATGCTAAAAATACGAGTGCTAAAATTGGCAAAATTAAACCTGTAACTCGTCTAGCACCTTCGAGTACAAGTAAAACAGTTAAAATTGCCATCACAATATCCATTGTATTCGGGATACCGCCACGCGTCGTCATAATATTATCGTACTCAACGTACAGGTAAATAAATGACGATAAGCTTAGTGCAAAGAATATCCAATCATAAAAAGGAATCTTCGTACGATCTTGATTTTTAAATGTCGGGTAAATTAAAAATACTAATCCTAATGCAAACATTAAATGAATACTACGCATAATTAATGTTGGGATTGGGTTAAATGTTGCATATATATGTAGCAAAGAAAACATAACACCCATAAAGCTTATTATAAATACGATGCTTTTATTATTAAACTTCCTTACTTTCGCATCGCTATCGTATTTTTCAAGTACTTTTTGGATTTCTTCATTTGAGATTTCTTCTACGATCGGCTGTTTCGTACTATCTTTACTCATAAAAATTCCCCTCCTAAGTACTGCCATATGAAGATTTTCTTAACAGAAATTAAGACTGTGTCATACGTCTCACCATAGTCATAGATTTTAATTATCTTGTCATCAAAATAAATCGTACTATCCACATTTTCTGAAATAGTGAGATTTAATTCTTTGTACGGATGATCGATTTTCATGTTTACATAACCGTCAATCAGCTCCACATCTTCTGAATAAGATGGAACCCCTGCGCCAAAAGTTTTACACTTTGTGCTGACCAAAAGTAGCTGATCCTGATCAATTTCATAATGTTCTATCCATTCTTCCTTTTCAACGGAATGAATCCACCCCAAATCGAATTGTTTAGTTGTGGCAAATAAAACTTTATCGGAAAATTCAAACCTCAAAATAGGTAAACGAATGAAAAAAATTGCCAGGAGTATAAGTAGAATTCCAATACTCCCAAACAATTTTTTATTGCTCATCGTAATAACGTTT
>JAZUES010000188.1:0-3157 GCA_045640265.1 Solibacillus sp.
TGAAATCAGATGTCTGACCTTTATTTGTTGGTATTTTTTATGTAAAATAGAAACGAAGAAAAAGGAGTGGAACAAAATGCAACCGTTTAAAAAAATTCATGTGATCGTAATGGATTCTGTTGGAATAGGAGAAGCACCTGATGCAGCCAAATTTGGTGATGAAGGTTCTCATACATTAGGTCATATTGCTGAAAAAATGAATGGCTTAACAATGCCTACTATGGAAGGCTTAGGCTTATCTAATATTCGTAAACTACAAGGAATCGAAGTAGCTGAACAACCAAAAGCATTTTACGGTATGATGCAAGAAGCTTCTGTAGGGAAAGATACAATGACAGGGCACTGGGAAATTATGGGTTTAAACATTGATAAACCATTTAAAGTTTATCCAGAAGGCTTCCCGCAAGAACTAATTTCTAAATTAGAAGAAGCAACTGGCCGTAAAGTATTATGTAATTTGCCATACAGTGGAACAGAAGTTATTGAGGATTACGGTAAAGAACATATGGAAACGGGCGCTATTATCGTTTATACATCGGCAGACCCAGTATTACAAATTGCTGCTCACGAAGAAGTTATTCCATTAGAAGAATTATATAAAATTTGTGAAATTGCTCGTGAATTAACATTAGACCCAGAATTTTTAGTTGGTCGTGTTATTGCACGTCCATTCGTTGGAGAACCAGGAAACTTTAAACGTACTTCAAATCGTCATGACTATGCATTAACTCCATTTGGCCGTACAACAATGGCTGAAATGAAAGATGCTGGTTTAGATGTCATTGCAATCGGAAAAATTTCAGACATCTTCAATGGTGACGGTGTAACAGAAGCAATCCGTACAAAAAACAACACTGATGGCATGGATAAAATGGCGGATATCGTTCGTCGCGATTTCCACGGCTTAAGCTTCCTGAATTTAGTTGATTTTGATGCAAACTTTGGTCACCGTCGTGATCCAATTGGTTACGGAGAAGCGTTAGAAGAATTTGACCGTCGCTTACCAGAAGTTTTGGAAGCGTTAACAGAAGAAGATTTATTACTAATTACAGCTGATCACGGTAATGACCCAACATTCCCTGGTACAGACCATACACGTGAATATGTTCCATTAATCGTATACTCACCTCGTTTTAAAACAGGCGCACAGTTACCATTACGTGAAACATTTGCGGACATTGCAGCTACAGTTGCAGAAAACTTTAAGATTGAAGCACCGCAGTTTGGTACGAGCTTCCTAAATAATTTGAAATAAGGGGGATACTTTAAATGAGAATGGTAGATATTATTGAAAAAAAGCGTAACGGCGAAGAATTAACAACAGAAGAAATTCGCTTTTTCGTGAATGGTTATACAGAGGGGTCTATTCCCGATTATCAAGCAAGTGCCTTATGTATGGCGATTTACTTCCAAGACATGACAGACCGCGAACGTGCGGATTTAACGATGTCTATGGTCGAATCTGGTGACCAAATTGATCTATCTGCAATTGCAGGAGTCAAAGTAGACAAACACTCAACTGGTGGTGTAGGTGATACTACAACATTACCACTTGCGGCAATGGTAGCGGCAGTAGGTGTACCCGTTGCAAAAATGAGTGGTCGTGGCTTAGGTCATACAGGCGGAACAATTGATAAATTAGAATCAATCGAAGGTTTCCACGTGGAGCTAACAAGCGAACAATTTTCAAACCAAGTAAATGAAATCGGTATGGCGGTTATTGGTCAATCTGGTAACTTAACACCTGCAGATAAAAAGTTATATGCATTACGCGATGTAACGGGTACGGTTTCAAGCATTCCATTAATCGCAAGTTCAATCATGTCGAAAAAAATTGCTGCGGGTGCAGATGCAATCGTTTTAGACGTTAAAACGGGTGACGGCGCCTTCATGAAAACAGTAGAAGATTCTATTCTTTTAGCTGAAGCAATGGTGAAAATCGGCAATAATGTTGGTCGTAAAACAATGGCAATTATTTCAGATATGAGCCAGCCACTAGGTTTTGCTATAGGTAATGCTTTAGAAGTACAAGAAGCAATCGATACATTAAAAGGTCATGGTCCTGCTGATTTAAATGAACTATGCTACACATTAGGCTCACAAATGGTTGTTTTAGGTGGTAAAGCCAAAACAATCGAAGAGGCACGTACAATGCTAGAAGAAGTTGTGGCAAATGGCGCGGCTTTAGAAGTATTAAAAAAATTCATCACAGCACAAGGTGGAGATGCTTCAGTAGTAGACGAGCCATCTCGTTTACCTCAAGCAAAATACCAATTTGATGTTCCTGCAAAAGAAGAAGGCTACATCGCAAAAATTGAAGCAGATGATATTGGTACAGCAGCAATGTTATTAGGTGCTGGACGTGCAACAAAGGAATCTGAAATCGATTTAGCTGTTGGACTTGTTCTTCACAAAAAAGTGGGTGACCAAGTTGCTGAAGGTGAATCACTTATGACAATTCATGCGAATACTGAAAATGTAGATGAAGTTTTAGCGAAAATTTACACTCATATTCACATGTCAAAAGAAAAAGTAGAAGCACCAAAACTAATTGAGGCCATTATTACCAAATAATTTCATGTATAGATAAAAGGCTATTTGTATTCACTAAGAATGCGAATAGCTTTTTTTTCTTATAAACATGGTAAAATATGTATAATCATACTAATTTGAACATGATGTTTCTGTTTTAATCAATTAATCGTGAAGAAGGGATCGTTGAAATCATTAATCATAAAGATTGTATTGGCTGTAAACATTTTGCTTTCCGTGAATTCCAGAACCTTTCTCGAAAGGAAAAATGTGTTTTATAAAATACTATAATTCAATAATTTTTATCCGAAAAGGTGAATTTTTAAGGACATCCACAAGTGTTACATCCACGACAAGAGAAGGAAGTTAATGCTTTGGGCAATTTTTTTCTTCAACTAACATAACATTTAGGGGGGATTTTATGATTAAGTCTTTAAAAGGATAATTTATCTTATCTATTTTTGCTGAGGAATTAGCCGAAACAACTGTATAAAGAGTTTAAAGAGTAGCCGTTATGTAAGAAATTACTTGCATAACAGCTACTCTTTTTATTTTGGGCGAAATGTTTAAAATTGCGTACAGTTTCCAATACTACTAGCAGTGTCATAATGACACTACTTTTAGC
>JAZUES010000189.1:0-17912 GCA_045640265.1 Solibacillus sp.
CGCAGTTTGAATGAGGAGGTTACATCATGACAGCATCGGAAGCTGAAATTATAAAAATATTAGCAGAAGAAAAAAATATGCGTAAAGCAGCGGAACGTTTATTTTTAACGCAGCCAGCTTTATCGCAGCGTCTGCAATCAATCGAGAAGGAATGGGGAGCACAACTTTTTATACGATCGCAAAAAGGTCTAACTGCAACGCCTGCTGGAGAATTAGTCATCCAGTACTCTAATGAGATGATTATGAAGCGTGAAGAAATATTCGAAACGATTCAAGCGTTGAATTCAAAAGTACACGGCACACTAAAAATTGCTTGTGCATCAATTGTCGGGCAAAACTGGTTACCGAAAGTATTGAAGGATTTCGTTACAAAATATCCTGATACAAAAATTTCATTGATGACGGGATGGAGTTCGGAAATTGTCAAAGCACTTTATGAGGGAGAGGCGCATATTGGGATTGTGCGTGGTCAAGCAGATTGGAAGGGGAAAAAAATACATTTATTCCGAGACATGATGTATTTAGTCGACAAAGAAATTCAAGATATGGAAGACATATTGACATCCGACCGCCCCTTTATTCAATTTAAAAGTGATTCAAATTACTATCAAGAAATTCAGCAATGGTGGCAACGTCATTTCAATTACAATCCGAAGCACCAAATTCTTGTTGATCAAATTGAAACGTGTAAACAGATGGCTGTTAACGGGATTGGTTATGCCATTTTACCTTCCATTACATTGAATGGAGAAGAAAATGTCCATAAAATTCCACTAACAAATACTGAAAGTGATCATGGACTAACACGCGATACGTGGTTAATAGGTTATGAATCGACTTTTGAATTACGCCAAGTAGAAGCTTTTGTTAATGTCGTACAAGATCATGCACGTTGCCTATACGATTATACAAAGGTGAATAATAACAATATTTTTAAATAATGGTGTAAATTTATCTGAAAATTTAGTACAATTGTTCGTGTTAAGAAAACTTACATGCGAAGAGGTGTCTAAATGGAAAAATTAAATGCACAACAAATTATTGATTTTATTTCACAATCTAAAAAAGTAACACCTGTAAAAGTTTATGTTAAAGGATCAGGTGTAGCGGATTTATCATATGGTTCAGATTCAAAAGTATTTGGTGAAGGAAGTAGTGCTGTTGTATTTGGAGAATGGGCGCAAGTGGAAGTGGCTTTAAAGGAGCATGCTGAAAAAATAGAAGACTATGTGGTAGAGAGCGACCGTCGTAACTCAGGTGTACCGCTATTAGATACGAAATTTGTGAACGCACGTATCGAGCCAGGTGCGATTATTCGTGACCAAGTAACGATTGGAGATAATGCGGTCATTATGATGGGTGCCATTATTAATATTGGTGCTGAAATTGGTGCGAAAACGATGATTGATATGGGCTGTGTACTTGGGGGACGTGCAACGGTTGGTGAAAACTGCCATATTGGAGCGGGGACGGTTTTAGCAGGTGTTGTAGAACCACCAAGTGCATTGCCAGTTGTTGTGGAAGATGATGTCGTAATTGGTGCGAATGCCGTAGTATTAGAAGGCGTTCGTATTGGGAAAGGTGCCGTAGTTGCAGCAGGTGCTATCGTGATTAAAGACGTGGAGCCATATACCGTTGTAGCAGGTGTCCCAGCTCGAGAAATTAAAAAGCTTGATGAAAAAACGAAATCAAAAACAGAAATTATCGATTCATTACGAAATTTATAAGAGGGTGCAGAGCATCATGAATGAGCTTATTCAAATTCGAAGAGCATTACATCAAATTCCAGAAATCGGCTTTCAAGAATATAAAACACAGCGATTTATATTAGCATTCTTAAAGCAACTACCACAGCAACATTTACAAGTGACAACGTGGAAAACAGGTGTCGTCGTATTTATTCAAGGTACAAATCCAACGAAATGTATTGGTTGGCGTACAGATATTGATGGACTGCCAGTAAAGGAAGAGACGGCCCTTAACTTTTCTTCTCAACATGAAGGTTTTATGCACGCCTGTGGACATGATTGTCATATGACGATTGCGCTAGGGCTTGTAGAAGCATTTGCACATAAGCAGCCAACCCAAAATGTGGTCGTCTATTTCCAACCAGCTGAAGAAGGTCCTGGGGGTGCTGAGCCAATGCTTAATTGGCTCATACAAGAGCAACCCCATTTAGTAGCAGATGAGATTTATGCATTACATATTGCACCTGAATACCCAGTCGGAACTGTTGCTACGAAGCCTGGCTTACTTTTTGCCAATACATCAGAATTATTTATCAATTTAAGAGGTGTGGGTGGTCATGCGGCATTCCCTCATAAAACAAGGGATATGACAGTAGCGGCGGCGAATTTAATCATGCAGTTACAAACGATTATTAGTCGAAATGTTAATCCATTAGATAGTGCTGTTATTACAATTGGTAAAATGACTTCGGGAACAGTACAAAATGTCATTGCGGAAAATGCTCGACTTGAAGGGACAATTCGAACGTTAAGTGCAGAGGCAATGGCTGAAGTAAAACGACGTATTGAATTGATTTGCACGGGGATTGAAGCGGCCTTTGAATGTACTGTTACGATTGATTATGGTTCGATGTATTATGAAGTGAACAATGATGAAACCTGTGCAAGACAGCTACTTGAGTTTGCAGATAGCTTTGAAGGTGCGAGTTCGTATGAATGTCCAGCAGCAATGACAGGAGAAGACTTCGGTTACTTTATTAAGGACATTCCAGGTGCGATGTTTTGGTCAGGCGCCAACTGTGAGTACGGCTTGCATCATGCGAAAATAAATCCAGATGAAGCCTTGTTAGCTTTCAATGTAAATTTTGTGGAACAATTTATTCGAAAATTATAAGACTGCTATGTACCCATTTAACTGTAGAGGTTGAATGGGTATTTTTTATAAACTTGGTTTTTAACACATGTTTAAGAGATGACTAGTATAAACTTTAAAAGAAAAAAGAAATGAAACGTTTACTAATAATGGAATTAGAAACTTTATATGGTTGAATTCGTACAATAAATGAAGGGAAGGTGGGTTTAATTATGAAAAAGATCATCGCATTTGTGGCTGTTTTCTTAATTTTGATGCCTGTAATAACAGCATCTGCAGAAATGATGATTAACGTTGAATATGGTTTAAATGGACAAGGGAAGCAAGATACACCACTTGGGGTAACAATTACGATTGAAAATGACGAGCAACCATTTGAAGGAGAGCTACTGACAACGTATCCTAGCAATTATTTATTACAAACAGGTAGAGTCTTTCCAGTAAAACTCGCACCATACGAAAAATATTCGCAATCTTTTGTAATTAATAGTTATCCCTATCAATTATATAACCAACCATCTAAATCATTTGTGTATTTATATGATGGAAGTTTAGAAAAAGGGGAGAAATATAAAAATTTTCAACTCAAGAAGTCTGAACCTAAGCTTTATTCCTATGATGCACATGTAGTCGGTATTTTTGGACTAGAAGATGTATCGAAAGCGCTACAAAAGTTACGTGTGATTAAAGGGAATACTAATCTAGAAGTACAATATTACCCTATGAATACAGTACAGACAATTACCGATGTACGTCAATTAGCTTTTATTAATACGCTAATTTTAGCAGAGCCACTTAAACTTTATGATGAGGAGCAGCTTCAAATTTTTGTCGATTGGATGAAAAATGGAGGCCAATTAATTGTTGATCAGGATGTAACTTTTACACCACTGAAAGAGTTTGCTGCCTTGCAAGCAGGTGAAGGAGCTATAAAGACAACGGTTTCAACACAAAGTTTAGAACAGTTTACGCGTGAAGGAATATTTCAGGCTGCTTTACCAATTGTGAAAAAGGAAGCCATCGAAAATTCGGAGCTGTTTGAAGTAGATGGTCAAATACTTGCTGCAAAGCGTCAAGTAGGAATGGGTTCACTCATACAGACAGCATTTTCTTTAACAGATCCCGTACTATTAACGTCAGATGGTTATAGTAATTTACTAGCACAAATGATGGATCTTCAAATGCCTATGTATTTGAATTCAGCAGAAATTGAAATGTCTAATACGGTCGCACCAGTAAATGAACTCTTTCCTGCTTTTGAATTTTCAATGTGGAAAATATTAGCCGTGCTTATCGTTTATATTTTAGTGATTGGACCTATACTTTACTTCGTTTTAAAGAAAAAGGATAAACGAGAATATGCATGGTGGATTATTCCGGCGATAGCCGTAATCTTTTCGCTAGGGTTATTTTTAATCGGAGCGCGTGATCGTATTGCACAGCCGCAAATTCAACAAACGGCGGTCATAAAAGTAGGGGAGCAATCGAAGCAATACTTTGTTCAGTCCTTACTTTCAAATCGTAGCGGAGATTATCAATTTGAAGTTGATAAAGAATTCGAAGTAACGGTTTACGGCAAAGATTTTTCAAATTTACATGATTTCCAAGATGGTCGATGGAGCTATTTGAAAAATGAAGAGGATAAAAAGCAGTTACTATTAAAAAATGTACCGTACTGGGATGTTGAGACGATTATTGGGGAAGGTTCAATCGATGTTGGTCAATTTAATGTGGATTTAACGAATAAAAATGGGGAATTAGTCGGTACCATCACAAATAACTTTGATGTCGATGTAACGAATGTACAAATTTGGACAGGAACGGAGTTATTAACGATTGGTGATATAAAGCGCGGTGAAAAGATAACGGTTAATAAAACGATGAAACTTGCGGTTCTATTACCACCTGCACGCGCTAATAACCCGGTGTACACGACACCAACACCGAAAACGATTGCTAAAGAACGAAAAAATAGCCTCTTAGAACTTGCTCAAAATGTGCTAGTAAGAGAGCAATTACCAGCAATTATCGCGAATGCAAAAGATATTAAGTATGGTGCGGAATTTACGAAAAAGGCCTTAAAAGAGTCAACTACTTTACTCGTTCAACCATTTACAGCAGCGTCCGAGTTTACGGATGAGCTGACTTTAACAGAACAAGCTTTCCTCATTTCACTGAATTCCGAAATGTATGGTGAGATGAGAGAGCAAACCGTAACGAGTTTAAAAGATTGGCATTTTGATCCAGGTGAATATGAGGTAACGTATCGTTTACCACGGCAATTAATGAAGGAGCCAATGAACTGGTCCAAACTTCAATATGAGGTTGATGAATCCATTATGAAGGCACAAATCTTAAATGTCTCAACGAATGAATATGAGCCATTTACACAGCAGTTTTCGACAGATGATGTGATGAATTATATGAAGCAAGGGAAAATTCACTTTAAATGGACGGTTTTAGCGGATATTTATGATCGTACATTTACTTCTCCAATAATGCAGCTGAAAGGAGCGCAAGAATCATGATTGAATTTCAGCATGTAAAGAAAAGCTACAATACGATTCAAGCGTTAAAAGATTTAACCTTAACGATTGAAAAAGGGACAATTTATGGCTTTGTCGGGGCAAATGGTGCGGGGAAATCAACAGCGTTTTCTATTTTAGCCACACTGATTCCACCAACTTCTGGGGATGTACTTGTTAATGGAAAAAGTGTCTTAACGAATGCGCATGATGTGCGAGCACTTATTGGCTATATGCCTGATTTCTTTGGTGTATATGATCAGCTAAAAGTAGAGGAGTATTTAGACTTTTACGGGGCGGCTTATGCATTGCCTGCGAATGTCCGTAAAGAAAAAATCACACAGCTGTTAGCACTTGTGAGATTATCTGAAAAACGACAGGAATATGTGGACGATTTATCGCGCGGAATGAAACAACGCCTTTGTTTAGCAAGAGCATTAATGCATGATCCAGACGTATTAATCTTAGATGAACCCGCTTCAGGTTTAGATCCAAGAGCGCGCGTTGAAATGCGAGATATTTTGAAGAATTTAAAGAAACTAGGGAAAACGATTTGTATTAGCTCACATATATTACCTGAGCTCGCGGAAGTTTGCGATGAAATAGGCGTCTTGCATGAAGGAAAATTAATCGCAAGTGGCAATATTTCAGAAATCCAAGCACAATTGCAAGGTGAGAAATGGATCACGTTACAAGCTGTTAGTGACTTACAGCTTGCTGAACAGTTTTTCTTAGCACAACCGAATGTGAACAATGTGTCACTTCAAAAACTAAATCAAACTTTGACCTTTGCGTTTAACGGAGGAGATGTTGACCAAGCAAATTTATTAAAAGCGGCCGTTGAAGCAACTATTCAAATTACATCGTTTGAAGTGCAAAAGAAAAATTTAGAAGATGTTTTCATGGTAATTACAGAGGAGGTCATGCAACATGAACAATAAACCTTTTAATCCTGTATTACTAAAAGAACTAAAGTTGCGATTCCGTAATGCGAAAAGTTTCTCGAGTTTATCATTTTATTTAATCGCGTTAACGATTTTTATAGTGGCATACTTTATAATCGTGACGGGTATTATGGGCTATGGATATATTCGACCTGAAGCGAGCTTTATTTTATTTTGCTGCTTAACGATGTTGCAAATGGGGCTATTACTATTTATGGCACCTGCACTTACGGCGGGCTCGATTAGTACTGAACGTGAAAAACAGACGCTTAATATGTTATTAACGACGACTCAAACATCGACACAAATCATCTTAGGGAAACTAACGGCATCACTCGCGTTTTTAGTAGTGATGTTAATTGCAACGTTACCAATGTATAGTGTGTTGTTTTTATTCGGTGGCGTATCACCAAAGATGTTAGGTTCCGTGTTTTTAATCTTTTTATTAACCGTATTTGCGATAGGAAGTGTCGGCATTTTGATTTCAACCGTGACGAAAAAAACAATCGTTTCGATGATTTCAACGTATGGAGTGACCATTTTTTTAACAGTATTTACTGCAATCTTTTTTGCAGTAGGTATGGTGAATAATGGAGTAGATCAGTCGGCCTATATTTCGTATATTTGGATTAGCTTAAATCCATTTGCCGTTCCATTAAGCGTTATTTCACCTGAAATTGCAATTGGTATTAAAGAAATTACACAAGTCGAACTTTCATCGATTGTACTTTATTGTATTGCTTATGTGTTAGTTGGGATTGTCAGCTTATTCATGGCAGTGAGAAAATTAAGAGAAACGAAATAACAGATTGGGTCGTGCCACCAAGAAGCATAACTAGAATGGAAATCAATTGCTGGTTACACCGAAAGACACCATTTTGCAAACTTGCAAAATGGTGTCTTTCTACTTTTGGGGCAGTCATTTTTATGAGGCTTTCATTAAGTGAAGTGCCCGCTTTGATGTCCAAGTATAGGCTAAAATAAAGCAGCCTACTAATACAACCGTTCCTAAAATGTAAGGAGAATCCGGATTCCAATCGAATAAAATGCCAGCAAGTGCAGGCCCAAACATATTCCCTAAACTCATGTAGGCATTATTCATACCGGCAGCATACCCTTGTTCCGTACCAGCTAATTTAGAAATGAGTGTATTAACGGCTGGTCGGATAAACGTCGTTGCAATAGAGAATAATGTCGCCACTACTAAAATAACGAAGAAGCCACTAATGTAAATGACACAGAGCATCATACCAGCTGCGACCAATAAGTTAACTAAAATCACTTTCATTTCGCCGAAGCGTTTGAATAATTTATTGATGACGAACATTTGAAGTACAACACCAGCAAAGCCTCCGACAGTTAAAATAATCGCGATATCAGTCGGCGTGTAATCGAATTTATGATTTAAATATAAAGACAATGTTGCTTGGAAGTTCGCAATTCCGAAGCTAAATGTAAATACGACAATTAGAAAAACGAAATAAGAAGATTTAACCGAGCGTGTTAACTGTTTTATTAAATTTTCACGAGGCACTGAGCTCGGGTTGCTATTTTTCACATTCGGTAAATAGATAGCAGAAAGAAGCGAAGCAATTAATGCGATAACACCAGCTAAATAAAAGGGGAATGTCAAATTAATATTTGCTAAAAACCCACCAATACCAGGTCCTATCATAAAGCCTAGAGACATTGCAGCTCCAATCATACCCATACCCTTTCCACGCTCTTCGTAGGTTGTAATATCTGCAACAAATGCCATAATCGGCGGCATAATAAAGGCGGCACCTACACCACTTAAGAAACGTGCTAAAAATAAAACCCAAACTTCCGGTGCCAGTCCAAATAGAATCTGTGCACAACCATAAAGAATAAGTCCACCAACGATAAAGTGTTTACGACCATGACGATCAGATAAGTCACCTGCGACAGGGGACAGTAAAAACTGTGCGAGTGCAAAGCCTGCAATTAAAAATCCGAGCACTTGTCCGCCTACGCCAAAAACTTGTAAATAAGCGGGCATAACGGGAACGATAATGCCGATACCACCCATTGTAATAAACATATTAAACATTAATAAATAAAGTGCGAGCTTGTTTGATTTTTGTCCCATATTCGCCAACCTTTCAACATACTTCTTCGTAATTCGAAATGAATATTTTCAATAACCATATTATAAGGGTGTTCATTAGATAAATCATTCATTTTTTAGTTTATTTGTGATTTTTAGAGAAAATTAAAGAGGATACCATGTTATAAAGTAATATTTAACGACTATCATATTACAAAAAAGTTGATTAAAATAAAAAATCGATTGCATCCTGGTGAAAGGGTACAATCGATTTTTATGCTTAATGTAAGCTCATTTTAAATTCTAGGAAGTGTTCGTTATATTTGCCAAGCCATTCAAGACCAAGGTTTTCGTATACTTCTAACTTTTCGCGTTGTTCATGCGTTGGGTAGAAGCGTTCATCATTGACTACTTCTTCATCTAATAATGCCCATGCTGCTTCGTTTGGTGATGAATAGCCAACGTAATCTGCATTTTGTGCTGCGTTTTCAGGATCTAACATAAAGTTAATGAACTTATGTGCACCTGCTACATTTTTAGATGTTTTCGGAATGACCATGTTATCAAAGAAAATATTTGAACCTTCATAAGGTGTAGCAAAATCTAGTTCTTCATTTTCCCATAGCATATCGGCTGCTTGACCAGACCAAGTTAATGCAACAGCAGCTTCGTTGTTGACCATAAGTGGTGTAATTTCATCACCGATAACGGCTTTTACGTTTGGTGTTAATGAAATTAGTTTATCCGTCGCTTCACTTAAAAGTGCATCATCTTTCACGTTTAATGACTGACCAATTGAGTTTAAGCCCATCCCAATCACTTCACGAGAACTGTCTACTAAAAATACTTTCCCTTTTAATGAAGGGTCCCATAAATCATCCCACGACTCGAATGTTAAATGGTCATCAATTAAGTTTGGATTATAAACAATCCCAACCGTACCCCAAAAATAAGGGATAGAATATTCATTGCCTTTATCGAATGATAAATCTAAAAAGTCTTCATTAATATTTACTAAGTTCGGTACTAACTTATGATCGATTGGAATAAGTAAATCTTTTTCCTTCATCGATTCAATTGTATATTCTGAAGGCACGGCGATATCATATGCCGAACCACCTTGCTCAATTTTTGTCATCATTGCTTCGTTTGAATCGAATGTTTCGTAGGTTACTTTAATACCTGTTTCTTCTTCAAATTTATCGATTAGTTCCGGATCGATATATTCGCCCCAGTTAAAAATCGTTAATGTATCTTTACTACCTGCACTACCTTTCGATTGCATTTGATCTGCTGTGATAAACAATAAGGCACAGACAATGATAATCACCACGGTAGCTTGAACTAAATCTCTCATCGTTGTCCCCCCGCAGTATTAGATTTTGTACGTTTACTAATGAAGTAGTACCCGATTACAACTAATAATGTCACCGCAAATACTAAACCAGAAATTGCATTTACCGTTAATGAAATACCGGCGCGTGCCATTGAGTAAATTTCAACTGATAATGTACTAAAGCCATTCCCCGTTACGAAGAATGTTACGGCGAAATCATCTAATGAATACGTTAATGCCATGAAGAACCCAGCAAAAATTCCTGGTGCAATATATGGTAAAATGACGCGCGTTAACACATCACGCTTTGTAGCACCTAAATCGCGTGCTGCATCAAGTAAAGACGTGTTCATTTCTAATAACTTTGGTAATACCATTAATACAACGATCGGTATACTAAACGCCACATGCGATACAAGTACCGAAGCAAAGCCTAATTTTACCCCAACCATTGTAAATAAAATTAAGAAACTTGCTCCAATGACAACGTCTGGTGACACGATTAGTACGTTGTTTAACGAAAGAAGGGTGTTGCGCATTTTTTTATCTTTAATGGATACAATCCCGATTGCCCCAAGCGTTCCGACAATCGTTGCAATTAAACCTGATAAAAGGGCAACAATGACCGTATTAATTAAAATTACAAGGAGTCGTGAATCTGCAAATACTGCTTTGTAATGTTCTAAAGTAAAAGATTCAAAGTTACTCATATTGCCACCACTATTAAATGAGTAAAAAATTAAATAGAAGATGGGCGCATAAAGAATGACGAATATTAAAACTAAATAGGTTTTAGAAGCAGCTGATAATTTTTTCATTATGCGCGGCCTCCTTTAGATTTTTGCTTTGTTACAAGCATTGTTAAAATCATGAATAAAATTAAGAATACCGCAATCGTTGAACCCATACCCCAGTTTTGAGAGACAAGGAATTGTTGCTCAATGGCAGTACCTAACGTAATCACCTGGTTACCAGCGATTAAACGCGTAATCATGAATAATGATAATGCCGGAATAAATGTAACTTGAATCCCTGATTTTACACCGTTAATAGTTAAAGGAAAAATAACTCGGCGGAAAGTTGTCCAACTCGAAGCACCTAAGTCTCGAGCAGCGAAAACAAGTGATGGATTCATTTTATCTAATGAGTTAAAAATAGGAATAATCATAAACGGAATGAAGATGTAGACCGATACGAATACGAAACTAAAATCAGTAAATAAAATTTGCTTAGGATCAAATCCGAATACTTCAATCATTGCATTAATGGGACCACTTAATCCGAAAATTCCAATGAAAGCATACGTTTTTAATAATAAGTTAATCCAAGATGGGATAATGATTAACATTAACCAAAGTTGTTTGTTCTTTGTTTTTGTTAAAAGATAAGCAGTAGGGTAGGCGAATAATAATGTAAAGAGCGTAATTAAAAACGCATACCAGAAACTACTTAACGTCATTTTTAAATAAACGGGCGTAAAGAATTTCGCATAGTTGGCTAGTGTGAAATCGCCGTTTAAATCAAGTACTGAATAGTAAATGATTAAAGCGATTGGCGCAATTACGAATAATAGTATCCAGAATAAATAAGGAATTAACGGTCCTTTTTGTACTTTTTTATTCATCGTCTTCGTCACCGTATGCTTCTAAACGTTTGTCGAAGTCCTCTTCTGTTTCATTTAAGCGCATGACATGAATTGCTTCAGGATCAAAATCTAGCCCAATTTCTTCACCAACGTCAGCCTTTTTCAGTGAGTGCACTAACCATTCGTTACCGTCTTTATCGTATGTTGATAATTCATAGTGAACGCCGCGGAATAATTGCGTATCAACTGTTACGATTAATTTCCCTTTATCAGGTGTAGTAATCTCTAAGTCTTCTGGACGGATGACGATATCGATTTTTTCATTTGGTTTCATACCACCATCGACACACTCGAATTCTTTGCCAGCAAATTTCACTTTATAGTCTTCAATCATAATACCATCTACGATATTAGATTCACCGATAAAGTCTGCAACAAAGCGGTTAATTGGCTCATCGTAAATATCAACAGGTGTACCTGATTGCTTAATCTCACCATTAGATAGAACGAAAATTTCATCACTCATTGCGAGTGCTTCTTCTTGGTCATGCGTAACGAATACGAATGTTTTTCCAAGACGTTGTTGTAATTCACGTAACTCATATTGCATTTCTGTACGCAATTTTAAGTCTAAAGCAGATAATGGCTCATCTAGTAAAATTACTTCAGGATCATTAACAATGGCACGTGCTATGGCAACACGTTGGCGTTGACCACCAGACATTTCAGAAATTTCACGGCTAGCATAACCTGCTAAGTTAACGAATTTTAATGCTTCTTGTACACGTTGTTGTACTTCTGCCTCTTTTACTTTTTTAATACGTAAACCAAATGCTACGTTTTCAAATACATTTAAGTGAGGGAATAAGGCATAATCTTGGAATACTGTGTTAACTTGACGTTCATTGGCAGGTACGTCGTTAATTCGTTTCCCATTGAAATGAATATCGCCTGTAGAAGCTTCTGTAAAGCCTGCGATAATACGTAAAATAGTCGTTTTACCACAGCCAGATGGACCTAGTAGCGTATAGAACTTTCCGCGTTCTAATTCAAAATTAATATTTTTTAATACAACCGTACCGTCATCATATGATTTTGTGACATTTTCAAAGCGAATAATTGTGTTGTCCATACAAAAGCCTCCTAAGCCTTATAAATAAGATTGAGTTGCGACTAATAATAGTTTAGTAATACCATTGTGCGCATTAAAAATTTGATGATTCGAAGATGCTTCGTAATAAACAGCATGGCCTTCGCTTGCGATATATTCCTCATTGCCCAGAGCAACGCGAATTCTTCCGTTTATAACATAAATAAATGTTTCTGCTAATGATGGGGCAAACTCTTTAAATTCTGCATCCTTTTGAAGGGTAATGAAAACGGGTTCCATTTCTTTTTCATTGGATGTAGGAATTAACCATTCAATTTCATATTTTTTTTCGTGGTCAATAAAGCTTGTTTGATCATCTTTTGTATAAACAATTTTTTCATTTTCCTGTTCATCATCAAAAAAGTCTCGCGGTGAACACCCGAGAACTTCTAATAGATTGAATAATGTTTCAATCGAAGGTGAGTTTAAATCTCGTTCAAGTTGAGAAATATAGCCTTTTGTTAAGTCTGTACGTTCGCCAAGTTCTTCTTGTGTCAGACCTTTTTTGATACGTAGTGCCTTGATTTTATTGCCGATTTGCATATAATCACGCTCCACCAGTAGTTTACTTTTGTTAAACTCTAAGTATGGAAGTTTACTTTTACAAAACTTTAAGTTTACGAAAACAATAATAATTATACATAATTTATGCAAATTTTCAAGTATAATTATGTATTAAAAAATAAAAGTTTTATAGAAATAGAACCATTTGACATTTCACGGAAAATAAGAGGCATCATATGCTAGCTTGAGGAGGAGATAAATTGAGGATTCGAACGCAAATGCCTAACTTAGATGGAGATGAACTAATCATTAATGAGAAGGCATTAACAAAGGAACTTTCGAATGTAACAATCATTTATTTTTGGTCGATAAGCTGTCAGCAATGTGAGACATCGATTATAAAGCTCAAAGAACTGAAACAATTATTTCAAGATAAACTAACAATTATTACCGTTCATATGCCGAGGAGTGAAGAGGATAAAAATGTAAAAGCAATTGAAAAGAAATTAAAACAGCTTGCGATTCCATTTCCAGTATATGTAGATCAACAATTACGTCTAACAAACGCTTTTGAAAATCGATTTGTGCCAGCCTATTATCTTTTTGATAAAGAGAAGAAGCTACGGTTTTATCAATCAGGATTACCGTCGAAAAAATTATTACAGCAAAAAGTTGAACGTTTTATTTAATAGCAGGAATTACGAAATTACGTTAAAATATTGGCAATAGGTTCGGAGGAGAAACGATGAAAAAAGAATTTGTAGTTATAGGATTAGGACGTTTTGGCGGTAGTATTGTCCGTGAATTAGTGAAGCAGGGCGCTAATGTAATGGCAATTGATACCGACAGTGAGCGTGTAGATGAATATTCAAAAATTGCCACACAAGCTATCGTAGCAGATACGACGGAAGAAGAGGTTATCAAATCTTTAGGCTTATGGAATTTTGAACATGTTATTGTGGCCATTGGTGAAAATATTCAGTCGAGCATTTTAACGACGCTTATTTTAAAAGAACTAGGGGTTCCACAAATTACAGTAAAAGCCCAAAATGACTATCATGAAAAGGTTTTACGCAAAATTGGTGCGGATTTTGTAGTCCATCCTGAACGTGATATGGGTATTCGAATCGCTAATAACATGATTTCGAATAGTGTATTGGATTATTTAGAGTTATCCGCAGAGCATTCCATCATGGAAATTAAAGCGAGTGAAAATATTGCGGGAAATTCGTTGATCGAACTTGATATTCGTGCAAAGTATGGTGTTAATATTGTTGGTATTACAAGAGGCGATGAAATAATGATTTCTCCAGCAGCGACAGAACGCATTCAGCTGGGAGACGTTTTATTAATCATAGGGGCGGACGTTGATATAAATCGCTTTGTAAAAAAAGTTATACAACGTTAAACAATCGAACTATTTAAAATAAAAAAAGAGCTGTTCTGTAAGTTTTGCTTACGGAACGGCTCTTTTAAATATAGTTTTATACTTCCATAATAATTGGTAAAATCATAGGACGACGTTTTGTTTTTTCATATAAATATGGTCCTAAGATGTCTGTAATCTCATTTTTCAAGTCATTCCATTGCGTATCTTTTTCTTGGATTGTACTGTTTAAATGTTGGTTCAACATTTTTTGCGCTTCATTAATCATTGTGCCTGATTCACGCATGTAGACGAATCCTCGAGAAATAATATCTGGACCTGAAACGATTTTGTTATTTTCCATATCCACACTTACGACAACAATCACTAAACCTTCTTCAGAAAGAATGCGACGATCGCGCAGTACGATATTTCCAATATCACCAATACCATTACCATCGATATAAACATCACCAGAAGGGATACGGCCAGCAACATGCGCTTCTTTAGCGCTTAATGCTAATACATCACCGTTTTCCATAACAAATGTGTTTTCTAATGGAACATCACAAGCTTCTGCTAACTCAGTATGAATTTTTAACATACGATATTCACCATGAATTGGCATGAAGAATTTTGGCTTCATTAAACGAAGCATTAATTTTTGCTCTTGTTGAGAACCGTGACCAGATGTATGAATATTGTTTAATGCGCCGTGAATAACTTCAGCACCAGCACGGAATAATAAGTTGATAATTTTGTTTACGCTCATTGTATTTCCTGGTACAGGAGAAGATGAGAATACAACTGTATCACCAGGCTGGATTTGAATTTGACGGTGTGTACCATTCGCAATACGTGATAATGCAGCCATTGGTTCACCTTGAGAACCTGTACATAAAATCATCACTTCATTTGCTGGTAAACGGTTTAAGCTTTGTACATCCACGAAAGTTTCCTTTGGTGCAGTAATATAGCCTAATTCACGTCCAATCGTAATAGCATTGTCCATCGAACGACCGAAAACGGCAACTTTACGTCCGTATTTTACGGCAGCATCTGTCGCTTGTTGTAAGCGGTGAATATTCGAGGCAAATGTCGCAAAAATGATACGTCCATCTACTTTACGGAAAATCTCATCAATGCTTTTACCTACTGTGCGTTCAGACATTGTAAATTCAGTCTTTTCAGCGTTTGTACTATCAGAAAGTAAGCACAGTACGCCGTCACGACCAATTTCAGCCATTTTCGATAAGTTAGCTGGCTCACCTACTGGTGTAAAGTCGAATTTAAAGTCACCTGTATGCACGATATTCCCAGGTGGTGTTTTGACAACAATACCGTATGCATCTGGAATACTGTGTGTTGTACGGAAGAAGCTAACCGAAGTTTTACGGAATTTGATAACATCATCTTCTTTAAATTCGATTAATTTCGTCGTACGTAATAAGCCGTGTTCGTCGAGCTTGTTACGAAGAAGTCCAAGGGCAAGTTTACCGCCATAAACTGGTACGTTTACTTGACGCAGTAAATACGGGATACCGCCAATATGGTCTTCGTGACCGTGCGTAATGAATAAACCTTTAATTTTGTCAACGTTACGTACTAGATACGTGTAGTCTGGAATGACATAGTCAATTCCAAGTAAGTCGTCCTCAGGAAATTTAATTCCCGCGTCAATTAAAATAATTTCATCTTGGAATTGTACTGCGTATGTGTTTTTGCCGATTTCGCCCAGTCCGCCGAGTGCGAAAACAGCCGCTTGATCATTCTTAACGAATTTCATAAATGTTAAGCGTTCTCCAATTTGAAGTTCGGGCTGTTTTGTTCATACTCTAAGTAGTTGCCTTCTAATAGCTGAACAAGTTCGATATTATGATTACGGTCTTTTAAATAGTGACGTACTTCTTGTTCAGACGACGCCTCTACATAAACTGTTTTTGTGTTTTCGCGAACTGGAATCTCAGTGACTGTTTCTTGATAATAAACTTTGTAAATCATAGTTACTCTCCTTTAATTACGAACATTATTATTGCATTTTCTAGTCGTTAGAAAAATACATTTCCTTTATCTTATCATGAGGCTCCTTTAAAATAAAGAAAAGCCCTTCAAATTAATGTACAACGCCATGTTTTATTAGAAGAAAAAATGGTACAGCCTCACACTTTTGAGGTGTACCATCGAAAATATATAATTTAGGCGATTAATTTTTTTCCGAGGATGCCATTTAATTGTTTGAGCCATTTCTTCTTGAGACGTCTTAACATTGGTCATCACTCCTTAAGGATTATTTTACTAAAAATTCTGACTTTTGTAAAGGGCTGACTAAAAGAGAGAAGGTTAATTAATATGAAGAAATTTTTGTTTTTTGATGTAGATGGTACACTTTACAATTCCAATAAACAGCTGCCACAATCAGCAAAGGAAGCGATTTTTAAAGCACGTGAAAATGGACATGAAATTGCAATTGCAACAGGGCGTGCCCCGTTCATGATTCAAAACTTATTAGATGAATTACAAATCGATACATTTGTCACGTTTAACGGACAATATGTTGTTTATAAAGGAAACGTTATTTTTACAGATCAAATCCCTAATGAAATGTTACAAAAGATTTTAAACTATGGTGAAAAAAATGAGCATCCTTTTGTTTTTATTAATGATGTAGAGATGATTGCAACGGCACCGAATTACACGAGTATTTCGGAAAGTTTGGCTACGCTTCATTATCCGTATCCAGTAATTAATGCTTCGTATTATTTGCAAAGACCTGTATATCAAACATTGTTATTTGCCAAGCAGCATGAACAAGAACAATATGAAAAGGAATTTACTAATGTTCAATTTATAAGATGGCATGAATATTCTTGTGATATGTTACCTGCTGGTGGATCAAAAGCAAGAGGCATCCAAAAATTAATCGAACATATCAATTTTCCGATGGAAGATGTGATTGCTTTTGGTGATGGATTGAACGATATTGAAATGCTGAGTTCAGTAGGATATAGCGTAGCAATGGGAAATGGCCATGAAAAAGCAAAGGCGGTTGCATCCTATATTGCAAAATCTGTTGACGAAGACGGCTTAGCGAATGCGATGAAAGATTTAGGGCTAATATAGGAAAGAAACTTTAGTATAGAAAAAGGTGTAGCGTTTAGGCTACACCTTTTTTATATGATTATTGGCGGTCGAAAGGAACGCTGTTTTCGATTTCACCGAATGGATTTTTTTCATTAATACGGTCATAGAACATCACACCATTTAAATGGTCCAGTTCATGTTGGAAACAAATCGCTGGTAATCCGCTTAAACGCATTTTCTTCTCTTGACCATCGATTGTCATAAATTTCGCTGTAATACGGGCATAACGAGGGACGTAGCCAGGAACAGTGCGATCAACTGATAAACACCCTTCACCCGCTGTAATATATGTTCGTTCAACAGAATGACTCACGATTTTGGGATTAATTGCTACAAAGCTTAATAACTCCCCGTTTTCATCGTCTAAATGAATAGCAAACATGCGTTTTAAACTATTAACTTGGTTGGCAGCTAGACCAATGCCACCACGTAAATTGTACTTTTCAGCCATT
>JAZUES010000190.1:0-1851 GCA_045640265.1 Solibacillus sp.
TCATCAGTTCTTCGTGTGTTCCCATTTCAACAATGCCTTTATCATCAACTACGGCAATTTTATCGGCATTTTTGATTGTTGAAAGTCGATGAGCGATAACTAAAGTTGTTCGGCCTTTGGAAAGTTCATCAAATGCGTGCTGGATTTTAATTTCCGTTGCAGTATCCAAAGCCGAAGTTGCTTCATCTAAAATTAAAATTGGTGGATTTTTTAAGAAACAGCGGGCAATTGAAACTCGTTGTTTTTGTCCGCCACTTAATTTAATTCCGCGTTCGCCTACAATCGAATCGTATCCATTTGGCATTTTCATAATATCATCGTGGATTTCGGCTCGGCGGGCTGCAAGTTCAATTTCTTCATCTGTTGCATCAATTTTACCGTAAGCAATATTTTCGCGGATTGTGCCGGCAAATAAAAATACGTCCTGCTGAACAATTCCAATTTGACTGCGCAGTGAACGCATTTTAATCTTGCGAATATCAATTCCATCAAGGCTAATTTTTCCATCGGTAATTTCGTAAAAACGTGGAATTAAATTGCAGATTGTAGATTTACCGCCGCCGCTCGAACCAACAAGGGCAAATTTTTCTCCAGATTTAATATCTAAATTTACATTTTCAAGAACTGGGAAATCTTTGGTATATGAAAAGTTTACATTTTCAAAACTAAGATTTCCGTTTACCGAATTCAAAGCGATGGCATTTTTATCATCTTCTGGTTCTGGATTTTGGCGCATAAGTTCAATAAATCGTTCAAATCCGGCCATTCCAGTTGCAAACTGCTCAACAAAGTTAGTTAATTTTTTGATTGGTGATGTAAAACTTGCAATAAAAAGATTTGCCGCAACTAAATCTGGAAGTGTCATTTTTCCAGCCATAATAAAAAATCCGCCAGTTGCTAAAGTTATGAGCGAAAGTAAATTATTACAAAGTTCAATATTTGCCATAAAATATGACATAAGACGGAATCGAACTTCCTTTGCTGTACTGTAATTTACATTGTTCTGTGCAAATCGTTCACGTTCGTAATCTTCGTTGGTAAATCCTTTTGTAACGCGAATTCCAGAAATGCTCGATTCAAGGCTGGCGTTAATTTCGGCAGTTGTTTCTTTTACTTTTCTTGAAGTACGTGCAAAAGCGCGGCGGGTGCTTATTACAATGGTAAGCATTATTGGCAGCGCGATGATAACAATAATAGCAAGCTCCCAGCGGATTTTTAATAAAAAGAAGAAAGAACCTAAAATTGTAAGAACGGCAATTGAAAAATCTTCCGGGCCGTGATGTGCAAGTTCGGTAATGTCAAAAAGGTCGGTAGTTGCACGGCTCATAATTTTACCAGTGCGGTTTGTATCGTAAAAACTGAATGGCAATTTTTCAAGGTGATTAAATACATCGGTGCGCATATCCTGTTCAACGCGTACACCAAAGGTATGTCCCCAGTACATAACAAACCAGTTACAAATCCATCGTAAAGCATAACCACCAAGTAAAATTGCAATCAGCTTAATGAACATTTGCATATTATGATTTGGAATTAATTCATTTAATGCATAACGACTGAACATTGGAAAAGCAACGTCTATGGCCGCAATGATAACGGCACAAATCATGTCGGCAATAAAAAGATGTAAATGTGGTTTGTAATAACTAAAAAAAATTTTTAAAGGTTTGTCGTGATAGTTCATATTTGTATTGTAACGAAATTATAAATAACTGTCATTGTTATCCCGAGATACAAGGGGGACAGTCTTCGTTGTTTTTAAAAATAACAGATTTGATACAACCCGCTATTTGTGAATCCTATTTTTTTATAGAGTTCCATGGCGGGCACATTTATGTCTTTTACAAATAA
>JAZUES010000191.1:0-3114 GCA_045640265.1 Solibacillus sp.
AAATTAATGAATTGAATAAGCTTTTTCATTTTTTCAGTCACTTGTGCACCCCCATCTCTCTATATTATTATTCTACCAAATTTTGTGTCTTCTGTTTACGAAAAGCGTATATGTTTTTTATAATTGTCTAGATTGGTACAATTTAGACAAAAAAAACTTTCAACTCTAAAAAAGAATTGAAAGCCTTGTATTTCGAATTAAAGCTCTTGTTCTGTATATGCTTGTATTACTCTAGCTACTAATGGGTGGCGGACTACATCGCCCTGTTCTAATATTTGGAAATGGATATCCTTCACATACTTTAATGTGCGTTCTGCAACAACTAAACCAGACTCTGTGTTTTTTGGTAAATCCACTTGTGTTTTATCACCTGTAATGACCATTTTCGACCCGAATCCTAATCGAGTTAAAAACATTTTCATTTGTTGATGTGTTGTATTTTGTGCTTCATCTAAAATAACAAAAGCATCATCTAATGTACGACCACGCATATACGCAAGTGGTGCAATTTCAATCGTACCACGCTCAATTAAACGCTGTGTTTGCTCTTGACCATAAATATCGTGTAATGCGTCATATAATGGACGTAAATAGGGATCGACCTTCTCTTTCAAATCTCCTGGTAAAAAGCCTAAAGATTCTCCCGCTTCAACCGCTGGACGTGTTAAAATAATACGCTTTACATGCCCATTTTTTAACGCCTGTGTTGCCATGACAACAGCTAAATAGGTTTTACCTGTACCGGCTGGACCAATACCGAAAATCAAATCTTTATGACGGATTGCACGGATATATTCTCGTTGTCCAATTGTTTTTGCTCGAATTGGTTTCCCTTTTGAACTGCGCGCGATTTCCTCATCGTATAGCTCTGCGTAATACTCAATTGTGCCTTTGTTAGCCATTTCAATGGCGGTCGCAACATCACGTTGATCAATATTAATATTTTTTCGAATTACTTTTAAAAGCGCCTCTAAAACTGAATATGCTTCATTCTTTTTGGCAGAATCGTCTCCTGCAATTTGAATTACTTCTCCACGCGTAATAATTTGAACACCGTATGTTTCTTCAATTAATGTTATATTGGCATCTGACATTCCTAAAAGCATTACTGCCTCATTTGGATTATCGATTTGGAGCTCAACAAATTTTTCAGTCATACTCATTCTCCTTGATGAATAGGTAGTGGTTGTGCAATGTTTTCATTTACCAAAAATAGGACTTTCCCTTTTACTGTATCATCATCCGCATAGACGTGCAAAAGTTTTTCTGATTTAATAGTTGATTTTAAAGGAAGTGAGCGTAGCATTTTTTCATGCAGGAGTGGCAAAATCAATGTATCCAATTGTTTCTCGTCAATTTGCTCATTTTTTGTTTCAAATAAGTGATAAGGCGTTAACTTCACGATTGATTTCAAAGGCTTGATGGATTTTTTTTCAAATACTTGGCTGACTTGTTGAAAATTCCATTCGTATTTCCAACCACTGTCCACAAGTACCCTCATTTCTATTTTTTTTGGGATTGAAAATGATGTTTCCAACCAATAATCTGCATATACTTCTCCCTGTGCCCCAACAATATAGTGCTCATCTCCGCGGCTTAAGATACCTGAAACGAGCGTGTCGCCTTTATAGACGGTTGTATTCGGTTCCACTTGGCGAATGCCTTTACTGATATCAAAATGCGTCACAACGCCACTATTAGAAGCAATTAAATGTTGCTGATCATTTGACTTAGTCTCTTTATTTACTTTTGGAGCAAGCTGGGGTGAAATAACAATATGACTTCCTTGCTTCATGATATGTACCCAAGAAAATTGACGATAATGCTCCATAATTTGCTGTCTTAGTGTATTATCTGTTAAAAAATTTTTTCGATACATAGGAAATTCAATCGCTAAGTCATGACTTAAATAGTGCATTACATCATCAGAAAGCTCAATGGTGTCAGCTTGTACTTCCAACTTCCAAAGATATTGCGAAAATATAAAGGGTAATACAAACAAACAAATCAAACCGACTAGTGTACTCATATCTTTTTGGAGTACGCGATTCGGCTCAACATAATCTACAGTTAGCTTCACTTGAAATTTCCTTCGAATTTGTCGAATGACTTTTAAATGCGAATAAGCAATATGAAATTGGATCTGATGCTGTTGAAATTTAATTTTATATAGAGGAATTCGATTTTTTCTTAAACTACGAATAAATTCAGAGGCCTGTTCACTTTTTTTCAAGGAAATTAGAATCATTTTTTTGTTCATTGACTTCATTTTTCGTTGCGCTCAATACTTAGTTTATGTAATGTATCAAAATGTATTAAAAAACCTTCCTCATACAAGTATTGAACCATTATTTTCTTTGCTGCCAATTGTAATCGAAATTGTTGAACATCACATTCAAAATAGTCGTCTGCAACACTTTCAAGTTCATAGTTTCCACTATAATGTATCTTTTCGGATGGCAAAATTTGCAAAGTAGACTGTGTAGGAAATAATTTTTTCAAAAAAGTAACCCCCTTAGCGATACTATATGCTGTAAGCTAAGCGGGCATTACTTAATTGAATTTTCTCAAGTTGTCAGTTGTCTTTAAAGAATTGGATATCTTACTCAATCCATTATGCTCAGGCAAAAAAACTACCCATCTCCATGATATACATGAAAATAGGTAGTTTTGTTAGCGTTTTGCTTTTGGTGGACCTAAAATTTCCGACATGACAATCGCCTGCATTAGCTCACGTTGAGTAGATGGTACAACATGTAACGATTGTTCCTCTTGCTGTTTGATCATTTGAACAATTGGTCGCTCTTTTAGTTGACGTGTACTTGGCGTTTTTTCGAACAGTGGCTTATTTTCAAAACCTTCTCGACTCACTTCACGTCTCGGTATATCTACCTTTATCGGAGCAGGTGTTTCAACTTCTGGCTTCGATTTTTCGTTTAGCTGACCAAATACTTCGCTTGCAAAATCTTCTAATGTTTTCGGACGATTTTGCGACCGTGCAGGGCGAACTTCCGGTTTTTGTCGAGGAGCCGGCTGACTGCTAAATGGCGGCATTTGCTTTGTTGGCTTTTTGTTGTCTTCTTTTTTTCCTTTATTAAATAAAGAAGTAATGAT
>JAZUES010000192.1:0-2365 GCA_045640265.1 Solibacillus sp.
TTACACGCTCAGCATTACAAAACGCAGCTTCTGTAGCAGCACTATTCTTAACAACAGAAGCAGTAGTAGCAGACATTCCAGAAGCTGGCGGCGGTATGCCAGATATGGGTGGCATGGGCGGAATGCCAGGAATGATGTAATAAGCCTGTCAAACCCTTGATATAGCTGGGTTTGTATGTAAGGTGAAAGTGATTTGCTAACATTTTGCTAACATTATAGCAATTAATCGAAGCGTCTCATGAGTTGTGCAAACTTATGGGATGCTTCTTTTTTCATTTCTTTCGTAATATGCAGGTAAATGTTTTTGGTGATTTGATCATCAGCGTGGCCGAGTCTGTCCATAATCTGTTCGAGTGCTACACCTGCCTCTGCCAATAGTGACGTATGTGTATGTCGCAGGGAGTGCGGTGTTAAGTCTGTATTCAAATCGGCCAGAGCTAGTAACCTAGCCATCCGGAGTTGTACCATTTTGATGACCATTGGGTAACCGGGATGACGCGTTGTTTTAGCAAAAATGAAGTCTTGTTGAATATAGACATCACCCAATTGGAGTATTATCCTTTCTTGATTTTCTTTGTGTTGACGTAACGCGCGGATCACAACCTCATCCACGACGATTTTTCTTCTAGAGGTTTTCGTTTTGGGTGTAACTAATTGAAACTGTACCGAATTATTATTGGGATTGTAATACGTTTTCGTTATTCGGATTGTCTGTTGTTCAAAATCAACATCTTGCCATTTAAGAGCAACGAGTTCACCTACACGAATGCCTGTATAGGAAAGAACAAGAAACATTAAGTAATCGAGTTCCAGTCCGTGTAGCTGTGCGGTTTTTAAGAACAATGCCAACTCTTCCTTTTCCAAATACTTAGGGATTTCCTCTACCTCTAATTGCTCAATCGATTTTTTATCTTTTTTCAGATAGGCAAACTCAGTAGGGTCTTTCTTAATCAGCTCAAATTCTAATGCTTTTCGGAAAATCATCCTCCCTGTTCGATGTATTCCTCCCCTAGTACTATCAGAATAGCCTTGGTCCTTTAAATGGTTTAGCGCATCTTGATAGTGTTTTCTGGTAATGTCTTTAAGTTTCAAATGTGCAAAATAGAGCATTAACTTTGAAATTTCATGCAGTCTGACGCGTATGGTTCCGGGTTTCACTTCATTTACTTCTTTGTAAATGGAGAGCCATTCTTTTGCAAAAGCACTAAACGTTTGATCTGACTCCTCGATATACGTCTCGTGGTTTAGCTCATGCAAAAGAGTTGTAGCTGCTTGAATAGCGTCCTCTTTAGAATTAAAACCACTCCGTACCTTTTGCTTCCGTTTCCCAGTCATCGGATCTACGCCAATATCAATCGTAAAAGCCCATTTGGAACCACAAGTACATTTTTTCTTCTTGCATGTGCAACCCCTCTTGTAATAATGTCCTTTCATTTCATTGAATGACCTCGCTTTCTACCTTATTCGTCTTACAACATGCATTATCTCCATTTAAAAAGTTAAGAATGCATGGAAATTAGAAAGACGAGTAATTTGCAGAACAATGAGTACTAAGTTTATTAGCCATATTCATCAACGGTTCATATTTTGGGAATAAAGGTCTTTTATACACTGTTATTAAACGATGCTAGAAACGTAAAAAGCAGACGATTTAGAAGCGCGATAATGCACTTTTAAATTGTCTGCTTTTACAATGATTTCTCGAATGAACCGAGCTATAAGTTTATTTAGTTAATGTTTTTTTTAGTGTCATCTAAAGTGATGAAATGGATTCGATTCGCAATCATTGCATCCTTAAATCCATATAAAAACGCACTATTACGAGAAATACGAGAGAACTCTTTAGCGACGATTACATCAAATATCTTTTCTTGTGCATCTTTAATTAAACGTTGAATACCTGCACGATTTGAATCAGAGCCAGATTCTTCATCTGTATATATATCGTATAATTCCCAGCCCTTCTCATTAACATAGTTTTTGAATAAATTATTTATCTTGGCCCAATCTTAACAGAGTTTTAAAAAGTATACAAAACAAACCTAATAAACGTTAAATTGCTTCTCTGACAATTATTCCTCTTTCTAATTAGCATTGCATAAATTTATCTTGTAAGGGGAAAATGTTTAGAAAAAGGAGAAGTAAAATGAAAAATAATAAACATCGACTATTTATATTACTAACCTTGACACTTATTTTTTCCATTACTTACCTAAATTTAAGCAGTAAGGGTTCGGCAGAAAATATACTGAAGCCAATTGACATTAATATTGAACAAGTTGAAGTAAGAGACTTAAAAAATCAAGATACAAATGAAGGTGAAGGCAAAGTTGTTTTTAGTCTTAAAACTGACTTTGTTAGTTTA
>JAZUES010000193.1:0-1564 GCA_045640265.1 Solibacillus sp.
AGTTGTTAATACGATTACTACAGCATGGTTCCCTCATGATAAATGTCTTTTATTCTGCACGAAAGGGGGACTAGTCAAGTAGACAGCACTTTCGATGTACAGCAATGTTAGAAAAAAGGGTATAAAAGCGATTAAACTTAACGAGAATGATGAAGTAATTGGCATTGGAATAACAGATGGAAGCGATGAAATTATTGTTGCAACCGATAAAGGAAAAGCTGTAAGATTTAGTGAATCTGAGTTACGATCAATGGGAAGGAACACTACTGGCGTAAAAGGTATTACACTAGTTAATGATAGTATTTCGGTAGGAATGGCAATCGTTAAACAGGATGATATGATTCTTACGGTATCCGAAAATGGTTTTGGTAAGATTTCTAATGTTAACGAATATCGTAAAACCCATCGTGGAAGTCAAGGTGTTATTACCATTAAAACTACAGACAGAAATGGACCAGTAGTTGCGGTGAAGAAAGTTCATTTAACAGATGAATTGATAGTAACCAGTAAGCAAGGAAAAGTTTTACGTACTCGTGTGTCCGACATTCGTGTTACCGGGCGTAATGTTGCTGGTGTGAAAATTATGGATATGCGCAACAACGACAAAATTGTCGCATTACAATCTCTAGCACAAAATGACGATGAGGTGAATAGTCCAGATCCAGAAAGTTGAATCAATACTTTTCATACTTTTTAGAAATATTGTGACACCTTACAGCAACTGCAGATGTGCGTTACACATATGAAGTAACCCATCTGTTCTTACCTCCGTCCAGTACGCCCCATGTATTTTAAAAATTAGATCATGTAGATCTACAAGATTAGGATCAGGTATTTACTTAATTAACCGTCAATGTTATAAACAGTATATGCATGAAGGAAATCGTGCCGCGATAACTCAGTTGGGAGAGTGCATGACTGAAGATCATGAAGTCGCTGGTTCAAGTCCGGCTCGCGGCACCATACTCTAGTTTTATATTCGCAAATTACGAGTGTTGGTGCGCTAATCCGTAAAAACAAGTCGGCATTTACTAAAATTTAACTGCAGTACATTTTCAACTGTTTATCATCGACCTTGAGCTTTATGATAGCATTATAATTTCAATGAAGAATATCTCCAAACAATGTCAGTATTATCGATAATATTGAGTTTTTAGTCAATAGTGTTCATAGAGAATATTTTCAGAAGCAAATAACACGCCTTTTCCATTGATAACTTTTCCAACAATTTTTGCATTCTTATTTTCGTTCGAAATTGCTTCGGCATCATCAGCAGGTGCAATTATAACAAACCCCATGCCCATATTAAGCGTTTGATAAATTTCTTTCGTTGTTATGTTTCCAAGTTCTTGAATTTTTTTAAAGAGTGGGGTTGGTACAATGGGGTCGTCTATAACATACTGGCATGACTGGTTCATGCGTAAAATATTTCTAAGGCCCCCCCCTGTAATGTTAACCAATCCATGTACACTATGATTTTCGAGAATTTTCAATATTTGTTTAACGTAAATTTCGGTAGGTGTGAGAAGTTCCATTCCTATTGTTTTAGAAAGACCTGAAATTT
>JAZUES010000194.1:0-1847 GCA_045640265.1 Solibacillus sp.
AAAGCTTGAAGAAATTTCTGAAAGTTATGACGGTGTCGAAAAATCATACGCGATTCAAGCGGGTCGTGAAGTACGTATTATCGTTCAGCCAGAGAAGATTGATGATCTTTCTTCACATCGATTAGCTCGTGATATTCGTAAACGAATTGAAGAAGAGCTTGACTATCCAGGTCATATTAAAGTAACGGTTATTCGTGAAACTCGAGCAGTAGAATACGCAAAATAATATTATCAATAAACCCTAAAAGTATGCGTGCTTTTAGGGTTTTTCTCTTTGTATATCGTGAAGTCGTTTGCATCATACTATTGTACAGTGCTAAAATGGAGTGTAGTTGATAGAAAGTGTGGTTATATAAATGAAAGTTTTATTTATCGGTGATATCGTTGGTTCGATTGGCCGTGACGCAGTAGAGAAATACTTACCGCGTTTAAAGAAAAAGTTTGCAATAGATGTTGTCATTGCAAATGGTGAAAATGCTGCTGCAGGTCGCGGTATTACACATAATATTTATAATGATTTATTACAAATGGGTGTTGATGTCATTACGATGGGGAACCATACGTGGGACAATAAAGATATTTTTGAATTTATCGATGATGCGGAGTATTTAATCCGTCCAGCGAACTTCTCAGAGGATGCGCCAGGTAAAGGCATGGTGCAAATTTCGAAAAATGGTACGACTTTAACGGTGATTAACTTGCACGGTCGTGTCTTCTTACCGCCACATGAAGATCCATTTAAAATGGCTGAAGAAATGGTAGCAGAAGCACGTAAAACGTCTCCTTTAGTATTTGTCGATTTCCACGCAGAAGCAACTTCTGAAAAAATCGCTTTAGGTTGGCACCTAGATGGAAAGGCATCCGTTGTTGTAGGTACACATACACATGTACAAACAGCGGACAATCGCATTTACCCAGGTGGAACAGCATATATTACAGATGTAGGCATGACGGGTCCATACGATGAAATCCTTGGCATGGGAAAAGAAAATGTACTTTACAAATTCCAAACAAATATGCCAGCACGTTATGAAGTACCGAAAAAGGGTCGTGAAGTATTGAGTGCATTCTTTGTCGAATTAGATGACAAAACGGGAAAAGCATTACGTCACGAACGCGTGTATATTAATGAAGATAATCCATTTAAAGGATAAATAAAAATTATAAAGTAAATAACAAATGAAACACCTACGCGCCTGAATAGAATGGGAATCCCTTTCAATTCAGCGCATAGGTGTTTTTACTTTTACTGAGAAAGATCTCGACTGAAGTCGAAGTATGTCATTAGCTAATTTTATAAAAAGCAACTTTACTAATCCTCTCAAAATAATAAATATTTAAAAAGGAATTTTTTATAGAATATAGAATTATAGGTAAGACTATTAGTATGAAAAGAAAGTAGTTCAATAAGAATAATTAATAATCGAGGTGGAAATTATGGTTGATATGCATTGTCATATATTATGGAATGAAGATGATGGACCTACATCAAAGGCAGAAACGATGAAACTGATTGAACAGGCGGTAAAGGAAGGAATCACGACAATTATTTCCACCTCACATAGCAATCATCCACTATATGATGTGGAATATAATGTAGTTACAAATCAAGTAGGTATTTTACAAAATGAACTCATAAACAATAATATCCCTCTCACTCTATATACCGGTCATGAAGTACGGTTATCCGAAAAAATCATATCACTCTATCAAACAAAACAAATTCACACATTGGCAAACTCACAATACCTTCTATTAGAATTACCAGCCTACACCGTACCGAGTTATACAAAACATATCATTCATGCGCTATTGATGGAAGGGATTACGCCAATAATTGCGCATCC
>JAZUES010000195.1:0-7639 GCA_045640265.1 Solibacillus sp.
AAATAAAAAGAAAAAAAGAGAAAAAATGGACAAAAAATTAAAATTAATAAAAATACAAAATCTAATAAATTTATAAAATTTATAAAACTTCAATGTAAACTGAATCTTTAGATTCATCTTTAGGATAATGAGAAAATTCAATGATATCTTCTTTGTATTCTTCAAGATCTACTTCAATCACATCACTAATTACCTCACCATCAAGAGCAATCATAATATTACAAGCTTTCTTACCCCTAACATCAGAATTATCAATACCTAAAAAATCTCCTTCAGCAGAAACTCTATTATAAGAAATAGCTACTTTATCAAATTCAGCAACATTATTTTTAATATAATCAATAACTTCATCAGAAGTCATTTCTAATTCTTTATCAAACATTTGATTAACTCCTTAATTTTTTAATTTAAATTTAATAGCAGAAAATTTTAGTGTATAGATAATAATATATTGTTTCTAATATATAAAACTATTTGTAATGAATAAAACAAATGATGAAATAAAAAGAGAACTTGAAAAAATTTCAACTTTTGAATTTATAATAAAAATAGAATTAATTAAAATTAGATAAAAATAAGATAAAATAGTTAATAGCTAAATAGCTATTAATAATGAATAAAAAGTTAAAAAAAGTTAAAGAGTTAAAAAATTAAAAAACTTAAATTATAAACTTGCTTCAATAATGATTGCATTTTCTTTATCTTCTGGATCTCCACCAGGAATGTGATAAATTTCAATAATTTCATCTTTAAGTTTATGCATATCAATATCAACAGCATCGGAAACAAGCTCACCAGTAAGTTGAAGAGACAATATTAAACCTTCGAAACTGTCTTCATCTTCATCTTCTTCTTGAACACCTATAACAATACCTGGAGCAAAAACACGATTGTAAGATAATTCAAAAATGTCATCAACACTAACTTCATTTCTTACATATTCAATAATTTCATCAGGACTTAATACTATTTCTTTCATAATTACACCTATAATAAAAATAAAATAATCAGTAAATTTGTATAAAAAAAGTTAATTAAAAAGAAAAAAAGAAAAAGAAAGTACAAAAGTACTTTCTAATCGATTATCTATTGTTTTTGGTAGGTACGTACAGCGTTATATTCATCGTCGTACTCAATCCAAGTGGATAATCTGTCTCTGTTTTTCTCAGCATCGATTAATAAGGTACCTTTACCTTTTAAAGCAATGTCCCCTTTGTATTCGATGTATTTTCCTTCGTATTCAATACCATCAGCAACAGGATTTTCGACAATTCCTTGTTCAACGAATCCTTCGAGTAATCTTCCTACTTTACCGTGAATAATGATGTTACCGTTTTTCATTTGACCTCCAGGCCAACGGTTTACGTCACCATCAATTTCAATGGTACCTTTAGTCATGTGAATACCTGCGAGAATGTCACAGTTACCTTTAACACGGATTTTACCACCAGTTAAACATTCACCACATTGTTTTCCAGCATTACCGTGGACAATAATTTCTCCACCAGTCATACCTCTCCATTCACCGATGTAAGAAGCACCACAGAATTCTTTGGTGTTTCCCATAATTTCGAGTTTACCACCGGACATTTCACGACCAGCGTGAGCTTCTACGTCACCAAATACAGTAACTACTCCACCAGACATTTCAGCACCGACATGAAGGTCTGCATTACCGTTTACAACAACTTCACCAGCACTCATTTTGCAACCGATGTATTTTACTCTACCACAGTCTCCGTTTAAAATCATTTTAACTTCAGCTGGAGATTCTGCTTCTCCTTCAACAGTTATGTCAAAGTAATCAGTGATTGGGAATCTGGAGTTTCCGACAGGAACTTTGTATGCGTCAAAGTCTGCTTCAGTCCAAGTGTAAATGTTATCAGTGATTAACTCATCAAATTCTAAAGCAATTGAAGAAGTTTTCTTTTGATCAAAAGTAATAGTTTTCATTAATAACACTCTCCTTATTTAGCTTCAACATCCACACGTACAGGGTTAGGTACATAGTGGTCGTGTACTTGATAGTTTTCCCATTTTACAGAATAATATTGAGTGAAGAAAGGCATTATACTGTCGATAATTTGTTTTTCTTCTTCTTCATATCCTATGACGTTAGTCCAGATGGTATGACTTTGTTTAGTAGCAACAATGTCTCCTTCTTTAACAACAACTTGACCATCTTTAATAGTGTAGTAAGCGTTACTGAATGCAGCTTCAACAGCTTCAGGGTTTTTAGATGCATCAAAGTCGTTAGTGTTGATGTCATATACAGCAATATCTGCGTTGTAACCAGGGGTAAGTGCACCTCTGTCTTGGAATCCGTGGATTTTTGCAGGAGCTGCTCTGGAAATAGTAGCTATGTCATAGAAGTCGTATTCTCTGTCAATAGAACCAAGACCAGTTCTTTTGGAAGCCCATTTGTGTACTTCACCATTGTCAATCATGCTCATTCTCTTATCAGCACTCATTAACCAGGAAATAATTTTAGGATATCTGATGAATGGACCTGCATTAGGGTGGTCAGTGGTTAAACATACTTGCCATGGGTTATCAATGTTTAAGAATAATTCAAGACCAATAGCCCATTGTAAAGTACTTACTGGAGCTTTAGGGGAGTAAATACATGGAATGATACCAGCAGCGGTTTCACATTCAATGTCTTTGTTAGCCCATTTTAATCCAGAGATTTTGAATAAATCGTATTCCATAGGAGCATCTGCAGTCATAGTAGTGGTTTCGTCGAAGGTTACTTGACCTACATCACAAGTGATGTATTTGTTTTTGTTAACAAAGTCAGCAACTTCTTCAGCACCAGATGCTGCATCTTTCCAACTGTTACCAGTGTAAGAGTGGAATTGTAAGTGAGTACAGTGTACAGTTTGATCTCTTACTCCAGCAGCTTTGTTAGTAGATTTAGCAATGTCTTTAATAGAATCTAAAGTTGCAATAGTAGTAGGAACGTTTCCTGGGTGTCCTAAATCGTTAGGGTGAATGTGGATAGAGTGAGGAAGTCCTAATTTTTCGTTTGCTTTAGCTAATGCTCTTACAACTTCTCTAGAAGTTACATCAAAGTATGGTGCTTTGTCATCGTATCCATGTACATTCATTCCCCAACCCCATGCTTCAGAACCACATGGGTTTACGATTTTTACACCGTATCCTTTGGAAATTCTTAAGAAAGCTGCAATAAATGCTGCTAAATCATCAATTCTGTTTTCTCTAGCATATTCCATTACAAACCAATTGTTTCCGAATAAAGTTAATGGGTTAATGTCAATATTAGGAATAGTGTTAATTTCTTCGTGTGTGTGTTTTGCTTCTAAAGGAGGCATAGCTGCTTCACAAACAGTACCGTATCCCATTCTGGAGTATCTGTATCCAGTGGTAGGACAACTTGGGATGGAGAAACCAGCTTCAGGTCTGGTTACTTTAGTTTTTTGAGCTACTCCTCTTCTTTCATCTTCTGGTCTGTATAATCTTCCTACGACCAATTTTGGTCCTGCAACGTGAGCGTGAGGGTCTACTCCAGCAGGCATTACTATTTTATCAGTAACGTCTAATACTTTAGCATCAGAGGATACAGATTCAACGATTTTACCATCTTTGAAACATACATCCATTTTTTCTCCGTTTACTTCATTAGCAGGATCGTAAACAATACCATTTTTAAGTATATATTCCATTAAAATCACCTATTTATCTAAGAGACATGCGAGACCTTCGTTAGGAACGTATTTGTCTGCTACGTTAGGTTCTTCTCTGAGTTTCATTACTCTTTCTTTTAATTCACGTACAATCCATTCGTCGTCACGACAGGTTTCAGGTTTGTCGATAGCTTTTTTCATCCAGATAGGAACACCATCCATACGGTAACTGGTACCTCCACATTCTACAGAAATGAAGGATCCAGGAAGTACTACATCAGCAAGTTCAGTAGATGGTCCCCAGTGGATATCGATTTGGATAACAGGGATGTCTGCTAAGTGTTGGTTTGCTCCGTTAGGGAAGTGAGCACCAGGGTCAGCAGCAATAACCATGAAACAGTCAGGTTCTTTTCTTACAAGTAAGTCGATAGTGTTGGTTTCACCTAACATATATCTTCCGTAACCTCTACAGAAGTCTACACCAAATGCCCAACCAGTTTCGTAAGCCATGAAGATGTTGAAACCGTTTACGTTAAAGTGACCTCTCATTGGAGTAAGTCCCCATTTACTGTTAGCATTTAAGTCTTGTACCATTTTAATTGCAATATCAATGTTTCTTTGTTTACCTAAGGTATGGGTTAAACCTAAACCGAAGAAGAGAACACCAAATTCTGCAGATTCCATTTCTTCTACTAATTCATAGATGTCTTCAGCAGGAATTCCAGAAACAGATTCAGATTGTAATTTTTTACCTTTTAATACAGCTCTAATAGCGTTGTAGAAACCGTAGTCCCCGTTTTGTTCAAATCCAATCCATTTGTCTGAACATTTTGCAGTATCGGAGAATTTAGGGTCCATGGTAATAACAGTTCTGTCGAATCTTCCTCTTTGTCTGAAGTATCCTCTAGGGAATGCAGCATATCTTGCTAAATGTCTTGGGTGAGAGTTCATAGCGTTACTTCCAGAGTATGCAATAACATCTGCTCTGTTTTTAACTTCACCTAAGGTTTGGATAGGGTATCCAGCATTTTGCATAGCTTGTAAACTTGGTCCGTGACAGATAGTAGCTTGGTTATCTAATACAGCACCAATATATTCACCTAATTCTACTCCTTCTTTCATACATTCAGTGGAAGTTTCAGACCATCCGTAGAATACAGGTCTTACAGATTCTGCAATGTATTTTGCAGCAGTATCAAGTGCAGTGTCCCAGTCTACTTCTTCGAGTACTCCTTCTTCGTTTCTTACCATAGGTACGAGTAATCTTTGGTCCATATCTTCCATAACTTTACTTGCACCTAATCTACATGCGTGTCTTACAGCAACTACGTGACCATCTTTTACTAAGAAGTCTAAGTCGTCACAGTTACATCCACAAAATGCACAGGTACAGTTTTCTACAATGTGATCGTAATCAGTTACAGGTGGTTCATAAGTCATGATCAATCAACTCCTCCCATTTACGTCCGTTGTAAACTGGTCTTTCACCTAAGGATTCCATGTTTTCAACAACGTCGTCATCTTCTTCATCTACGTATTTTTTGTAAACCCATCTCATTAAATCAGCCATTAATAAAACTTCTCTGTCAGTTTTTTCAACAGTTGCATGGATACCTTTGTAAGTTGGGTCAGAACAACAGTAAGTTTCGTGACTTGTAATAGTGTTAGCCCAAGGTCCTTTACATACAAAGACAGTTCCTTGGTGAGGAGCATCTCTTGATCTTGCAGCATTTAATACTACTTCACCATAGTCGGTTTTAACAAGAACATGATCCCAGTTTTTTACACCTAATTTTACCATATCACGTGGGTCCATGTAACAGGTACCAGAAGCATTTTTGTATTCTTCTTTTAAGGTAGAACCTCTTTTCTTACAAGCCCCTTGGTAAATGTCAGAACCAGTGTTTAACATACATTTGAGGACTTGAGTAGTTTCTTCTCCTACTATTTCTAAGTCTCCTACTACAGGTTTTGATAAATAAGTATTTGCATAATGCATATTTCCACCTCTATTCTAACCATATAGCATCGGTAGGACAGAACATTTGGCAAGTCCCACAGCTATTACATTTTTCTGGACTGAATAATTTAATAAATCCATTTTCAACCATCATAATAGTTTCAGTTGTTTTAGAACCGTGACCACCAGCATTTTCTGGGCTGATTTTTGCATTTACAGGACATGCAATAACACATACACCACAGCCTAAACATTTATCTTGATCTACTTTAAGTTCCATTTATAATCACCAAGTTAATATAAATTAATTAGTTTTTTAAAGCTTCGAATGCTTTAATCCAAGCTTTTGAACTAGTTGGAGTGTAGTCAACTGCAGTTCTAGTGACGGTAATAGCATCGTTAGGACATAATTTAGCACATGCACCACATTTGATACAGTATTCGTCATTTGCAACTAATTGAGTTCCTTTGTCTCCAGGACCAGTTGATTTAGGGAATGCTAAAACATTACATGGACATACATCAATACAAGCACCACAAGTACCACATTTTTCGGTGTCGATAATTAATTCACCTTCAAATGCTTGTTTTACTTCAGCAGCGTCTGCAGGACATACGCCTTCACACCAACCACATTTAATACAGGTTTCACTGTCGATAATAGCATTACCAGTGATTGCAGATTTAGATGCATCGAGGTCGTATTCACCGTAGGAACAAGATCTACATACTGCTTTAATAGCGTCAACAGGACATGCTTTTTTACATACAAGACAGTGTACACATTTGTCTTCATCTACAACAATACTTTCTTTACCAGTTGCAGGGTCTACAACAATAGCTTCAGCAGGACATAATTCTGCACATGCACCACAGTAGATACATTCTTCTTCGTTGATTTCAATTTCACCAGTAACTAAGTCTGCTCTGTTTGGTAATTTTCTGTCAATAGTAATTGCTTCTCTAGGACAGACAGTTTCACATTTTTTACAGAAGAGACATTTGTCTTCATCAATTTTAGCATCAGTAATTAAACTTGGGTAAGTTTCAATATCTTTAGTTGATACACCTTCAATAGCAAGATCTAATGCAGCTGCAGGACATACTCCAGCACACATACCACAAAGTACACATTTGTCTTCAGCAATGTCTACTTTTGCTTTTTCTGCAAGTTCGTTAGTAGCTAATTCAAAATTTTGAGCAATTTTGTCATGACCACTGAAATAGGTACCAGAATATTTACCATTTTTACGTTCGATTGGTGCTACGTCACTGAGAGTGATAGCTTCTACAGGACAAGTTGATTCACAAAGTCCACAGCCAATACAAACATGATTTTTGAAAGATAAAATTCTTCCTTCATCTGCTGATCTTTTTATATTGAAGTCATTTCCTTCAATTTCTTTAACATTTTTGACCATTTTATACCTCCAAAATTTTTATCGAATTTGTTGGGCAGCTCTCAACACACACAAGGCAACCACAACAATAAAGGGGGTTTATTTGGGCTTTTAATGAATCTAAATTAATAGATTTCACTAAACACAAATCTACACACAATCCACAACCGATACATGAATCACTAACTTTTCCATCATAATGGTTTTTACCAAAAATAGAAACAAAAGTATGAATAGTATCAATATCATCAAATAAAACATTGAAAATAGCTAATAAATCCTTATTGCTAAATTCCAAAATTGTTTTAGCTACTTCAATTGATTCATAGGATAAATTTCGACCATTTAAATAATGGGAAATAGTGGATCTATCAACACCAATTTCATTTGAAATTTCTTGTTGAGATAAACCTTTTTTCCTAAGTTCAATTGCAGCTAAATATTTGAGTCCAGATACTATATGTTTCGGCATACATTCACCATGTGTAACATATATATTTTTATATTATTCTTAATATAAAGGTGCCTAAAAGATACAAATAGAAACATATATATACTATTGTGTAGTAAATACACTTTTTTAAATTAATAAAAACGATTAAAAATTATCTAAAATAAAAAATATAATGTTA
>JAZUES010000196.1:0-23565 GCA_045640265.1 Solibacillus sp.
CATCGCAACCCCTAAGCCCCATGCAATCGTAATAACAACCCAACCACCATTTTCAGCTTTAGAAGATTTTAACAAAGAACCAGCGACAACTCCACCACCAAAAATAATCAAAATCATCGTTCCAATTAATTCAGCTAAAAAAGTAGACATAGAAATCTCCTCTTCCCTTTATGTTGTGACTTGCCGTATTGCCATCTCTAATTGTTCTGTGTACTGCATTTTTTGTTCTGTTGTCCAGTTAAGATACTGTTCCATTTCATCAATAACTAACTTTTTATACTGTTGAACAAAATCAATTTTAAAATATAATGCCCCGGTTCTACGCACAAAGAAGTCCAGTGGCGTACTTGTAGCTTCCTCGTTCATTGCGTAATATAACTGCCCGTACACAATTGGGGGCAAGCTACCATTTGCCTTAGAAACATAATCGAATATTTTATCTACATTCGTACCATAAAATCTCGCAGCATATTCGCTTTCCTCTGCCGTTAAGCCATATTGTTGTCCAAGCTCGGTACGCTTCTCTACGAAATCCCCAAAAAATTTAGAACCGCTAATATCCCCACCTGAAATGGGCAGGCGCTTTGTCATCGACGAACCAAACTGACTGCCAAATTCTTTATTCAATTGTTCTACGACTAAATCCATGATTTTTTCCGCCATTTTTCGGTAACCCGTCAACTTTCCGCCAGCAATTGTAATTAGTCCACCATCCGTTTGCCAAATCTCATCCTTACGTGAAATCTCAGAAGGTCCCTTTCCCTGCTCATGAATAAGTGGACGTACCCCCGCCCAACCAGATTCGATATGTGACTCTGTTAAGTGTAGGCTCGGGAACATAAAGTGAATTGCATCCAGCAAGTACGTGCGGTCCTCCGCCGTGATTGTTATATCCTTCGGGTCTCCTTCATAAAAAGTATCCGTAGTACCGACATACGTTTTTTCATCACGCGGAATCGCAAAGACCATACGCCCGTCCTCTGTATCAAAATAAATCGCTTGTTTTAATGGAAAATCCGCAGCATCAAATACGAGGTGTACACCTTTAGATAAAATTAAATGCTTATCTCCTAACGCCCCATCCAATTTGCGAATATCATCTACCCAGGGGCCTGTTGCATTGACGACCTTTTTTGCCATCACTACGTAAACTTCACCTGTTAGTTGATCTTCCACCGTTACTTCCATAAATGCTAATTCTTTCGCCTTTATGCCTACTACCTTCATATAATTTTGTGCAATGGCGCCACTTGCTACAGCTGCTTTAATAACCTCAATTGTTAAGCGTGCATCATCAGTCCGGTATTCTACATAAATGCCACCACCAAGTAAGCCGTCCTTCTTTACAAGTGGCTCACGTTCCGACGTCTCTTCAGCCGATAACATAAAGCGACGCTCACCGCGCTTAACCCCTGCTAAAATGTCATACATCTTTAACCCCAATGATGTTGAAATCGATCCAAATGTGCCGCCTTTATGGAACGGTAAAAGCATCCATACTGGTGTTGTCACATGTGGTCCATTTTCGTATACAATGGCACGCTCGCGTCCAAGCTCTGCCACTTCCTTAAATTCAAACTGCTTCAAATAACGTAATCCACCGTGTACTAATTTTGTTGACCGGCTACTCGTCCCCGCTGCAAAATCCTGCATCTCAGCAAGCCCTACAGTCAATCCGCGCGTCACTGCGTCAAGTGCAATCCCTGCGCCTGTAATGCCTCCACCAATTACAAATAAATCAATCACCGATTCCGTTAACTGTGCCCGTCTTTCTTCCCGATGTAATGCCGAAAAATTTTCCACTATCAATTCCTCCCTTGGATTACTTATGCCTCCAAATATGCTAAAGTAAGGCGTAATTATCTAAGCTAAAAATTTTATTGTTCCTAAACAACAAAAAAAGGTAACACAGAAAGCTCTCGCTCCCCGTGTTACCTTTACTATATGATTGGTTATTCTGTTTCTTTCGCTGTTTCGAATTGAATACCTGTAATGTGAACATTTACTTCACTAGTTACAATTGTTGTCATATTTTGAATAGCTTGGCGAATAGAGGATTGTACATCTTTCGCTACTTTCGGAATCGACATACCGTATTTTACTGTGCAGAACACATCGATTACAATATGGCCTTCATCTGACATTGCTGATTTAATGCCTTTTGAATGTACTTTTTTACCGAAACGCTCTACAACACCTGATGCGAAATTACCGCGTGTTGATGCAATTCCTTCTACTTCTGTTGCAGCAATACCAGCGATAACCTCGATTACTTCTGGTGCTACTTCAATTTTACCTAGCTCTTCTTTACCAACTGGTGTTGGTTGTACAAATACTACTGGTTGTTTTTCAGCCATTTAAAACATCCTTTCTTATGTAAAAAGGTTTTATCTTCTATACCTACGCTTAGTATACTACATTTATCCGCGCGAGTAATCATGAAAACACGTTTCGAGTAAATATTTACGAATTAATGATTCGATTCATGCCACACAAATTGCGCTTGATTTGGTTCCACTAACAGCAGTTCATGCTCCTCACAATAATGCTTGGCAACAAATAAAATATCTTGCTTAATTTGAAGCATCATTGCAGTATCATTCGTTGCCACAAAATAGCGAATCACAATACGACAAGTACTTGGTCTAAGCTCATCCATTGCCACATGAATGATTGATTTTAAAGTTTTTGGATGTAGCGCAATCTGCTCACGTAGCGTTTCTATAAATTTCACAATCGCTTCTTCACTATTTTCACTCGATACAAATATGTAATGTTCGACTTTCCGTTGTTCACGTTTTGATAAATTATAAATGGGGCGGTTCGCTAAATATGAGTTTGGCACATACACAAGCCCTTTATCAGATGTTTGTATAAGCGTACTGCGTAAATTAATATCCTCTACCGTCCCATCGATGTTTTCATCACTGCTCATCACCCAATCCCCAATTTGAAACGGTTTATCGAGTGCGACACTCATTCCACCGAAAATATGTGATAGCGTATCGCGAATTCCAAACGCCAATGCCACACCAGTAAGACCAATTGCCGTTAAAAAGCCATTTAAATTAAAATCCCAAAGTGATGCAATCGTAAACAGTGCAATCCCCATAACCCCAACTTTACTTATACGCAAGAAAAATGGCGTAAGTATATCTTGATCTTTCCCCGTTTCAAAGCGTTCTGGATTTTTCAAATAGAAACTCAATACATCATTTAGTGCTTTAAACGCATAAAGGACATATACCGATTCAATATAGACACTTAATTTTGGACTGTTAAATAACCAAACTTCCACTAATAATGACAATGCGATAACGGCTAAACTAAAAATTAGCACACTGCGTAATGATGGATAAGTATTTTTTGTCATATCACTTAAAACCGGATGATGACCTTTTTCGAACATCGTCGAAATTTTCATTATGAACGGCCTTACAACGAATCGAATAATTATCAACCCGATAATCAATAGTCCAATTGCGACAAATCCATCCGTTAAAGTTGGCACTTTCACAGTCGGAATAAGCCACTTAATGGATTCCCACATTTCTTCACCTTCCTCAAACCTATTGCGATAGCATCATAACACGGGTATTTGTCGAATGGCTAATAAAAAATGATGTATTTCTATTCTACAAAAGATTTTACGTACATAATAATCTGTTCATTAATAAGATAAAAGGATACCTAGGTTATAAAGGAGCGTACTATGGGAATTATTAACGGAAATGATTTCATAAATCGATTAAACAGCTTAAATAATGAAATTTGGTTTGATGGTCAACGAATTGAAGGCTTGCTATCGGAACATCCGGCGTTTAAGGGCACCATTAAGTCCAAGGCTGCTCTTTACGATTTACAACATGATGAAAAGTTGAAGGATATTATGACCTTTGTTTCACCGACTTCTGGTGAGCGCGTGGGAATGTCGTTTTTGCAACCTAAAACGAAGGATGACCTCATAAAAAGGCGCAAGATGATTGAAATATGGGCAAAGCAGTCGAACGGAACGATGGGGAGAACTCCAGACTACTTAAGCACCGCTTTAATGAGCTTTGCTTCATCAGCTAATTTTTTAGATGGAGAAGAAAACTGCTTTGCACATAATCTCCAAGCACTTTACGAATTAGCGATGGAAAAGGATCTATCGTTTACACATACGTTTATAAGTCCTCAGGTCAACCGCTCACAAATTATTTTTGAGGGTTCAAAGGAGCCCATTGCAGCAAAGGTTGTCGATACAACTGATGAAGGTATCATTATAAAAGGTGCTAGACTTTTGGCAACTCAAGGTGGCCTAACTGATGAAGTTCTAGTATTTAGTGTTCCTAGGTTGTTAATTGATGCAGATGAAGCTTTTGCTTTTTCTATCCCCTCTAATACAGATGGACTTAAATTTATTTGTAGAGATTCTTATGTAGGCGGGGAATCATTTTTTAATCACCCGTTGAGCTCGAAATTTGAGGAAATGGATTCCATTGTTGTTTTTGATGATGTATTAGTGCCATGGGAACGGGTAATTTATTACAATAACGCGGAAATGGCAGAAAAATTTGTCCCGCAAAGTGGCTTTTCTCAATTTGCTAACCATCAAGTATTGACGAGACAAATTGTTAAAACAGAATTTATTTTAGGCATTGCAGAGCTGCTTGTACAAACGATTAACGTTCGCGAGTATCAACATATCCAAGAAAAGATGGCAGAAATCATCGTCAGTCTTGAAACGATCAAAGCACTAATCGAGAAAGCAGAAAACGATGCTAAATTAGATGCTTTTGGCTTTATGCGTCCGGATATACTGCCACTCAAAATAGCAAGTAATATTTTCCCGAAAGTCTATCCCAGATTTATCGAAATCATTCAAGTAATTGGCGCAAGCGGCATGATTTCTTTACCAACAGAAAACGCCTTTCATTCCAATATCCGGCCACAATTAGATCAATACCTTCAAGGTGCATTCATACCTGCTGAGGAACGTGTCAAAATCTTTCGCTTAGCCTGGGATTTAACGATGAGCTCATTTGGAACAAGACAGACCCAGTACGAGCGATTTTTCTATGGAGATCCCGTCCGTTTAGCCAGTGATTTGTATCGGACCTATCCCAAAAAAGACTATGTTAAAACTGTTCGCAGTTTTTTGAACTTGAATAATGAGGACTAAAATGGCTCAAAAGAAAGTGGTTGTCACTGAAGACTAATATTCAGAACAACCACTTGCCGTTTAATATAACTGATTCTGAAGTTTTTGAAATGTCCATTGCGGATTTAAATCTAGTTCTGCTTTTTTTTGGCGTTCCTTGCTTCTTTTTCCCATTGTAAAAGAGATGGATATGGATCAAACGCCCATTCGGTACGACCGTTGAATTTGTAGATTCCGTAATGCAGATGTGGTGGAAACTTTCCTGCTGTACCTTCCTTACCATAGCCAGTACTACCAACATAGCCAATGACTTGCCCCGTTTCAACAATATCCCCTTCTTGCAAACCTTTTTCAAAATATCCCAGATGCGCATAATAATGATAGGAATTATGATTGTCCCGAATACCGATGCGCCAACCACCAAATTGATTCCAGCCCATTACTTCAATAACGCCATAGGAAGTCGAAAGAACGGGTGTGCCATATCCTGCAAAGATATCGGTTCCTTCATGTATTCGATTACCACCCCATCCTCTGTTCGCACCCCATGTGCCTCTATAGCTATAATCATATCCCAATGCGACAGGGAATGTATGTGCATCCAAGTCAATTGTCCCAAATTTTTCGTATACGTTAGCGATTACCATAATTTGCTTTACAGTCAGTTCATTTTTGTAATAATCCCATAAAGCTAATTTAAATTGGTCTTCACCATATCCATATGAGCTTAAATATCTTGCCATTGAAAACAACACATCTTCGTCATCGGTTTTATCCGCAACCCCATCTCCATTTCCATCTAGCCCCATTCCATCAAAATAATCAATCGAATGAGGGGATGTGTCATTTTCTAACGGATTTAGTGTTCCAGTCCAATACTCATCGGAAAATTGAATTGCTACAATACCGTCCCTTTTAGGAATATCATTTCGAACGTCTTGAATATTCCGCTCGTATTGATCAACAGCGGCTAAATAATACCAAGGTGTCAGGACTCCTTGAAATTGAAAATAATACTGCATACGCTGTTGGCGCACTTCATCCTTAGTAAGAGCTCCACCTTCTGTAGAAGCCTTTGCATCTGGCATCACACTCAAAATTAAGACAAATGATATGGCATAAACGATTGACCGATACAATAAACATCACCTTCATTCATTCGAAATTTTACTTTCCTCTTGCGCTTGTAGCTTAATCATTTCTGAAATTGTGATAAATTTGTACCCTTCTTTTTGAAGTACAGGTAATATTCGTTCTAATGCTTTCACCGTTTGTTCTCGATTTCCACCACCGTCATGAAATAACACATTATCTCCTTCTTTCATGCCGTTTAACACTTTATTCACGATCTTATCGACGCCAGGATTTTTCCAATCTTCTGTATCTTGATGCCAAGACCACATAACAATTTTGTAACCAGATTTTACAACTTCTTCTACGATTTCATCTGTATAAAAGCCTTCTACAGGGCGAAATAAGTTTGGTGAAAAACCTGTAATGCTATAAATGGTATCAGTCGTTTGTTTAATTTCCCGCATGATTTTAGAAACTGACTTCGTGGAAGGATGTGTATACGTATGATTGGCAAGCTCATGACCATCCTGAAACATACGTAGCACTAATTGTGGGTTTTTCTCAGCATTTTGACCGACGATAAAAAAAGTACCTTTTGCACCGTATTTCTCCAGTAAATCTAAAACTCGTTCGGTATACTTTGGATGAGGACCGTCATCAAATGTAAGCGCAACAACCTTTTCTGTTGTTTTGATGTCCCAAATAATATATCCTGCTTCTTCATAATATTTTCTTTGCTTTTCAGCGGAGGTTTTGTCGAATACATATACCATTGAAAACCCTGTAAAAAATAAAATTAAGAAAGAAAAAATAAGTGTTTTTTTCAATTCTCCACATCCTTAAAACGATTTACACTTTCTTATTATTGATAAAAGCGCAAAAAAAATGTACTCGATTTCATTTCATTGAATGTATGAAGAAAAGAAACAGAAGGATAATTAAAAGTAGATTGTAAATAGAGGAATTAAAGAAGTAAAAAAAAGTGCTGCCCGCTTTCATAGCGAAACAGCACATCTTATTTAGTGTTGCATAAAGAATAATTGAATAATAAATAGTACCGCGAAAATATATACAAGTGGATGTACGGCTTTTGCGCGTCCTTTAAAGATCATCACTAACGGATAACTAATAAACCCTAATGCGATCCCTGTTGAAATACTTGAAGTAAGTGGCATAATTAAAATAACTAAAAATGCGGGGAACGCATCTTCAATGTTATCCCATTTCATGTTTTTCACAACACCAATCATTAAACTACCTACGATAATTAATGCTGGTGATGTAATGGCTGCAACATCTGATAACGATCCAACAAGTGGACCGAAGAATGAAGCAATAATAAATAATACGGCAACTGTTAGTGAAGTTAAACCTGTACGTCCGCCAACCGCAACACCAGAACCTGATTCTAAGAAAGCTGTTGATGGGCTTGTCCCAAACATAGCACCAAATGTTGTCGCAAATGAGTCCGACAATAATGCTTTACGGGCACGTGGAAGCTTGTTATCTTTCATTAAACCCGCTTGTTTTGCTACACCAATCATCGTTCCTGTTGTATCAAATAACGTAACTAAAATGAATGAGAACACTACCCCATAAAGTCCGTACTCAATGACTTCACGAACCGCATCAATTGGGTTGTACAATAAAATACCTTCTGGTAAATGTGGCATCGTAACAACTTTGTCAATCGTAAGCTGTCCAGTACAAATTGCAATAATAGCCGTAATAATCATCCCGATGAAGATTGCGCCGTTAACTTTACGTGCCATTAAGCCAACTGTAATGAATAAGCCGACAAATGTTAATAATGTTGCTGGATCTGAAACATCACCAAAACGAACTAAGTTTGAATCATCCGCCTCAACGATCCCTGACATACGCAGTCCGATAAAGGCAATGAATAAGCCGATACCCGCTGTAATTGCTAATTTTAAGTTTTCCGGAATGGCTTGGATAAGCTTTTCACGGAATGGTGTTAAGCTAATAATAACAAATAATAACCCTGCTACAAATACTGCTGAAAATGCAGTTAAATACGTAATTTCGCCATTTGAAGCTAGTACGACTGTATACGTAAAGTACGCATTTAAACCCATACCCGGCGCTACCGCGATTGGATAATTCGCACAAAGCGCCATCCAACCTGTACCAATAACAGCTGCAATAATTGTTGCCATGAACACTTGATCAATTGGCACACCTGCATCGGCTAAAATGATTGGATTGACGATAATAACATAAGCCATCGTTAAGAACGTTGTTAGACCAGCAAAAAGCTCCGTCTTCACCGTTGTTTGATTTTCCTTTAAACGAAACACAAAATCCCTCTTTTCAAAACACGAACATTTTTTAAGAACTTTATTATAATATTCGTTAACTACTCGAAATGCAATATTTTTATTACCGGAAGAAAAAAGTTTTAATTATCATTATTTTCGGAAATTTATATGGATGTTAAACCGCTTTAATAAAAAAATAATACTTTCATATAATTTATATTGGTGAATTGATAAGGGAGGAACTATGTGGACGTTTTCATTAGACCGGGTGATTCTATTTGGTATTACAGCCAAGTTTTTAATCTTCCTCTTCAAATAATTGTGGACTCCAATCCAACTATAAATGCGCACGCACTAAGACCTGAACAAATAATTAGAATCCCTGGATACGTAACAAACCAATATGCAATTCAACGCGATGATTCTATTTGGGCGATTGCACAAAGAATTAACATGCCCCAAGATTCCATTTTTTTATTGAACCCTACATTAAATCCATATCAGCTGCAAATTGGGCAAATCATAACGCTGCCTGTTCGTGTAACCTGGAGAGTAGTTAACGGAAAACAAGATTATGACTATCGTACGATGATAAATGACCTTAGTGTGTTGCAAACAATTTATCCATTTCTTTTAAACAAGCCGATTGGAAATTCTGTGTTATGTAAAGAAATTCCAGGGCTTCTCATTGGGAATGGGCAAAGACGTGTGCATTTTAATGCATCGTTCCATGCAAATGAATGGATTACAACACCGATTGTGATGACGTTTTTAAATGATTATTTATTATCGCTAACAAATAATCGTTCGATAAGAGGAATTTATACAATGCCCTTATATCTTCAAACAACTTTAAATATCGTTCCAATGGTGAATCCGGACGGGGTTAATTTAGTGCTGAATGGCCCTCCTGCAAATGAAATGGTTCGAACGAATGTCATTGAATGGAATAATGGGAGTACTGACTTTTCAGGTTGGAAGGCAAATATTAATGGAGTGGATTTAAATGATCAGTTCCCAGCAGATTGGGGAATAGAAAGAGAAAGAAATCCAGAAACGCCTGGCCCACGTGATTATGGTGGCGAAAGTCCGCTATCCCAGCCAGAGTCAATTGCAATGGCAGCGCTCACAACAAAAATGGATTTTGCGCGAGTATTAGCATTCCATACACAAGGCGAAGTTATATATTGGGGATTTCAAGGGTTAGAACCACCGGAATCTGAACAGTTAGTAAACGAGTTTGCACGGGTAAGCGGATATGAGCCTGTTCAAACAATTGATAGCTATGCTGGCTACAAAGACTGGTTTATCCAAGATTGGCGCAGGCCGGGCTTTACAGTCGAGCTAGGACTCGGAGTAAACCCGCTACCAATTAGTCAATTCGATGAGATTTACGAAGAAGCGTTAGGGATTCTTTTAGTTGCGCTTCATGAGTAATTATCACAGTTTAATTAAATAAAAAATCCCCCCGTAAATTTGCTCAAGAATTTCGAAGCAACTTTACGGGGTTATGACGATTAACTTAATTCATTTAACGAATCATCTATTTCATGTAATTGCTGTTTTAATTCGGATAACTTTTCCTTATTTTGTCCGACAATATCTAAATGTTCTTGACGTTGTACCGCATTTTGAAGAGCATTTTCGGTACGCTCAATTGAATTAAATGCATGCTCTACTGCTATTTCTTCTGGATGAGACAATACTTGTTTTACAGCGCGGTCTGATCTCTCAACAGAATTTGATAATAACGTACTTGGGTGATTTTGTTTCCAACTTGGTGTACCTGAACTTTTTTTAGCCACTGTTCCTCTTCCTTTCTTTCGTAGCAGGCTGTTTTTCAATGTTAGTATTGTTAGATGCAAGAAATCTATGCATACATAAGTATGAGGAAATATTGCTTGTCTACATAAAAAATGTTGTGATAAACGAAACAATTACTAATTGAATTAAACTTTGTCCAAATGAGGAATATGTAGCGTTATTTTAATAAAATAGAAAAAGTGGCATTGACCTCCATACAGAGATTAACACCACTAACTAATAATTATTCAACTTTTCCAAGTTCCTTAAAATAAGAGAATATCTATCATCCTCTAATCTATTTAATCTAAAATAGAAACTCCTTAGAAAATGTTTTGAGTTAATTTTCACATTTAAGTCCTTAACGTATTCTCCCGTTGCGTTTACATTTATAAAGCTCATAATCCATTTTTCAATTTCGTCCTCAGACAAAATATTTCGTTCTAAGACTGCACAAACTACTGTTACCAACCTCTCATCTTCTTCACAGACATGAACATTTTCACTTTCAATGATTCTGAAGTTAATAATTTTTAAAATCATTTGCAAATCAATATGTTTTAATTTTAAGTTTTTCGCAAGTTCATCTAAACAATCTGCGAGATGTGCAATGGTATGTGCCCATCCCTTTTCTTCAACATATCCTCGAATATCATTTTCTTTAACCGCGTAGTGAAATAATCTCTGTTTCACATTTTCAAAATCACTTGAAATTAAGAATTCTTTTTCATTATTTTTAGATAAAATAGCGGCAATTACTAATAATGAAAACGATCTTGTAAATACTGAATCATGATTAATCTCACCTAATTTATAAAATAAGTGTTTATCATCAATACTTATCGATAATAGATTTTGCAACTGGTCAAAAGTAAACACATCATCTTTAATCCATTTTGAAAAGATAGAAAATATCAAATCATCTCGTAAAACAGGATCAATCGACCCTATATGGTTTAGCATTTCTTTAGCAAGTTCATATGCATTTTGTTCATCTCTTAATACATAATTATTTTCTTTAACTTTTTCTAATTTTTCTTTTAAAAATTTTTCTGTATGAATGAATTTCACCTTTTCACCCCTAAAATCGTATAATTCTTATTAGCTACTAAAATTCTTATTTTTTAGCAGTAGGTGACTGGCATGCGTAAGAGTATGCAAGACAACAAAAACCACATTTTTCTAGGATTGGTCTACTCATTGGACTGGCATCAACAGTAAGGAAAGGATGGCCCTTTTCATAGGCTTTTTGCGCACGAACAGTTAATAATTTTGTGTAATAACCTTTTCCTCGAAATAATGGTAGCGTTGAACCACCCCAAAGACTAGCAAAGGACGAGTTTGTCTCTAAGTACATCCAAGCAGCACTTACAAGCTGATTCTCTTCATAAATTCCATAAAGGTATAATGAGTCCGGATTGTTCTGTTTGTCTCTCCAAAGTCGCTCTCCAAGCTCCGCATGAGATTCATTCCAGATGGTATCTTCTAGAACAACAATATCTTGAATGCCTTGTTCATCCGTTATTTCCTTAACACCAAGGAACTGGCTATTGGTAAGCAAAGGGTGTGAATCATCTAATTCCATGACCATGAGCGCTTCAGGATTATCAATTTCAAATCCTTCTTGAGCAAGAATGTCTTTCAAACTATCAGGCTTGTCGTAGCTATACACCTTCCATTCAAAATCCTGCTTTCGGTTACTAAAATAGCTTACTTCATTTCGAATAATTTCTCTTACATTGTCTTCATTTACATTAGAAGAGATTATATACCCGTTTTCATCAAACTTTGAAATGTGACGCACAACATGCTCTGTTTCCTCTCTTATGTAGCCTTGTGGTTGAGCTTCATGTCGAAGTTCTTTATGGAATCGTGATATCAATTCATTTTTATCCATTTCCAAGCTCCTTTCGATTTCATACACCGCACCATAATTATGTAATTTTTTTACTATTATACCATTTAATTTAACTAATACAGATTTACTTTTGACTTTATTCCACTATTTCAATGGCAACATTAGAAAGCTTATCAATAAAAAAGTGAGAGTTGTTTTTTTCATTATTTCGCTCCTCTATGTTGGGAATAATTTATTAAGATTGAACTTTTAGGCATATACATTAACGAAAACCCCCCTAACACGAATGTTAAGGGGGAAAATTTAAAATATTTTTATTAAGTACGATTCCTTAAAAGACGATTAAGCCTTTACATTAACACCTAAAATATCATTCTCTTCAAGGAACTTCGTGTTGAATTTCGCTGATTTGAATACGTCGTTGTTCATAAGCGCTTGGTGGAATGGAATTGTTGTATTGATCCCAGGGCCAGCTACTTCAAACTCTGATAATGCGCGATTCATTTTCGCGATGGCTTCTTCACGAGTATCTGCGTGAACGATAAGTTTGGCAACCATTGAATCATAGTATGGTGGAATTGTGTAACCTGCATATACAGCAGAGTCAACACGTACGCCGTAACCACCAGGAACTACATAAGTTTCTACTGTACCCGCTGAAGGCATAAAGTTTTTGTATGCATTTTCAGCGTTGATACGGCATTCCATAGCCCAACCATTGATTTTAATATCTTCTTGCTTGAATGGTAACTCAGCACCTGAAGCAATTTTTAATTGTTGTTGCACGATGTCTACACCTGTAATCATTTCTGTTACTGGGTGCTCAACTTGTACACGTGTGTTCATTTCCATGAAGTAGAATTTATCTTCTTGGTAATCATAGATGAACTCGATTGTACCCGCACCTTCGTAATTACAAGCTTTTGCCGCTTTCACTGCTGCTTCGCCCATTTCTGCACGACGCTCTTCAGATAATGCAGGAGATGGAGCTTCTTCAACAAGTTTTTGCATACGGCGTTGTACCGTACAATCACGTTCTCCTAAGTGAACGACATTGCCGTGTCCATCTGCTAATACTTGAATTTCACAGTGACGGAAGTACTCGATGAATTTTTCTAAATAAACACCAGGGTTACCGAATGCCGCTGCTGCTTCTTTTTGTGTAATTTCAATACCTTTTACAAGCTCTTCTTCTGTGCGCGCAACACGGATCCCTTTACCACCACCACCAGCTGTTGCTTTGATGATGACTGGGTAACCGATTTTTGCTGCCCATTGTTTACCTGTTTCGATATCAGGCACAATACCTGTACCAGGAACTAAAGGTACGTTTGCTGCTTCCATTGTGTCGCGAGCAACGTCTTTAATACCCATTATTTTAATCGCATCCGATGAAGGACCGATAAATTTAATACCTGCATTTTCACAGCTTTCCGCAAATGCTGCGTTTTCAGCTAAGAAACCGTATCCAGGGTGAATGCCATCAACACCTGTTTTTTGTGCTACGCCTAAAACGGCTGGGAAACTTAAATAAGAATCTTTTGATAATTTAGGTCCTATGCAATATGCTTCGTCAGCTAATTTAACATGTAACGCATCCGCGTCAGCTTCAGAGTATACTGCAACAGTTTGAATACCTAGCTCTTTACATGCACGAATAATACGTACTGCAATTTCGCCTCGGTTTGCTATTAATACTTTTTTCATAGTTGCACTTCTCTCCTTATTCAGCTTTTACTAGGAATAGAGGTTGACCGTATTCTACTAATTGGCCGTCTTTTACTAATATTTCAACGATTTCCCCTTTAATTTCGGCTTCGATTTCGTTGAATAATTTCATTGCTTCAACGATACATACGATTGACTCGTCGCCTACTTTATCGCCAACTTTTACGAAAGCTGATGATTCTGGATTTGGAGATTGATAGAATGTACCAACCATTGGAGAAGTAATTTTATGTAGTTCAGCTGTCTCAACTACTGGTGCTACCGGTGCAGATGCTTCTACTTTTGGAGCAGGAGCTGCTGAAGCTACTGGTGCTGCTGGAGTTGCTGCTACTGGTGCAGCTTCAACTAAGTTTTTAGGAGCAACTACTTTCGTAACGCCACCTTTTTTCTTTAGTTTCACTTTTGCCCCATCTGCTTCATACACGAATTCATCAATTGAAGAAGCATCTACTAATTTGATAATTTCACGGATTTCTTGAACTTTGAACATTCTTTAACTCTCCCTTGTAAAAAAAGTTTAATAATACAAACCCTATTTTATAATTTTTCCGACTATTTTGAAATACTTTATTTTAATTTAAATAAAAATGAGTATAAAGCAGAACAAATCTGTATTAAAACAAAGAATTTTTGAAGGTTCTGCTATATAACATAAGGGTTGTTTATTAACTTTTAATTAAAAGGTTGTACATCAACACTTACTACTACATTGTCATCCATTTCTGAACGGATTATATACACAATTTCATTTACCTGTTGTTTCGAAACTTCGTCTGACATAATCGATACCGCTACTTTTTCATCTTCAATTCGAACAAGGGCATCTGAATAGCCAATTGATTTTATTAGCATCTCTAACATGGCCTCAGATGATTCACGGTTGATGAGCTTATCCATTTCATCGAATGCAGCATTCTTTTCTTCCGCTGTAGCCTGAGCGGATGCAATCTTTTGTGTCAATTGTTCGCGTAATTGACTTCGTTTATTATTCAATTCCAAACGAATTTCTTGAAATAGATCACTTTCTGAATTGACCGGCGTTGTACTTTGGTTTACTCCGACAATTTCAGTATTTTCAAGAGCATCATCTGTAAAAATCGCCATAAAATTAGGCGATTGCTTGTCATTAAATACATAATATACGGAAATTACCGCAATTAAACTGACGAATGTTAACAACCAAACTGTTCTTTTTTTTACCTTCACTTGCTTTCCTCCTTTAATTGCATCGGGACGATTTGAATACGATGTGATGGAATTTGCAGAACGTTACTAACCGCCTCTTTTAGTAAGCTTTTTACATGCGCGTTATGTGCACCTTCTGCCACGATAATGACACCAGATAATTGTTGCTGTTGTGAAACTGTTAAAAAACCATTGTTTGTAGCCGATGTTTCATAATGAAAATACACTTGCACTTGTCCTACTGAATTAATTTCACTTAGTAAATTTGCTAATTGCTGTTCATCTGTCAGTTTACTAGGCTGATTGGAATTTCCCGTGAAAACAAATAGCATGCTTATTGCTACGAAAATGATACCCCCTATAAGAAGGAGCGGTCGTTTTGCATTCCTCTTTTCCACATAGTTACGTCATACGCCACCTTTACTTCGTTTTTTTACACAATGTATGTGTTACTCAACTTTTTTATGCAAGCAATGAAACAATGTAGCCCGATACCGTCAAATACAGCGCAAGTTTTACGTATGATTGCCATTCCTTTTCCTCGGTGAACATCAGCAAGCTACTTCCAAGCATCACAATCAAAAAAATTTCAATCATGAAGATCCTCCTAATGATAATTGTGTGAAAACAACACATAATAACACGATAAATACGATGGAAAAGCCGAGTAAAAATGCAACCGCGCAAAGTACTAGCAATGTTTTGCCGACATCATCAAACAAACTGCTCATTCGTGTATTCGAAAATGGTTCTATAAGCGCACCAAGCACTTTAAAAAGAAGTGCATGTAACAACAAAACAATCGCTGGGTAAAATGCTGCAGTCCAAACGACCGTTAAAAAGCCTAGTCCTACTACACTAGAAACTGTTGATTGTGTTTTTTGAAAAAAGGATAGTCCTTCAACGATTAGGTTCCCAATAAGTGGGATATTTGATTCAATTAGTTTTTTTATAGGCGATTTAACTGCTTCATTTAATTGAAAAAATGCGACTCCTGAAAATGTTAATATCGAGGTTAAAGCGAGTACAGCTGCAATAATGGCACTTAACACCGACGTACGTAATAACTCTGCGGCTTTCGAAAATGAAATTGCTGGATAAATTTTCGTACAAACGTCTAAAAAAAGGGCAAACAGTAATGTTGGTATTAATAACTTTGTACAAATAAATAGGATGGCTTGTATAAGAAAAATAATAATAGGATTCCAAGCAAGGACTGTAAATATATTCTGTACCGCAAGTAGTAGCATGGAAATAACGGGTATCACTGCAATATAAAAATGTTGTAAAACTTGGATTAATTCATAAAGTACGACAAACGCATCGATAACTTTTTGGGCAAAAATGACGATAAATATATAAATAAAAAGTTGTTCGATAATCATCGATTGCTGTGGAATGAGTGCAATTAGAAGTAGATAAAACAGGATATAGAGTGCGGCATATAGAAGTGAGGTAACAAGTGAATTTATGGGTTCAGAAAACATTGAGAAGAAAACATCCATTACATAAACCTTTCTAGCAAGTTTACTAGCGTTTGAAATGCTGGCTGTAAAAGTTTTAGCCAATATGAAACGACTGTAATCCGAATGGAAAGCTTCACCACAGTAGCAATCGCTTCATACTCAAATTGATCAAGCAATGCACAAATCATTTCCCCCATGACGAATAGAAAGGCAGTAAATAATAAGCTTTTACTGTATGGCACAGTTTGAAACACAGTGCTTATCTGTTGCCATAAAGGTATGAGCTGTCCCATCACGACAAACTGCACCAAGATAAAAAAGAAAATCACGAGAATAATTGGATGCAGCTTGTCCATTGATTGTTTCAATAGCAATAATAGAAGCAAAAGAATAATGCTTGCAAATGCTATTGTCATTTAACTAATGGCCGTTAGCCACTGAAAAAATACGACAATTTCTTGGAAAAACAGCTTTAAAAATCTTATTAGTTCCACCGTCATGTAAAGATACGCAACAAAAAATAAAAAAAATGAAAACTCTTTTTTTCCGATTTGCTCAAAAAAGATATGAAGAAGTGCTATTACTAAGCCAACTCCCGCCACTCGAAGCACATCTTGCAACTCCAATAAAGCCCTCCTCCCTTACAAAACACTGTATGCACATGCACGGACGTTCATCACACGAAACATAAAAAAACGCATAAATGATCGAAATCATTCATGCGTTTTTTTTGAAATGGTTACTTTAGTAAGCAATCTACAATTTCTTGCACTGAAGCTGCCTTTGCTAAATAGCTATTTTCACCCATCCAAAGTGATAAATACTCAGGATTATTTTGCTTAGCACTTTCTTGACGAATTGGAAGTGTTAAATAGTGCTGTAAAGGATATGGGGCTACTTCTGCATCTTGTAATTTTTCAGTAAATTTATTTTTTAAACCACGCGCATATTTACCTGTGAACGCACGTGTTAATGTTGTTGCTTTTTCTTTTGATTGTAAAATAGCTTTTTTATGTACACTACTCGCACCACATTCATGAGCGGTTAATAGTGCGGTACCGATTTGAACCAAACTTGCACCTAAGTTGAACATTTCCTGTACGTGTTCAGAGGTCATAATTCCCCCTGTTGCGATGACAGGAATTTTCACGGATTCTGCGACTTTCTTAACTAATTCACGGGTTGAGATTAGCTCCATCGGCTCGGTAAATGTTCCACGGTGACCACCCGCTTCATTTCCTTGTACAACTACCGCATCAAAGCCAGCTTCTTCAACTACACCCGCTTCTTCAACTGTTGTTGAAGTGCCGATTAAATAGATATCATGCGCTTTTAATCGCACAATCGTTTCTTTTTTTGGAATACCAAATGTAAACGAAACAATTTTCACTTGCTCATCAATTACAGCTTGAATTTGTCCTTCAAACACTTCTTCTGAAACGACACGTTGCGTATTCGGAATCCCTAATTCTTCATAAATCGGTTGCAGTGCTAAACGCGCATTTTGCAGTACATTTATATCAATTCGAGGTTCCTCTTGAATAAATAAGTTCACACTAAAAGGTTTATTCGTTAATTTCCTGACTTCCTGAATAAAAGTTCTAGTTTGGTCTCCATTTAAATAACCCGCTCCAATTGAGCCTAATACCCCCGCCTCACTACATGCAGCAACAAATGCAGGTGTTGTAATGCCAGCCATTGGGGCTTGAATCATTGGTTTATCAACTGCTAATTTTTTTATCACAACGTTCACTCCTTTCTTTGATTATACTGAATCTATTCCTTATTTGGGTATAATTTGTAAATTATTTAAAAATAAAAAAGACAGAAACGTTGTATAAAACAACATTCCTGTCTTTTAAAGTTAACTAAAGATTACGCACGTGTTACGTATGTACCTTCAGTTGTGTTGATGATTAATTTGTCGCCTTCGTTTACGAAGAATGGTACGTTAACCATTAAGCCAGTTTCCATTTTCGCTGGTTTAGTACCGCCTGAAGCTGTATCACCTTTGATACCTGGTTCAGTTTCAGCAACTGTTAATACTACAGTGTTTGGTAATTCGATACCGATTATTTCACCTTGGAATGATTGGATGTGAAGTTCCATGTTTTCTAAAAGGTATAATAATTCTTCTTTGATTTGAGCAGCTGATAAAGTTGTTTGATCATAAGACTCTAAGTCCATGAATACATGCTCGTCACCTTGTGCATATAAATATTGCATTTTACGGTTGTCGATTTGTGCTTTTTCTACTTTCTCACCAGCGCGGAAAGTTTTTTCTGTTACGTTACCGTTACGTAGGTTACGTAATTTAGAACGTACGAATGCAGCACCTTTACCTGGTTTTACGTGTTGGAATTCTAATACGCGGAATAAGTTACCTTCAACGATAATCGTTAAACCCGTACGGAAGTCGTTTACTGAGATCATGATTTATTTCCTCCAAATTATAAAATAATTAATTGTTTTGTCGAATGTGTTAGTAATTCATTACCCGTCTCAGTGATTAAAATATCGTCCTCAATTCGAACGCCACCAATTCCAGGAATGTAGACACCTGGTTCAATTGTTACAACCATATTTGGTTCTAACACCGTTTCAGAACGGAATGATAACCCAGGGCCTTCATGCACTTCTAAACCGATACCATGACCTGTTGAGTGACCAAATGCTTCGCCTAAGCCTTTTGATTTTAAATAATCACGTGCTACCGCATCAGCTTGGATACCCGTCATGCCAGGTCCTACTTTTTCTAGTGCTAAAAGCTGAGACTCTAGCACAGCATTGTACATTTCTACTAACTTATCTGAAGGTTGTCCTACCGCGATTGTGCGTGTCGTATCCGAAATGTATCCATTATAATAAGCACCAAAATCAAGAGTTACAAAATCCCCTGTCTCAATGACCTTTTCTGATGCAACTCCATGTGGAAACGCAGAACGTAATCCACTAGCAACGATTGTGTCAAAAGATGAGCTTGTAGCACCTTGTTTACGCATGAAAAATTCTAATTCATTCGAAACTTCAAGCTCTGTTTTACCAGGCTTGATAAAGTCTAAAATATGTGTAAATGCATTATCCGCAATTTCACATGCAACCTTAATAATATTAATCTCTTCTGGTGTCTTAATCAAGCGAATTTTTTCAATTAGACCTGAAACAGGCACAAAATCAGCTTTTAATACCGCTTTATACACTTCATAAGTGCCATAATGCATGGCATCTTTTTCAAATCCGATTGTTTTAGCTCCCATTGATGCTGCTTGTTTTGCTACTTCTTCAATGATTGTTCCTTTATGTTCTACAATACGGAATTCTTTAACTTGTTCAGCTGCTTGCTCTGTATAACGGAAATCTGTAATAAATACCGCATCATTTTGAGAAACGATTGCGACACCTGATGTACCTGTGAAACCTGTCATGTAGCGACGGTTGTATTCATTTGTAATTAATAATGCATCGATTTGATTGTCAATTAACGCTTGACGTAATTTTGCTAATTTCATGTTTAGTCATTCCCCTTTTTATCGTTGTAAAAACTTACGTAGCGCAAGTTCGTAGCCAAATGTGCCAAGACCACAAATTTGGCCCATACATTCTGGTGCTAATTTTGATTCATGACGAAAAGCCTCACGCGCATGAATATTGGAAATATGTACTTCAATAACTGGTATGTCTACCGAAGCAATCGCATCACGTAAAGCAATACTTGTATGCGTGTAGGCACCTGGATTAAACACGATGCCGTCTAATTCGTTATCAGCCGCTTCATGAATCCAGTCGATTAACACACCTTCATGATTTGATTGACGAAAATCGACAGTAGCCTCGAACTCACGAACAAGTTTCTCACATTTTGCTTCCACATCAGCCAATGTTTCCGAACCATAAATTTTAGGCTCACGTTTTCCTAAACGGTTCAAATTTGGACCATTTAATACAAGTAATTTCATGACAGACGCTCCTTTTTTTTCATTACTGCCCTTATTTTATCACAGACTTTTCAGACATCAACACTTTCGGTTACCGAAGTATCTGATTCCGCATATATTGAGCAGTTTCCGCCACAAAACGTAACGCCATAAGGATAATGACAACAAATGGAATGGAAATTTTTTTTAGTGATGACAATTCTAATGAAAGATCTAAGACGTTCCATTCGATAGCAATCGCAATTATAAGTCCAACAATGAGTGAAAAAGCTAACGGTGATTTTCCAAGAATGGTTTGCGCAATAAAATATATTGCAACCGCCACAACAGATAAAAGCAAAAATAAAATTGCCCATTTTTCAAATGTACTCCACTCCATATAAGTAATATGCTTTAAAAAACTTATTGGATTCCACGTAATAAAATGAAATATATGCAAAAACTTCAGACTGACCGTTATAAACAAGGAAACAGTAATCGCTGTAATGAAAACATACATGCTTAAAAACACCCCTTTTTTCATCATTGTTGCCAATATTAAAAAAAGGTATGCGAATACATAGTGCTTTTTCCAAAAAAATAGTACAATAGCATAGTTAATATTTAGAAACTATTTACAGAGAGTGGTGTACGACAATTGAGTAGTAATGCGCCGGTTTATGGGGGACAAGCACTTGTAGAGGGTGTTATGTTCGCAGGAAAAGATCATATGGTAACGGCCGTTCGACGTAACGACGATACCATTGAATATTTCCATGTAAAAAAAGAGAAAAAACCAATTTATCAAAAGCTGAAGAAAATTCCATTCGTTCGTGGGATTATTGCATTGTTAGAATCCGCAGGTGTAGGTTCACGCCATATGGAGTTTGCATCATCACGTTATAATGTAGATCCAGGTGATGAGATTGTAGAAGATGAATCTGAAGAATCTTCTAAACTCTTAATGGTATTAAGTGTTGCAGCAATTGGTGTGCTTTCCTTTTTATTTGCGAAGTTTGTTTTTACATTAGTTCCGATGTTTTTAGCTGAATTTTTAAAGCCTTGGTTCCCTGGTAGAACCGTTCAAGTATTAATCGAAACTGGCTTCAAACTTGTTTTACTATTAGGATATTTACAAATCATCACATTGACACCACTTATTAAGCGTGTGTTCCAATATCACGGAGCTGAGCATAAAGTGATAAACTGTTATGAAAACGGCTTAGATTTAACAGTTGAAAACGTGCAAAAGCAATCACGTCTTCATTACCGTTGTGGTTCAAGTTTTATTTTATTCACAGTTATTGTTAGTTGCTGTACATACTTCTTCATTCCAGTAGATCCACTTTGGGTACGTTTAGTAAGTCGTATTTGCTTAATCCCAGTAGTTATTGGGATTTCATTTGAAGTGTTACAAGCAACAAACTCCGTACGTGAGATTCCAGTTTTACGTTACTTAGGCTATCCCGGTCTATGGCTACAATTATTAACAACAAAAGAGCCAAAAGATGATATGGTTGAAGTAGCCATTGCATCATTCAAAAAGTTACATGAAGTTGAAAAAAATCCAGCCATCGCTGAAACTTTAGTGCATGACTAATAATAAAATTCAACAAGGCTATGTATACGAATTAACGTATGCATAGCCTTTTTTTGTGGGAAAATTTATTTAGTCTCTCGAAGGATTTTTATTGAGTTCCAGATGTCGAAATGGCATAATAAAGAGAATCTTCAAACAAATCAAAAGTTGCTCGTTCATTCAATTTAACGCTGCAATATTATAATTAATAGGAGAAAACGCATGAAAATAGTATTTCAATTTGTAAAACGCTATAAAGTGACCGCTATACTCGCTTTTCTATTTATGTTATTAGAGCTTGCCTTTGAACTCATTCAGCCACTCTTTATGGCCAATATGATCAACAAAGGCTTACTCACAGAAAATCTACATAACGTGGCGTTTTGGGGTGGATGCTTGTTCATACTCACACTTTTTTCTTTCATTAGTGGTGTGTTCAACTCATTCTTCTCATCACACGTCGCGCAAAGCTTTGTGTTTGACTTACGTAAGGCACTATTTACAAAAGTCCAATCCTTAACGATGGCCACATATTTGACGTTCCCAACCTCAGCACTTATTACGCGTTTAACGAGTGACGTCAGCCTAGTCGGATCCATCGTATTCATGTTTTTACGAATTGCGATGAAAGCACCGTTATTGGCGGTTGGATCTCTCGCAATGGCATTTTTCATTAATGCAAAAATGGCGCTTATTTTATGTATCAGCTTGCCGTTTTTAATCGTATTTCTTGTATGGATGGTTTCCATTGGTATTAAACTTTTCGCAAAAGTTCAAACGCGACTAGATGCCGTAAACCGTCAGCTTCAAGAAGGGTTACAGGCCGTCCGTCTAATAAAAGCATATATGCGTGGGCAGTATGAAGAAAGCCGTTTCCAAGCGGTTGCTGAAAACTTAAAGCTTGATACGACAAAAGCTACTCGGATCATGGAAATTGCGCTGCCTGTTTTACAATTTGTTATGAATGTTAGCTTGCTCGTTGTCATTTGGGTTGGTGCTCAGCTAATTGATACAAATAGCATTCTTGTCGGAGATTTAGCTGCTATTGTGAACTATGCATTCCGAATTACCGCAGCATTTTCTATGTTTTCATTCATTATTATTGCGTACGCTCGTGCAAAAGCGTCAGCAGAACGTATTGAATCCATCTTATTAATTGAAGATGGGACAGAAGAAGTAACGGAGAACACGTCCCCTATTTTAGAAAAGTTCGCCATTCGTTTTGAAAATGTATCATTCCAGTATCCTCGAACGAATGACTACACAATCAATGGGCTTTCTTTTTCGATTGCATCGAATGAAAAAATTGCAATTATGGGGGCAACAGGCTCTGGAAAGTCAACCATTTTACAGCTTGTTGAACATTTTTATGATGCGACGTCTGGGAAAATCTATATTAATGAAACGAATATTAAAGAGATTCCGCTTCAACAGTTACGTAATTCAATCGCCTATGTACCACAGCAATCCCTCCTTTTCTCTGGGACAATTTTGGACAATTTACGTTGGGGGCAAAAAGACGCTACTTTGGAA
>JAZUES010000197.1:0-11179 GCA_045640265.1 Solibacillus sp.
ATTACATCATTCCTGGCATTCCGCCCATGCCACCCATATCTGGCATACCGCCGCCAGCTTCTGGAATGTCTGCTACTACTGCTTCTGTTGTTAAGAATAGTGCTGCTACAGAAGCTGCGTTTTGTAATGCTGAGCGTGTAACTTTTGCTGGGTCTACTACGCCGGCATCGATCATGTTTACCCATTCGCCTGTTGCTGCGTTGAAACCAATACCGATTTCTTCGCGTTTTAAGCGGTCAACAATGATTGAACCTTCAAGTCCTGCATTTTCAGCAATTTGACGTACTGGCTCTTCTAATGCACGTAAGATGATGCGTACGCCTGTTGCTACGTCGCCCTCTACTTCTTCTAGTACTTTTACTACTGCGCCGTATACATTAAGAAGTGCTGTACCACCACCTGATACGATACCTTCTTCAACTGCCGCGCGTGTAGAGTTTAATGCGTCTTCGATACGTAATTTACGCTCTTTTAATTCTGTTTCTGTTGCGGCACCAACTTTGATAACTGCCACACCGCCTGCTAATTTTGCTAAGCGCTCTTGTAATTTTTCTTTATCGAACTCTGACGTTGTTTCAGCAAGTTGCGCACGGATTTGGTTCACACGACCCGCTACTGCGTCTGTATTACCAGCACCTTCAACAATTGTTGTATTGTCTTTAGATACGATAACTTTCACCGCGCGACCTAAAGAAGTTAAGTCAGCTGTTTTTAAATCTAAGCCAAGGTCTTGTGTAATAACTTGACCACCAGTAAGGATCGCGATATCTTCTAACATTGCTTTTCGGCGGTCACCAAAGCCTGGTGCTTTTACTGCTACCGCGTTGAATGTACCACGTAATTTGTTTACTACAAGTGTTGCTAACGCTTCTCCTTCAACATCTTCTGCAATGATTAAGATTGGGCGACCTTGTTGAACGACTTGCTCTAACACTGGTAAGATTTCTTGAATGCTAGCGATTTTTTTATCTGTAATTAAAATGAATGGATTATCCAGAACCGCTTCCATTTTATCTGTATCTGTTACCATGTAGTGTGATGCATAACCACGGTCAAATTGCATACCTTCTACTACATCAAGTTCAGTTGTAAATCCTTTAGACTCTTCGATAGTAATAACGCCGTCATTCCCTACGCGTTCCATAGCGTCCGCAATGTAGCTGCCGATTTCTTCATCACCTGAAGAGATTGATGCTACCTGTGCGATTGATTCTTTATTTTCTACTGGACGAGAAATCGCTTGTAATTCTGTTAAAGCCGCTGCTACTGCTTTATCCATACCTTTACGGATACCTACTGGGTTAGCACCAGCTGTTACGTTTTTTAAACCTTCACGAATCATTGCTTGTGCTAATACTGTTGCAGTTGTTGTACCGTCACCAGCGATTTCGTTTGTTTTAGAAGCTACTTCAGCTACTAATTTTGCACCCATGTTTTCGAATGCATTTTCTAATTCGATTTCTTTTGCGATAGATACACCGTCATTTGTAATTAAAGGTGAACCAAATTTTTTTTCAAGTACTACGTTACGTCCTTTAGGTCCTAATGTTACTTTTACAGCGTTTGCTAATTTATCTACACCAGCCGCCATAAGAGAGCGTGCTTCTTCTGAGAATTTAATATCTTTTGCCATAATTCAATTTCCTCCTAATTTTTACGATTTATTTTTTATTGTTAATGGTCATAAGATGGGCAGTCAGCATAATTTCTTATGTATGCGCTGACTGCGGAAGTAATTTGTGAGTTTTGGATTATCCGATAATAGCTAGTACGTCGCTTTCACGTAAAATTAAGTATTCTACGCCATCGTACTTCACTTCTGTACCAGAGAATTTAGAGAAGATGATTTCGTCGCCTACTTTTACATCAAGCGGGGCAAGAGTCCCGTTGTCAAGAACACGACCTGTACCTACTGCCACGACTTTACCAGTTTGTGGTTTTTCCTTTGCTGAGTCAGGTAATACGATACCGAAAGCAGTTTTTTCTTCTACCTCAACAAGTTCAATAATGATGCGATCTCCTAATGGTCTTAACAAGTGAAACAACCTCCTAAAGTTTTCTTTTTAGCACTCTATAACAAAGAGTGCTAACATAAGTATTAGTTTAATGAATTCCCTATTTTTTTGCAAGTCACAACACTAAAAAATTTTGTTTTATTTCCAATTTCAACTACAATATAAGAAAGTACTTTTATTGTAAAAATAGAAAGAAGGTTATTAATCGTGACATCGACTTCATCACCAAGGTTCAAAACGCAAAGAACTGCATTTTATGTGTTACTTACTTATATCATATGTCAACTATCCGCGCTTATTCTCATTTTGATTCCTGGCTTAAAAGAGTTCATCTTACAATATATTTCTGCAACAACAGAAAGAGAACAACTTATTAAACTTTCTGCATGGTGGTCTACTATTTCATTTGCTATTGCATTTGTTGTGAGCTTTCTTTTAATTTCGCGTAATAAGCAGTTTTGGAATATCTTTAAAGGAGAAAAAGCTTCTATTGGTGCCTCGATTGGCTGGGGTATTGCTGGTTTCTTTTTAGTATTTTTAGGGCAAACAATTGGGTCGTACATCGAATTTGCACTAGGAATCGACATGGGCTCTGAAAATACGCAAGATATAATGGACATTACGAAAGTAGCACCAATCATGATTGTGGCAACGGTATTTTTAGGTCCCGTTTTAGAAGAACTTGTATTCCGTCGTGTTATTTTCGGTTCAATCATTCAAAATTATAATTTTTGGATTGCAAGTATTATTAGTGCGATTGTATTCGCCGCTATCCATTTAGATTTCACACATATTTTACTGTACACAATTTGCGGGATGGTTTTCGCATTCCTGTATAATAAAACAAAACGAATCCTTACACCGATTATCGCCCATATGCTACTAAATGGGTTTGTTACATTCGCCCAAATGAATGCCGATAAATTTCAAGTGTAATATTATTATTCCCTCGCTATTCATTAGCGAGGGTTTTTTACATCAAAAAACGCTACCTTCGTTAGAAGATAGCGTATCGTTTATTGATTCATTTGTTCGATTTGGCGTCGTTGTTGTTCAAGTAATTCCTCTACTTGCAACTCCTGCTCGCGCTCTTCCTCTTCCTTAATACGCACCGCTTCTGCAGCTTCATATTTCCGGTAACCAAAACGCGAAATTATAATACTAGCTTCATACAAAATAAAGAGTGGAATCGCAATAATAACATTAGATACTAAATCTGGTGGTGCCAGTAATACTGAAATAACAATCAATATGAAATACGCATATTTACGGAACTTTACCATTAATGCTGGATTTAATATTCCGAGCCTCGCCACAAATAATGTAACAACAGGTAGTTGGAATAAAAGTCCAAATGGAATAATTAACTTAAATAAAAACGAGAAATATTCATTAATTCCGATTGTTTGCGTAATACTTAAATCATCCGCTAACCCAATCATAAATCGCATAACAAACGGGAACAAAACAAAGTACGCAAATGCCATTCCACCAATGCCGAGCACAAATGCATATGGTATATATCTTAATGTTGCTTTACGCTCGGTTTCATGTAGGCCTGGTGTAATAAATGCCCATAGCTGATACAGTAATATCGGGGATACAATAATAGCAGCAACAATAAAGGTTACTTGTAAGTAAACCGTTAATGGATCCGAAACGCTAAATGCGTTCATCGTAATATTCTCAGCGCTAAATTGTATACGTCGAATAATCGGTTTTGCCGTATAAAAACCAACAAATAGAGCGAGCACAAAAAATATTGCCACAAAAAACAGGCGTTTTCGAAGCTCCTCTACATGTTCCATTACAGTTAATTCACTTGGATTCATAATAAGACATCCTTAATTTACTTCACATCATTTTTTTGATCATCTTTATGTTCAATCACGTTCTTTTTGATATCATCCTCGTCATCCGTTAAACCTTTTGTTGCACTACGGAACTCACGTAAAGTTGTTCCCATTGCGCGGCCTAAAGATGGTAATTTTTTCGGCCCGAAAATTAATAACGCAATTAATCCGATGATAATTAGGCTTACTGGTGTGATTGCATTTAAATGCACAACCATTTTAGCCACCTCCTCTATTATTATGTACATTTTACAGTAATTAATGGGAATTTGCCATTTATAGTAATGTGAACAATTTGTTACTAATCTGAATTTCGTACTAAATAGATAAGCGCCTGTAATTCAACGGATAAATCAATATTCATCACCTTTAGCGAATCTGGAACAGATAAACGTACTGGCGTGAAATTTAATATTCCTTTAGCGTTCATTTTTACTAAGCGATCCGTCATCATTTGTGCAGATCTTGAAGGCACCGTTAATATGGCTAACTCCGCACCAAACATCTCATACATTTCCTCTAAACGATCTGGATGAAATACTGGAATATCACTAATAACTGTACCTTCATCCGGTGCTTTCGTATCGAATGCGACAACAATTCGCGTGTTATGATTTTTTTGGAAGTTGTACTTAAGTAAGCCATTCCCTAAGTTTCCGACTCCAATAAGTGCGACATTCATTGCTTCATCTTGATCTAAAGTTTGTCGAAAAAATTCGAGTAAGTACTGCACATCATAGCCGTACCCTTTTTTACCGAGTGCGCCAAAATAAGAAAAATCCCGACGTATTGTTGCAGAATCTATTTTCATTGCATCACTTAATTCTTGTGATGAAATTCGTTTCTTACCTTCAATTGCAAAGTTTTTCAAAAATCGATAATACAGAGGAAGTCTTTTTGTTGTTGCTTGTGGAATTTTTGTTTCTGGTTTCACACATATTCTCCTCCTACTTTTGGAAATCGTTATCAATTACGTCTCAGCTAACTCTTGTCCAGATTTTTTTCGAATTAGCTCGAAAAACTCCTTTAAAAAAATCTGTGACATCCGCCGAGGCGGTATAACTTGCTTCAGCAGAAGCAAGTTAATCTTACTAAACAAGTAGCCACAAGTAAAGCATCCATCGTTGCACGCGTCTGTTTCATCCATTAAACTAATAGGAAGAAACTGAGGTGTTAAAAATGATTGTATTACAAGTAAATCAATTATATAAATCTTTTATTACCGACGAAATTTTGAGCGGTGTAAAATTAGAAGTTCAGCACCGTGATCGTGTTGCATTAGTAGGACGCAATGGTGCTGGGAAATCGACATTATTGAAAATTATCGCTGGACAAATGAGCTATGATTCCGGCGAAATTATTATTCCAAAAGATGTACGTATCGGTTATTTAGAGCAACATGCTGGCATCGATTCGCAGCTTTCCATTTGGGACGAAATGATGACAATTTTCAGCGCACTTCATCAGCAAGAAAAGAAGCTACGTCATTTAGAACAGCAAATGGCCGATCCAATCATATATGAAAATAGTGAACAATATGCACGAGTGATGGCAGAGTACGACCAATTACAACATGACTTTAAAGAGGCTGGGGGCTATCAATACGAAGCGGATACACGTTCTGTTTTACATGGCATGCAGTTTTTTTCAGAAGACTATACAAAGCCGATTCAATCCCTTTCAGGTGGGCAACGTACACGTCTCGCTTTAGCTAAGCTCTTACTTTCTAAGCCAGATTTACTTATTTTGGACGAGCCCACGAACCATTTAGATATCGAAACATTATCTTGGTTAGAAGGCTATTTAAAGGGCTATGATGGCGCAATTTTAATTGTCTCCCATGACCGTTACTTCTTAGACCAAGTTGTTTCAATTGTTTATGAGGTGTCGCGCACAAAAGTTTCAAAATATGTTGGGAACTACAGTGGCTATTTAGTTGAAAAGGCGAAAAATTACGAGCGCGACTTGAAAATGTTCGAGCGTCAAATGGACGAGAAGGCAAAACTTGAAACCTTTGTTCAAAAAAACTTAGCACGCGCATCGACAACAAAAATGGCACAGTCTCGCCGCAAAGTTTTAGAAAAAACCGAATGGATGGACTCTCCTGATGGTGACGAAAAAAGTGCAAACTTTGGCTTTACCATTGACCGTCAAAGTGGTAATGACGTTCTTTCCATTGATGAACTTGCAATTGGCTACCCTAACAAGGAAATCTCTAAAAATATTGAATTACGTATATTCCGTGAAGACCGTATTGCTTTAGTTGGTCCAAATGGTGTCGGTAAATCAACGTTACTTAAAACCGTATTGAAAGATTTAGAAGCATTGAACGGGGAAATTCGATATGGGACAAATGTTCAAATTGGCTATTATGATCAAGAACAAGCACAGTTACATTCCAACAAGCCCGTGTTAAACGAACTTTGGGATGAGTGGCCGTCGATGAACGAAAAAGATATTCGCAATATTTTAGGGCGCTTCTTATTTAGTGGGGATGATGTTTCAAAAACAGTCAGCTCGTTATCAGGTGGCGAAAAAGCACGTCTTGCCCTAGCGAAACTAATGATGCAAAAGTCAAACTTCCTCGTATTGGATGAGCCGACGAACCATTTAGACTTAGACAGTAAGGAAATTTTAGAAAACGCATTGATTGATTATCCAGGTACACTTTTATTCGTTTCGCATGACCGTTACTTTATTAACCGCATCGCTACTAAAGTAGTTGAACTTTCTGGTACAGGCTCTTTCGAATATTTAGGAGACTATGATTACTATGTTGAGAAAAAGCAAGAACTTGAGGAGCTAGCTGCGATGAAAGCAGCCGCAACGGAAACTAAATCACCTGAAGCAGCTCAAACAAAATCTACTTCTATGATCGATAAAGATGCGAAAAAACGCGAGCGCCAAATTCGCAGAGCTATTGAAGAAATCGAAAAAAATATGAGTGCTTTAGATGTATCAATCGCTCAGTTTGAAGAACAGCTATGTGACCCTGACATTTTCTCTGATCATGAAAAAACATTAGCTATTCAAACCGCATTAAACGAAGTAAAAGAACAGCACGAAGCTTTTGAACTAGAGTGGCTTGATTTAAGCGAAGAGCTTGAACAGTTATAAATGAAGAAAGGAGAACGTTGCCTTAATGCGCAACGTTCTCCTTTTACTTTGTATAGAAGCTTTTCAGCATTTGTAATTTTTGATACGCCGTATATGTTCCATATATCCAGCCAAAGAAGATAACTGTTAATACCGCAATAATAAAATTTAACGCGGTAAACAATGGATTAAATGATGAATTTGTTGACTTTGCTCGAAATGGTTGACGCGCACCCATTCGAATGCTTTGAAAGACATCCACGATTTGGCTATGTCCATATACAATTGCAAGTGGATAACAAATCAGTGCAAGTACGATAAATAAACCACTAAATGACGCAATAAAATGGCTGTTTCCTGTAATACTCAATCCATATAACACAACAACAGTCAAAATTAGTCCGCCTACTAAAAGACCCATCATTTTTTTCCGCTCTTTTAAATAACTCATCGTTTTGCCTCCTAAAACATCCTTTTGAAATTCCATTGTTATCAGGAACGTATAAACCCAAAGATTACTATTCCATAATATTAAGAACTTCAACTCTCTCTCGACTATTTTCGTCATATATGTTGGTCAATATACAAATTTTCTACAAAAATCTCCACAACTTTATTCACAAAACAAATGCAGTAGTATCAACATATCAACATACTTTTCCACACTATCCACAATTAAAATTTAATTCTCACAGCGTTTTCTGTGTAAAACTAGCTACTATATATAGATAAATCACATGTTTTCCACAGGTTATCCACAATTTGTGTATAAGTACGCATGTTCGCACATTTTTTTGGGGGTAATTTATGTTCTCTGTGGATAATTTTTCAGAAAAGTTTTTCAATAACTAAAAAATGCTATAAAAAAGAATTATTTATCATAAATTACTTATTTCGACCTTGTTTTATTATTCTAATAAATTGATTTATGCATATTACATTATCCTTAGATAAAAAAAGCATGGGAAAATGGAGGAAAAACACCCATTTGCTCATGCTTAGTCATTTTTAATATTATTTAAAGCTTTTTAGTTCCATACCTGGTCGACCATTCATGGCTAGATTACCACGAATGCCAGCTTCGTACATTTGATAAGCTGCCGCACCGATCATGGCTGCATTATCTGTACATAAATTTAATGGTGGTACATAGAAAGGAATCCCTTCTTCTTTGAAAGCAGATTCTAATGAGGTACGTAATCCTTTGTTAGCCGATACACCACCAGCTGCAATAACTTGTTTTACGCTATACTCACGTGCTGCACGCACAGTTTTACCTGTTAATACTTCAACAACACTATCTTGGAAGCCTTTTGCAACTTGCTCTGGAATAATGTCCTCACCACGTTGATCCATATTATGTTTGTAGTTAATAACTGCCGATTTTAATCCACTAAAACTAAAGTCATATGAACCTTCTTCTAACCAAACTCGTGGGAAAGCAACCGCTTCTGTTGCTTCATGTGCAAGACGGTCAATATGTGGACCACCTGGATACGGCATATTTAACACACGCGCTACTTTATCATAAGCTTCACCTGCTGCATCATCACGTGTTTCCCCAATGACTTCAAACGAACCATGCTGACGCATTAATACAAGCTCTGTATGTCCACCTGATACGACAAGGGCTAGTAACGGGAATTCCATTGGTTGCACTAAATTATTCGCATAAATATGCCCAGCTATATGATGTGTTCCTACTAATGGTAATCCATTCACAAATGCAAATGCTTTCGCTGCATTAATACCAATTAATAGAGCCCCGACTAAGCCAGGTCCTTCTGTTACAGCAACTGCTGTTAATTGTTTTGGTGTCATATTTGCCTGCTTCAATGCTTCTTCTAAAACGATTGTCACTTGTTCTACGTGATGACGAGATGCGATTTCAGGTACGACCCCGCCAAAGCGCTTATGACTTTCAATTTGTGATGAAACTACATTTGAAATAATTTCCGTACCATTTTTAATGACCGCTGCAGCTGTTTCATCACAGCTTGTTTCTATTGCTAATATATAGTTATCCATTATAAATTCACCCACATGACTAACGCATCTTCTTGATTGTCTGTATAGTAGTCTTTACGAATGCCACCATCTTGGAAACCAAGCTTGCGATATAAATTTTGCGCTACTGTATTTGTTACACGTACTTCTAGGCTCATAACATCCATATTGGCTTCCTTTGAAACACGTAGCGCTTCACGCATTAAGCCTTCACCAATACCTTGTCCACGAACAGACTCTACAACCGCTACATTTGTAATTTGTGCCGCATCGATAACAAGCCAAACTCCGCAAAAGCCAATAATTTTACCCGTTTCATCTTCTGCTACTAAATAATGAGAAAACTGATTTTCTGTCATTTCATAGTAGAAAGAATCTAACGTCCAGGGCGTTGGGAAAGTTGCTAGTTCAATTTCATGCACCGATTCTACATCGGCAATTGTCATTTTACGATAATGAACCATTACAGACGCTCCTTCTTCTGCTCTTTAATCCAATTGGCCTCAGCTTCAGCTAAACGACGATATTCCGGCACTAAATTATGCGCTGCATCAATTGAGGGTAGCTCCTCTTTTTCAGCAATTGCAATTAATTCTGAAGCACGAGGTAAATCCAATGTAAATGGTACTCGTAAAGCATTTTCACCAAGAACTTCTTTAATTTTTTCGTAATACATTGATACATCGGTACCAATAAATAATATCGGACTATTTAATGCCTTTAACTTTTCTAATAAGCCATCAATATGGTCATGATAATCTTCAATTAATGTATTTAACGATCCACCTTCATAAACACCCGCATAAACATTTTGACGACGTGCATCAAATAACGCACAAATAGTACCATTTGCAATACGAGCATTCGCGGCTAATGCTTTTACACTCGATACTCCTACTAAAGGCTTTTGTAATGACCAAGCAAGTGTCTTTGCTAACGTTACACCAATTCGAACGCCTGTGTATGACCCAGGCCCTTTTGATACGGCAATTGCATCAATTTGTGATGCCTCTATTCCTGCTTTTTTTATTACTTCTTCTATTGCTGGCATTGCACCAACTGAATGTGTTAACTTTATATTTTGTACAACTTCCGCAATTACTTTTCCATCATTGACAATGGCGATAGAAAGTGGTGCATTTGCTGTTTCAATTCCTAACCAAATCATTTAACTAGCTCCTCACAAAGTTGGACATACTTTACGCCCATTGGTTTAAATACGAACTTTCTTTTCTGTTCATCAATACGTATAATCTCAATTGCTAAACGCTCAATCGGTAAGTCCTCTTCAATTAAGTGCGCCCACTCTACAACTGTAACCGCATCCCCATAAAAAATTTCATCCCATCCTAAATCCTCATCACTATCTTCTAAACGATAGACATCTAAATGATTTAACGGAAGTCGTCCCTCATACTGCTTCATAATTGTAAATGTTGGACTATTGACAGTACGCGTTATGCCTAATCCTTTTGCAAAACTCTGCGTAAATGTCGTTTTTCCAGCTCCTAAGTCACCTTCAAGCGTTATTACATATTGAGGCTCTACTAATGCAGCTAAGCGTAGTGCAAGTGCTTGTGTTTCTTCTAATGCGTTAATTTGCTTTTCAAAAATCATATAGTTGCTTCCTTCCACCAAAAAGTCCATTACCCCTAGTTTACTTGAAGTGAAGCAATTGTTCAAAATGTATCACTTCAAAACAATTTCATCACGAATATCCGGCAATCCCCTTTCAACACATTTACAAAGGGCTTGACTGAATATTTATTTTCAGTCAAGCCCTCCTCAGCTAACGAGTCGAATATCCTTGTCGTTCCTCAATTTCTTTTTTTACTAATCGACCATTTTTAAATTGAATTTGATATCCCTTTGTTAATAATAATTCATCGCTCCATTCGTAAATATCGCTATTAATTTCTTTACCTGCTCCACCAACAATTCGAACGACATCCATATAGGACATGCCTTTCTGAAGTTGATTATACTCATCTTCATTCATATATTTTTGCCAGGAATATTCATTTTTTTCTTCGATATCTAATATTTCATTACCATATGAAGTATAAATTAAAAGTAAAAGGAAAATGAGACTAATAGTTAGATAAATAAGCAATACTTTTTTATTCATCAGCATTCCCACCTTAAAAAACTTTAGAAAGTAACATCATATGCAAAACAAAGCACAATGTTGTCCTTACATAATTAAGT
>JAZUES010000198.1:0-2673 GCA_045640265.1 Solibacillus sp.
ACCCCTGAAAGACGATCAGGTAGATAGGTTCGAGGTGGAAGTATGGCGACATATGGAGCTGACGAATACTAATAGGTCGAGGACTTAACCACATTGTTTACGAAATATCAATGAAACGTTTATCCAGTTTTGAAAGAATAAGTTCTTTCAAATAGTCTAGTGATGATGGCAAAGAGGTCACACCTGTTCCCATACCGAACACAGAAGTTAAGCTCTTTAGCGCCGATGGTAGTTGGGGGTTTCCCCCTGTGAGAGTAGGACGTCGCTAGGCCCAAAAAGTCGCTGCTGATTTAGTCAGTAGTGGCTTTTTTTAATGCAAAAAATAATGTTAATCTTATATCCAGATGATTGTGAATTTCAGACAATCATCTGGATTTTTTTGAAGCATTTTAAAATTCTATAAATATGTTAAAGTTGAATATTATTATTCTTGTATAGTTGACGTAGCAAATAGAAAGCACTAGGATGTTATGTAAGTAATTTTATCTAGTTCGTATCGGAGGAAACAATATGACAACACCATTTCTAACAGTAGCCGATGTACGATTAATCGAGCAGCAAGTAACTAAGATTCTTCGTGCAAAATCTTCTTCAAGCGATACTAAAATCGTAAGTACAGTTAGAGCACTTGCAGTAGGTGAGCTTCGTGAAAATTTAACAATCGTTGATGAAACGATTGTTAAAGAAGTAGAAATGATTGAGGACAGCATGAGTGCCGAGCTGTTTATTCAAGGGTTAAAAGCTTATACAATACCGTTTAAAGCAATTAGTGATAAGGGTTTACAAAAGCTATTTAAAAAAGATAAAAAGTTGAAATTACCAAAGCTAGAGCTAGTTGATTGGCAGAGAATTAGCTACCTGTCCTGGCTTGATAAGGGCACAAATCGTCAGTATATCGTTTTAGAAAATAAAGGCGAATATACAGCGTTACGAGGTGTTTATGAAGCACAGAAGCCAACAAAAGGGGTTTGTGCGATTTGTAATCATCATAGTTCGCTACACCTATTTACGGCGACTGTAAAGGGTAACGGTGATCACTACACATCTTATAGCAATTATATTTGTACAGATGCTATTACTTGTAACGCTAATGTGAGTAATTATACAAGGCTATCTGAATTTGTTGCACGTAATTTAGTATAGAAATGAAGTCACTTCTAATTGAGGTGGCTTCTTTTCTTTTGAAACTTTTTCTTTTAATATTCGTAAAACAGAGAACAACTACCAATAGAAGAGGAGGGCCTCTGCATGAGAAAAGTTGTCTATAGTATGGCAGTCGTGCTATTACTAGCTGCTTGTACGAGTGAAACAAAAGAGAAGCCTCAAGAGCAATCCACTACGGAACAGGAGGTCATTGCAATGAGTGAAAACTTACTTGGAAAATGGCAAGGTGTAATCGATACGCCGCAAATGCCACTGGAAGTCATTTTAAATTTACAAAAAGACAGCGGCACGCTAACTGTTCCAGCACAAGGCTTGAGCGATTTTCCATTTGAAAGTGTGAAATATGATGAGCACCAACTAAATATTACGATTGATTTAGCAGGTTCGCTTATTAAAATCACCGGTACATTAGAAAACAATGAAATTAATGCGACCTTCACGCAAAATGGCCAAACATTCCCGTTACTACTGAAGCCGTTTATTGAAGCGACTGTCACATATGATGAATTGGTAGTACCCGTAGCAGGTGGCACATTAAAAGTAGCGCTACAAATGCCTGATGATCCAACCGGTGAATTAGTGATTATTCATGCTGGATCAGGTCCAACTAATAAAGACGGTAACACAATCGGTAGTGGCAAAAACGATAGCTTAAAAATGCTTGCTGAGGATTTAGCGCTGCAGGGAATTGCCTCAGTGCGCTTTGATAAGCGAGGCATTGGCGAAAATACAGCACTGATTAAAAAAGAACAGGAGTTACGGTTTAATCATTATGTAAACGATGTAGCAGCAATCATTAATTATATGAAGCAAGACGAGCGCTTTACGTCGATTCATTTAATTGGCCATAGTGAAGGGGCGTTAATTATGACACTTGCAGCACAAGAGAACGAAATCGCATCGTTAACTTTACTTGCAGGAGCAGGACGCCCAGTAGATGAGCTTTTAATAGAACAATTAACAGCAAATTTACCTCCAACATTGCTTGCCGAATCAAAAACAGCGCTCGAAAAATTAAAAGCTGGTAAAATGGTATCCAACGTTTCAGCAGAGCTTCAATCATTATTTAGAGCATCTGTTCAGCCTTATATGATGTCGTGGCTACAATATGATCCACAACAGGAAGTATCGAACGTATCAGTGCCCATTTTAATTGTCCAGGGCAAAAAGGATATTCAAATAACGGAAACCGATGCCAAAGCCTTACAAAAGGGCAATGAGCAAGCAACCGTACGTTATTTCGACCAAATGAATCATGTGTTAAAAGATATTAAAGGGGATCGTACTGAAAATATAGCAAGCTATACGAACCCAGATGTCCCATTAGCAGCAGGATTAATTGAAGAAATTGTAAGCTTTATTCGCTAAAGGTAAATGAAGCGTGGCGGTTATCCTTAGCGAAATCAGGAATCGCACGCTTTTTATTTGATTTTTTTAATAGGAAATTGAGTCGAAAAAAACCAATAATTCTCTTTTGTTCTGGAAATTTAAATAAACAGAAAAAAACCT
>JAZUES010000199.1:0-1759 GCA_045640265.1 Solibacillus sp.
AATAACGACAGACGTTTTATATAAAATATCCGCCATGACACGCTCACGTTCATCATCTTCTACATAACGGAAATCATTTGGATTAATATACATGCCAAGCGTGTGGATTCCAAACTCTTGAATGATGGCGAAACGAATATCCTCGGGTCTCCCATCCCAAATTTCATCATAAGTCGTTAACATATAAAATTGCATCGCAACGAACATCCCGTAACGACGGCCAAAATGAGAAATTGCAGCTGCTTCTGTTGCGGCATTTGTGATACCCATCATTAAAATCGGTTAAATAAAAATCTTTATGCAATTTTAACATGAACAAAAAAAAGCAAGCTATGCCCCTTTAGCATAGCTTGCTTTCTATATCATACCCCTATGAATGAACCGGTTTTGTTTGATCTCCCACATGCGTTGTGTTTTGTACGTGTTGTTTTTTCATTTTGTTAACAGTAGAGCGAAGTAATAATGAAATACCGAATGAGATTGCAATTAAAAAGCTGAATACATAGAACACTGGAGTGTAACTATTTGTAGCTTCATGAATTGTTGATACGATAATTGGTCCGAAAATACCGCCAAGTGACCAAGTTGTTAATAAGTAACCATGGATTACACCAAGTTGTTTCGTACCGAATAAATCACTTGCAAACGCTGGTAAGTTTGAGAATCCTCCGCCATAGCAACTAACAACTAGGAAAATAAATAGTTGGAAGATGATGATGTTTGTAGTGAATGGTAGTGTTAAAAAGGCAATTAATTGAATCGTAAAGAAAATAACGAATACATTTGAGCGTCCAATGTAATCGGATGCAGCTGCCCAAATAAGACGACCACCACCATTAAATAGACCCATTAAACCGACCATTGCTGCTGCACCTGCAACTGATAAACCAACAACTTCTTGGGCCATTGGTGAAGCAACTGAAATCATCATTAAACCAGAAGTAACATTAATAAGATGTATAGCCCATAACATCCAAAATTGTTTTGTGCGAACTGCTTCACGTGCTGACATTTGGGCAATTTCTTGTGTTTTCACTTTGCTTGAAGCAATAACTTCTTCCACTTCGCCTTTTTTAGGTGGTGCGATATAAAGTGCGCCAAGTATCATTAATACGAAGTAACTAATACCTAAAATAAAGTATGTATTATCGATACCGACATTTTCCATTAATCTTGCGGCAACAGGTGCTGTAATTAATGCCCCTGAACCAAAACCAAGAACGGCCATCCCTGTCGCTAATCCACGACGATTTGGGAACCATTTAACAAGCGTTGAAACAGGTGCGATATAACCAATCCCCATCCCAAGACCACTGAGTAATCCATATGTTAACCAATATAAAACGACTGAATCCATTGCGATGGCAACTCCTGCGCCACCTTGTCCTAGCCCGAATAATACGGCTGCGACCATAGCCGCTTTTCGAGGTCCTAATTTTTCTACCGTACTACCGAATAATGCGGCTGAAAAACCTGCTAAGCCCATCATAATTGTAAAAGCAATTGTAATTTGTGAAGTTTCCCATCCTAGCTCTGTTGCAATTGGATTTTTATACACGCTATATGCATAAGCACCACCGATTGAAAGATGGATAGCAATAGCAGATGCGGCAATAAGCCAACGATTCTTTTTCATAATATTTCCCCCTTACACATTATAATTATCGACGATACGATAATTTTCTCTTTCAAGTAGATGTGTCAAAACTATGAACGTCTATGACAATAACTTAACATCAAATTATTATGTTATGCAAGT
>JAZUES010000200.1:0-4848 GCA_045640265.1 Solibacillus sp.
GGACGAAGAGGCATTTCAAGCAAGAAAGGATAGTTTTAAATAGTTTGAAGAAGTCTTGAATTAGTATGCTTTCTGCGGCAAGCCAAGCGTGTAGTCTCATGCGGATACTCCTATCGCTTCGATTTCATGATGGATAAACATGGTTGTTTCCGTAGGAAGCTTTACTTAAAACGAAAGGCTTTAGCCATTAGCTACACTCAAACCTACACTCCTCAATCTAAAAAATGTGAAATTTCTATTAAAGAAGCCCATCCATTCCCACCAAATCGAATGCATCTTCAAAACCTCTCTAAAAGTCTAAACTACTATAATATCCCAACATATACTATTTAGAAGTCTGAACTTGATAGGGGGTGAGTTTACATGCCATTTTATCCACCAGAAGCACGAAGGGGGCAATTTCCAGCACCTAGACAACGGTTTGGACCCCCAACGCAGAATTCATTTAATAGGCGGAATGAAGCCAATTACTATGGGAATCAATTTGATCCAAGACAAGGCCAACAAATGTTTAATCAATTTGATCCAAGACAGGGCCAACAAATGTTTAATCCTTACCAGCAACAGCCCCAACCTTCTAGATTTGGAATGGTATCGGATAATCTAAATACGATGATGGGCCATATGGGAACTATCACAAATGGAATTAATATGATGAGGCAGGTAGGGGGACTTATGAGTCTCTTTAGACTTTAGATAGCTTTTCCAGTGGATAAAAATGATAAACAGCTACATTAGTTATTGCTATTGTAGCTGTTTTTATTGGTGCTCTAACTTAGACTCGATTTACGAAAAATTGCTTATGCTGGTTTATCCCTATTACATGACCTGAATCTAAAGTGATCGCTAATGTGAAAATTTCAGATGGTTTATCTGAAAAATACCATGTTCTTCCTGGACCGACTAATAACAAATATACTTTCGTTTTTTGATCACTCATAAAATTTAATGAATTCTTTGATATTGGAGAATGTCCACGTTCTATAATTTGAATTTGTTCTAGTTGTTCGGCAGCTGAAAGTGTATCTGGAACAACGAGGCTCATCTCCGAAACTTTTTGAATAGCAGTGATAGAGAAAGGAATTTCGCTTTCTGGATTATCGTTTAATCTAGCGATAAATTCCACAATATTTCCAGAAGGGTCTTCAAAGTAACAAGACTTAGCAACAGAAAATGAAAAATAGACTTCATCATCACCATTTTCCTTTAATAACACCGTTTTAGTTTTTAGCCATTCTTTCGCTTCAGCAAACTGATTGGCTGGAATATCAAAAGCAAAATGGTAAAAGGGCTTACCTTCAACACCTTCATTTGTAAATTCAATTGTACTGAGTCCTACTTGAATTTGAAAGCAGTTTGAAGATAAATTTAGTATAGTAAATCCAAGCAGTTCTCCATAGAAGGTTTTCATTTCTTGTAATTTATTTGTCTGCATTTGCACATGTTTTACATCCATTTCGAAAACTCCTTTATCAAACCAAGTTATACGCTCATTTTAACAATTGGATTAATAAGGGAAAATTAGACCATTGAATGAAATTTGATTGGTAATTGGTAGCTAACTAATCCCGATTTATCGCTTTTTCTACGAAGACAACGTATAATGAAGAAAGCAGAAGAAGAATTCATTTTTTCCTCTAGTTAAAAAAAGAGGTGCAACTACTTGAAACAATTTAACAAAGAATTACCAGAACAATACGATGCATTAAAAAAACAAGCGAATTATACGTCAAGCTGGCGTGAACGTTTAGACGCTGTTAAAACATTATCGGCTTATCAAAACGAAAAAGTAATTGATTTATTAACAAATCGTATGAAAAATGATACGGTTTATAAAGTACAAACAGCTGCATATGAAGCACTTGCAGCGTTCGGTGAAGATGTAGAAAAACCAAAACCTGCTCGTTTTGATATTATCAAAGGCACAGATAAAATTTTCTTACGTGTGAAAAAAAGCTTACCAAAAGACCACACTGTGGCTGATTTTGCGGATAAGTTAAAACGTATGCGTTCAGATGTTTATGATGCGTATGAAGGCGACAAAGGTGCACAATTTATGACTTGGTTAGAAGAACGTTGGGCTAAGTTGTAATTTGTAAAGACAAGCAATATTGGAAGGCCATTCTCTCTATATGCGGAGGGAATGGCTTTTTTGAATCGGATCAGTCCTGTTACGTCAAATGAAAACACAGCTGACTCACCAAACTTACCTAAATCAGCATCAAAAAGGGAATGCTTGAAATAATACTTAAGCATTCCCTTCTTTCATTTATTCAACTTCTATCGCAATCGTATCCGTTAAATCGCCATTTGAAAATCGTGCCATAGCAGAAATAATATATTTTCCTTTTTCAGCTGGTGCTGTGAAGCGGGCTGTTGTCGCGATTTCTTTGTAATCATAATTTTGTTCCCATTGTTGAATGGTAATACTTGTTGGGTTTTGACTGTATTGAAATGCTAGTTCCTCGTTGGGTTTTACTTTGATATAAGGCAAATTTTCCTCAGCAATCATTTCGTGAGGTGCAGCTGTATCAACACAAACACTTTCACCATCAGAATGCCAGCAGTAACTTCCACGAACGGACTCCATAGTTTGATTATTTGTCACGGCCATAACTGTCGGAATCTCCACGACTTCATCTTTTAACAACATATATCTTCCTGCAATAACTACGATTATTAGTGCGATTAGAAGAAATAGTTTATTCGTTTTATTGAACATTAAGCTTCACCTCATAATTCTCTTTTCTATCATAGTAAATGTTATCTGGAATTGAAGTTGAAATTATCGATTAAAAAGAACCATGAACATCCCATTGCTCCTAATATATTTTAGTTAAATTAAATATTTGTCTCGAATAAAATTTATAAGTGGTAATAATTGTTCATTTTCCCTAGGGTGTCTCATAAATGTATCCACAGTATAAAATTGTGAATAGGGCAATTTTAAGATATTTACATTTCCTTGTAACACATCATTTTCAACCAGTATGTTTGGCAAAAATGCGATTCCTAAACCATCTATAATAAGTTGTTTAACAATATTACTTTGTTTAATACTATTTTTCCGAAGTAACGGAAATTCATGTTCTAATAGTGATACTGCTGGTGACACTTCTTCTAAATAATCGACAAACACTGGATATTTTTTAGTTAATTCTTTTAAAAGAATGTTTGGTGGAATATCCCCATAGTCATAATTACTTGGATAAATTAAAGAAATCGGACTTGAGTCAATTTTTTCAGAATGAATATCATTAAATTTACTTTTTCCAATACAAATCGCTAAGTGCACTTTCTGAGATTGAATTAACTCATCCAATCCTTGAGAGTCCTCCACTACTAGTTCAATTTCATAATTAGAATATTGTGTTGAGAATTCATAAATAATTTGTGGCAACTTTGTATTTGCGAGAAGGGGGGAAAGCGCAATTGAAATTCGAATCCTTTTTTGATTTGAGTAAGCACGAATCTCCTGTTTACTACGTTCTACGTTCTCTAGTATTTCTCTTGCTAGCTTATAAAAATAGTTTCCTTCATCTGTTAGTTTAATTTGTGTATGATTTCGATCAAATAACGAAATGTTTAAACATTCCTCTAGCAATTTAATGTGTACGGAAATACTTGGCTGTGAAATAAAAAGTTTTTCTGCTGCTAATCGAAAATTTCCTAATTCATAAACATTTACAAACGTAGTAAGCCACTTTAGTTCCATTGTTCCTTCCTCTTTCATTAATTAAATTAATCAAATTGATTAAATTTAATTAATTTTCATAATTTACTATTCATTATACTATTTGATTAATAAAAGGAAAGAAGGGATTTATGTGGATAAGGAAATGATAGTGAAAATATTTGAACGCTTTGCTGAAGTTGAGGCAAAGCATAGTAGTCCGCTATACGCATTTTGGAGTAATGCAATTGTAGCGGATGATGCTCTATTAGATTTAATTTCAACTATTCCACAGTCACAACCAAAGCCGAATTTATTTTTTGCATCGATTCAATGGATTGCCTATCAAAACAATCATCCATTAGTGCAAGTTTTGAAAAGTCCCGAAATCGCTAATTTTAAAGAAAGTTTTCAACTATTGAAACAAGTATGTAGTGAATATGAAGAAGCATTAATTCAACTCTTTCATACAAGATTAGTCCAGACAAATGAAGTAAATCGCGCATCGTATTTGTATCCGTTATTTGATGAAATTTATCAAAGTGTAAAAAAACCTTTAACGCTAATCGAAATTGGAACGAGCGCGGGGATATTGTTAGATGTTGATCAATTCAACTATGAAATTATGGAGAGAAACAATACCAAAATATTTGGGGATGCAGCGAGTGATATCACAATTCGTGCCGTTAATAATGGGCAACCATTGAATATTTCAAATGATCTCGTCATTTATAATCGAATCGGAATTGATTTAAATATTATCCAGTTGGAACAAGAGGATGATTATCATTGGATGCAATCTTTAATTTGGCCTGAACATAAGGAAAGAAAGGTGCTCTTAGAAAAGATTAGAGATGTAAATATAAACTGTTCGAAGACATTAGTTGAAGGGGATTTTTTAGAGATTATACCGAATTATTTAGAAATGCGAAATGAAGATTCGCAAATTGTCATTTTTCATACGCATGTAGCGAATCAATTTTCAACTGAATTAAAGGAAAGCTTATTAACTATGATTTGCAAGTTAAGTTACCATGTTCCGTTATATCACGTGTATAACAATATGGATGACGCGAATTTACATGTAGATTTAATTCAGCGGGGAACGACCATAAACTTGAAGGAAATGAAAAATACAGACGGACACGGAAAATATTTTAGTTGGATTTAATTCT
>JAZUES010000201.1:0-13298 GCA_045640265.1 Solibacillus sp.
TACCGAACTCATGTCAACCAATTAGCTGCATAATAAAACTCTAACTTTAAGGGGTCACTACCCCCTGCTGCTGATATGCGGTAGCTCGCCAAAGCCGCATACACCTCCATAGCTCTTTTTTAAACGACTAGCTATGAATTCCCTTTTAGCAAATCCGCTTTATTTAAAAGAACGGCACCTTTGCCGGCCAACCCCCATACACCTTCCTAACACTTTATTGGAACAGGATTAGCTATGATAACCTCTCTTTATTAGAAGATGATTCGCTCTATCTCCTCTCTATTTTCTAATTAAAGAACATACCCACCAATACGCCAATTAATCATGTATAATCGAATGACATATCAGAAAATTTAATTATTAATAATATTGTAAGAATAAATTGACTACTCAAAATAGTAGGAGTAAAATACTTTCATACTCTAGTAATTCATCACTCTAGTTTAGTGAAGTGGAATTACGATTCTCGGAATACCAAACAATGAAAAAGTTTAGGATGTGTCAAAATGTCATCGATTAAAATGTTCGAAAAACCTCTTGGGATGCGCGATACATTTCCCAATATCTATGAAAAATTTGAATTAATCCGCTCAACTGGCCGTAAACTATTGCGTGCTCGTGGCTACGAATTTATTAAAACACCATCTGTCGAATATTACGATACAGTAGGAAAAGCATCGGCTATTTCAGATGCACGTCTTTTTAAATTAGTTGATAGCCAAGGTAATACCCTTGTCCTACGACCAGATATGACAACGCCGATTGCACGTGTGGCAACATCAAAATTATTGAAGGAAAAAATTCCGCAGCGCTTAGCTTACTTTGCTAATGTCTTTCGTGCACAGCAACGTGAGGGTGGTCGTCCAGCAGAGTTTGATCAAATGGGGATTGAATTAATTGGAGATACATCGGTTTTTGCAGATGCTGAAGTGATTATGACAGCGATTGATTTAGTGAAAGCCTATAATATTACGGATTTTAAAGTAACGATTGGACATGCAGGTGTACTGAACTGCATATTAAAAGACTATACGGAAAGTGCAGAACAAGCCGCATATTTAAATAAACTACTTGTTCAACGCAATTTTGTTGGCTTTGAAGAAGCGGTGTTGGAATTCAATTTACCGAAAACAAAATCCGACGCGCTACTTGCATACATTGAAGAAGCGATTAGCCTCCCTTCAATTGAAGCAGTTGAAAAATATGTAAGGAAAAATGATGCGCTTGAATATATGCGTAGTTTAGCGGAAATTTTAGAAGCAGCTGGATACGAACAGTACATCGCATTTGATTTTACTCTAGCAAGTCATATGAGTTATTACACAGGTATGTTATTCGAAGTATTTGCATCGGGTAGTGGCTTCCCATTAGGAAACGGTGGGCGCTATGATGGATTGCTTACACATTTCGGCTCAAGTGTTGGAGCAACAGGCTTTGGGTTGCGAGTAGATCGTGTATTCGAGGCAATGCCAAAAATCGAAGTAGCAAGCAATGAAGTGCTTGTATTATTTGCAGCAGATCGTTTTTTAGATGCATTAACGCAAGCTAACTTTTTACGTGAACAAGGCAAGCAAGTGACATTTCAGGCGTACGAAGGTATTGAAAATGTCGATGCGTTAAAGGCTCAATTTAAAGTGGTCAATGAATTTCAACAAAGGGAGGCGTAAGGCATGACACAACTAACAATTGCGATGCCGAAAGGACGAATTTTTGAAGAGGCCTATGAAATGCTAATCGAGGCTGGCTTCAACCTTCCAGAAGAAGTAGAAATGTCACGTAAATTAATGATTGAAATCCCAGGAGAGGAAATTCGATTTATTTTAGCAAAACCAATGGACGTACCAGTTTACGTTGAGCATGGCGTTGCGGATATCGGCATTGCGGGTAAGGACGTTTTACTTGAACAACGTCGAACGGTTCATGAGCTATTAGATTTAAAAATTAGTGATTGCTATATCGCATCAGCAGGTTTACCGAATACTACGATGAATGAAATCGCACCTCGTATTGCGACAAAATATCCGAATATTGCGTTGAAATATTATAAAGGCATCGGCGAACAAGTTGAAATTATCGAATTAAATGGTTCAATCGAGTTAGCACCGATGATTGGGTTATCAGATCGGATTGTCGATATCGTATCAACCGGACGTACATTAAAGGAGAACGGCTTAGTGGAATATGAACGTATTGCCGAAGTATCATCACGTTTAATCGCTAATCCGGTAAGTTATCGAATGAAAAGTGAACGAATTCAAGATTTAGTAACACGTCTAAAAAAATGTGTGAAATAAAGTGAGGTTTTTGTATGAAAATTACACCATTAACGAAAGACATTTCATTAAAACGTCAATTAGAGCAAGGCAATGAAGAACAGTTAAAAACGGTCCGACAAGTTATTGCCGATGTCCGTGAAAATGGTGATACGGCAATCAAACATTATAGTGAAAAGTGGGATGGTTTCGCACCTGAGAATTTACGTGTATGCAAGGAGGAAATCGAACAAGCCGTTAATAGCTTTGACCCGCAACTATATGCTGATTTAAAAGAGGCAGCAGACAATATTCGTCTTTATCATGATAAACAAAAACGAAGTGGCTTTAAATTACCGTTAGCAGATGGTTCTTTTTTAGGGCAACGTATTACAGCACTAGATGCAGTCGGCCTTTATGTACCAGGCGGTTCAGCGGCGTATCCTTCATCAGTTTTAATGAACGTTATTCCTGCACAAGTAGCAGGAGTCAAACGTATTGTTATTACTTCTCCAGCTGGTAACGATGGGAAACTACCAGATGCCGTATTAGTAGCTGCACATATTTTAGGTGTTAAGGAAATCTATAAAGTTGGCGGTGCCCAAGCGATTGCGGCACTTGCATACGGAACGAAAACAATTGCACCAGTTGATAAAATTACAGGACCAGGCAATATTTACGTTGCACTCGCAAAACGTGAGGTGTTTGGCGAAGTGGCCATCGATATGATTGCAGGTCCATCTGAAATTTGTGTATTAGCAGATGACTCGGCATATGCGGATGAAATTGCTGCTGACTTATTATCACAAGCAGAACATGACCCGCTCGCTTGTGCGGTGTTAATTACAATAAGTGACGACTTGGCGGATGCTGTAGCAGAACAAGTAGAAATTCAACTGTCAAAATTACCTCGTGAAGCCATTGCACGTAAAGCAATTGAAAACTTCGGTCATATCTATGTTGCTGAGTCAATAGCAGAAGCAGTACGAGCGGTTAATTCATTAGCACCAGAGCACTTAGAGGTCGTTACAGAAGATGCTGAGCAAGTTTCACAGATGATCACACATGCAGGCGCCATCTTTATTGGACGTTATAGTTCAGAGCCTGTAGGAGATTACTTTGCTGGTACGAATCACGTATTACCAACAAACTCAACCGCTCGTTTTGCAAGTGGTTTAAATGTAGATGATTTCATTAAGCGCACGAGCGTTGTTTATTATAGCAAAAAAACTTGGCAACAAAATGCACCGAAAATTGCGAGACTTGCAAGGTTGGAAGGGTTAGAAGGACATGCAAGAGCAGTAGAATCACGTGGCTGGGATAAAGGGGAAGAAGACTAATGCGTTTTGCAAAAATCGAACGAAGCACAAATGAAACGAAAATCGAAGTTGAGCTTAATTTAGATGGTTCAGGCCAAGCGGAAATCAAAACAGGCGTTGGCTTTTTGGACCATATGCTAGACCTCTTCATTAAACATGGATTATTCGATGGGAAAATCATCGCTAATGGAGATACATGGATTGATGACCATCATACAACAGAAGATATTGGCATCGTGTTAGGACAAGTTTTCCGTGAAGCGTTAGGCGATAAAAAAGGCATTAAACGTTACGGCAATGCCTTTGTACCAATGGATGATGCATTAGCACAAGTTGTGATTGATTGTTCAAATCGCCCGCATTTAGAATATCGTATCGAACCAACATTGAATGCAAAAGTCGGCACATTTGATACAGAATTAGTGCATGAATTTTTATGGAAGTTTGCGTTAGAAGCACGCATTAATCTTCACGTTATCGTTCCATATGGTCACAATACGCATCACATTATTGAAGCAGTATTTAAAGCATTGGCACGAGCACTAGACGATGCGATTCAAATTGATCCTCGCGTGAAAGGTGTGCCATCAACGAAGGGGCTGTTAACGTGAAAATTGGTGTAATTGACTACGGTATGGGCAATTTATTTAGCGTGGAGCAAGCGTTAAAGCGCCTAGATGCTGAAGTCGTTGTGACGAGTGATAAAGCAGAACTAGAAACAGCAGATGCACTTGTATTACCTGGCGTTGGCGCTTTTCCTGATGCAATGAAGCGTTTAGCTGAAACAGGACTTATTCCATTCATTCAGGCTACGAAAAAGCCGTTACTAGGAATATGCTTAGGGATGCAATTGCTTTTTGATGAAAGTGATGAAGTAGCAAAAACAAAAGGATTAGGCATCTTCAACGGCCGCATCAAACGTTTTGAAAAAGTATCTCGCATTCCACATATGGGTTGGAATGACCTTGAACTAAAGCAAACTCCTGAATGGTTAGAGGAGAAAAGCTTACCCGAAGCTCGCCACGTATATTTTGTTCACTCATTTTATGCTAGCAAAATGAATCCAGCACAACTCGTTGCTTCTGCTGATTATGAAGGTGTTGAAGTACCGGGAATCGTGGCTAAGGATAATTTCACAGGGATGCAGTTCCACCCTGAGAAATCAGGCCAATTGGGCGTACATTTATTAGCAGCGTGGGCGAAGGGGGTTAGGGAAAAGGTATGTTAACAAAACGAATTATTCCGTGCTTAGATGTAAAGGAAGGCCGTGTTGTCAAGGGTGTTCAATTTATTGAGCTTCGTGATGCAGGTGATCCTGTAGAGCTTGCGAAGTTTTATGATGAGCAGGGGGCAGATGAATTAGTATTTTTAGATATTTCTGCTTCACATGAAGGACGTGAAACGATGGTCGATGTCGTACGTCAAACAGCAGCTAGCTTAGCCATTCCTTTTACAGTTGGAGGCGGTATTCGCACACTGGATGATATGAAACGTATTTTACGTGCAGGAGCGGATAAAGTTTCAGTGAACACATCGGCATTAGAACGACCCGAACTGATTAAAGAAGGCTCTGACTATTTTGGGGCACAGTGCATCGTCTGTGCAATTGATGCTCGCTTTTCAGAAGGAGACGGCACGTGGATGGTATACACACATGGCGGTCGCAATAAGACGACTTGGAAAGCAGTCGATTGGGCGAAAGAGGCAGTCCGCTTAGGCGCGGGTGAAATTTTACTGACGTCCATGAATAAAGACGGAGAAAAGTCTGGCTTTGATTTAAAGTTAACAAAAGCAGTACGTGAGGCCGTTACAGTACCAGTCATAGCAAGTGGCGGTGCGGGTAATGCTGAACACTTTAGAGAAGTATTACAAGATGTAGATACAGATGCAGCACTAGCCGCAAGTATCTTTCACTATAAAGAAACAAGTGTAGCGGAAGTAAAAAGCTACTTAAATGATAAAGGGGTCTTAGTACGATGAACGTAAAATTTAATGAGCAAGGTTTAATCCCTGCAGTAATCCAAGATGCACAATCAAAAGAAGTATTAACAGTAGCTTATATGAACGAAGAGTCTTTACAAAAAACAATTGAAACAAATGAAACATGGTTTTACTCACGTTCACGTAACGAACTTTGGCATAAAGGTGCGACAAGTGGCAACACACAAAAAGTCGTATCGATTAAAGCAGACTGCGATCAAGATGCTTTAGTAATCGAAGTGATTCCAGCAGGTCCAGCTTGCCACAATGGTACAACATCTTGCTTCACGGAAAACTTAGTTGAAAATACAAGACCTGGTTCCGTGGCAATTTTACCTGAGCTTGTGGAAGTCATTAAACAACGTGAAATCGATATGCCAGAAGGCGCGTATACAACTTATTTATTCGATAAAGGAATCGATAAAATTTGTAAAAAAGTCGGTGAGGAAGCGACAGAAGTAGTCATCGGTGCGAAAAATCGTGACAAAGAAGAAGTAAAATGGGAATCAGCAGATTTAATCTATCACTTACTCGTGTTACTTCAGGAACAAAAAGTGGATGTGTATGAAGTGTTAGAAGTACTTCAAAAACGTCACGAAGGTAAAAAACCACAAAAGTAATCATAACATTTTACTACTTTGGCATTCAAATTTACGACATGTGAGTTAGATATGCTATAATAAAGAACAATTGCGTAAGGAACGACATTGAGCTCGTTCCTTATTTCTTTTGTATAGAATTATAAATCGAACAGAAAACAGTCTCGGAGGAATTTGATTGGAGAATAAACGTTTAAAAGCAACAACAACGAATATTGTGTCGTTTGTTCCAAACAGCGATTATTATTATAATAAAACATTAAAAGCGTTGGACCGTGGAGAAATGGACAAAGCTTATAAATATATAAAACGTGCAGCAGATCTTAGCCCTGACGACGCACATGTGTTACTTCAATATGGCGTTTTAGAAATGGAATTACAAAATTTTGACCATGCGTATGAACTAATTCATACCGCACATAGTATAGAGCCAAGTGAAGCAGAAATTGTGTTTATGTTAGCAGAGGTTTCGGGTTGTATCGGGCATATTACCGATGCACAAAAATATGCAGCAAAATATTTAGAAATGGAACCAGATGGCGCCTATATGGAAGACGCTGAGGAAATTTTAGATTTTGCTGATTTTGTTGCGGATGATATGGAAGACATAGATGAGCTAGAAGCATCAAAAATCGTTATACAAGAAAAAGCAAGACGTCTCATGGAACAAGGGAATTTTCCTGCAGCCATTGAAGTATTAGAGAAAACGGTTGAGGAGTTTCCAGACCTTTGGAATGCGCATAATAATTTGGCTCTTGCTTATTTTTATGTTGGCGAAGCAGAGCAAGCACGCGCGCTTTTACATGAGGTGTTGCGTGAAAACAAGGGTAACTTGCATGCACTTTGTAATTTAGTGGTATTTGCTTATTATGAAAAGAAAACAGTTGAGCTTAATCAAATGTTGGCATTGCTAAAAAAAATCCAACCCTTTGAATGGGATAATCGTTACAAGCTTGGCGCAACATTTGCACTTGTTGGTCAATATGAAGAAGCATATAAATGGCTTCGTTCGATGTATAAAAGAGGTTACGAAGGCGATACAGGCTTTTACTTTTGGCTTGCACAATCCGCTTATTTTACAGGTCACGAGGCATATGCACAAGAAATGTGGAAAATTCTATTGCAACTTGATCCCAAAAAAGAAGGATTGGAACCATGGGCAAATGGAGAAGTATCTAAGCATCGACATTCGGCAGAAAACCACCGCGACTTTATATTGCGACAATTAGCGGATGAAAATGAATCAAGTCGCATATTCGGTTTATTTTTACTGAAACGATCAGCACATAAGCAAGAAATTGTAGCACATCCTACTCTTTTAAATGTAGAAAAGTTCTCTGTACTCGAAAAATTAAGTTTAGCGTATGCGCTTGACTATGATTTTAACGAAAAAGATCCAGCAGAAAAAAACTTTCTACATTTTATGTACGTTGCAGAAAAAATTGTAGAAGCCAATGAATCAATTTCTCTTGAAGTCGCCCAAATGTTAAGTACGTGGTTTGCCTTAGCTGAATTGGCGTATCGTAAAGGCTATGCATTTAAGAATAGTTGTGCATTGGCAGCTGCGCTAGAATATTCCTTCCATACTGCGTTAGAAAATAAAGTGACAAAAAAATTACTTGCCCAAAAGTATGATATTTCCGTGTCAACACTTACAAAATATAGTGATGAATTGTATCTTTTTGTTCCTACAGAGGAATAAGCAGTAAATTTGTATTTATTAGTGTCATCTTATACGATGAACATATAGAGAGCGGTATGCTAGAGGAGGATTTATTATGTCAGAAGAAAAAATTTATGATGTTGTAATTATCGGAGCAGGTCCAGCAGGGATGACTGCAGCTGTTTATACATCTCGTGCAAACTTATCAACATTAATGATTGAACGTGGTATTCCTGGAGGTCAAATGGCGAGCACAGAAGCGGTAGAAAACTACCCAGGTTTCGATACAATTTTAGGACCTGAGCTTTCAACTAAAATGTTCGAACATGCGAAAAAATTTGGTGCAGAATATGCATATGGTGACGTAACAGAAATCATTGATGGCGAAGATTATAAAACAATTATTTCAGGTAAGAAACAATACAAAACACGCACGATCATTATTGCATCAGGTGCAGAATATAAAAAAGTTGGCGTTCCAGGTGAAACAGAACTTGGTGGTCGTGGTGTAAGTTATTGCGCAGTTTGTGATGGCGCATTCTTCAAACAAAAGAAATTAGTCGTTATCGGTGGCGGTGATTCAGCAGTCGAGGAAGGTATCTACTTAACTCGTTTTGCTGACAAAGTAACAATCGTACACCGTCGTGACAAATTACGTGCACAAAAAATCATTCAAGATCGTGCATTTGCGAATGAAAAAATTGATTTCATTTGGAATACGACAATTAAAGAAATTCACGAAGTTGAAGGAAAAGTAGGGAAAGTAACATTAGCTTCTACTGTAGATGGTACAGAATTTGAATTACAAACAGATGGCGTATTCGTTTATGTAGGCACACTTCCGTTAACAGCACCATTCGCTTCACTTAACATTTTAAATGAAGCCGGCTATATCTTAACGAATGAAAAAATGGAAACAGCTGTACCAGGAATTTATGCAGCAGGAGACGTGCGTGAAAAAATGCTTCGTCAAATCGTTACAGCAACAGGTGATGGCAGTATTGCAGCACAATCTGCACAACATTTTGTAGAAGAATTAAAACAAAAAATCAGTCAAGCATAATAACATAATTCTTTAACATGAATGTAATCAAACTGTTACAAAATAAGGGTAAACTAAACTTGTATTGTTTTATTCTCCTTAAATTCAAGTTAGTCTTTAGGTTGTTTTTTGCGTCTAGGCGCAAAAGCAACCTCTTTTTGTTGTGAAAAAGTTAAAAAAGTGAATTCATAAAGGCACGCTTACTTTTACAGAAATGTACTCTACAAGGTATAATAGAGTTATGCTTAAATGGGAGAATTGAGGTGTTATTGATGCAACGTATTACAAATTTATTAGCTATTAAAGATGGGAAAGTATTATTGCTACAAAAACCAAGAAGAGGTTGGTTTGTTGCGCCAGGCGGCAAAATGGAATTAGGGGAGTCTATTTATGAATCCGCTATACGCGAATTCCAAGAAGAAACAAACTTAACACCAAAAAATGTCCATTTAAAAGGGACTTTTACGATGGTTATTAAAAATGGTGATGAAGTTGTCGATGAATGGATGCTCTATACATTTGTCGCAAAGGATGTTGAAGGAATTCCATTTGAAGAAACACGAGAAGGCATTCTAGGTTGGCATTCAATAGAAAGCATAAATGAATTGCCAATGGCTGAAGGAGATCGAACAAATTTATTGTTCGCCGCATTAAGTAAAGGGATGCAATATGGTACATTTGAATATACTGAGGACTTTGAATTAATTAGCGAGAATATCCAAAATTCGATTGAACAATAATATGAGGAGATGAACATACGTGGGTAGTTCAAGCTTTACACATGAGTTAGTTATTATCACGGGGATGTCAGGAGCAGGAAAGACAGTTGCTGTTCGAAGCTTTGAAGATTTAGGGTACTACTGTGTCGACAATTTACCGCCTGAACTTTTAACAACTTTTTTAGCATTAATGAAAGATTCAGAGAAGAAAATTTCACGTATTGCAGTTGTAATGGATTTACGCGGACGGGAATTCTTTGATTCACTCATTGAGTCTCTGGATGCTTTATTAGACGAAGAAGATATTTTACCACGTATTTTATTTTTAGATTCTGATGATGCTACGCTTGTTCGCCGTTATAAAGAATCAAGACGCTCACACCCACTAGCTCCTCAAGGATTACCTCTCGAAGGGATTCAACTTGAACGTGAATTATTGTCTGAATTAAAAGGACGTGCGAAAACGGTTTTCAATACATCGAATTTAAAACCAAGAGAATTACGTGAGCGTATTACGAAAGAATTCACCAATATGGGTATTTCGACATTTTCTGTGAATGTCGTATCTTTCGGTTTTAAACATGGTCTTCCAATTGATGCAGATTTGGTATTCGACGTACGCTTCTTAAAAAATCCATATTATGTAGAAGAATTACGCCATAAAACGGGCTTACAAACTGAAGTGTCTTCATATGTTTTGGCGACAGAAGAAACGCAGCAGTTAATCACGAAGTTAACAGATTTGTTTGCATTCATGATCCCGCATTATCGCAAAGAAGGAAAATCACAACTTGTTATTGCGTTTGGCTGTACAGGAGGTCAACACCGTTCTGTTACGTTAGCAGAGTATTTCGGAAACTTATTAGGAAATACCGAGCAAGTTGTCATTTCACACCGAGATATCAATCACAGGAAGGATTGATGGAATGAAAAAAAAGAAAACACGTATAGTCGTTATTGGTGGCGGAACAGGGCTATCAACGATTTTACGCGGCTTAAAGCAACATCCATTTGATATAACAGCCATCGTGACTGTTGCTGATGATGGAGGTTCTTCAGGCCGCCTACGTGATGACTATGATATTCCTCCACCGGGAGATGTGCGAAATGTGATTGCTGCACTGTCCGACGTTGAGCCATTAGTGGAGCAAATGTTCCAATATCGTTTTTCACAATCAAATCAATTAGGTGGACATTCGTTAGGTAACTTAATGTTAACGGCACTGACGGATATCACGGGGGATTTCAATCATGCAATTTCTGAAATGAGTAAGGTTTTTAATGTTCACGGAAAAGTAGTGCCCGCTGCTAATAAGAAGGTTACATTGCATGCAGAACTTATGGATGGTACGAATATTACGGGAGAGTCCAAAATTCCGTTAGCTCGGACACCGATAAAGCGAGTCTATTTAGAACCAGAACATTTAAAGCCTCTTCCAGCTGCAATTCATGCAATTGAACGCGCAGATTATATATTAATAGGACCGGGTAGTTTGTATACGAGCATTATTCCGAACTTACTTGTTAAGGGGATTGGGCAAGAAGTAGCTCGTGCAAAAGGAGAAAAAATTTATATCGCCAATTTAATGACACAACGTGGTGAAACAATTCATTATTCAGCGTCTCAGCATATTGAAGCGATTCATACACATGTCGGACAGTCATTTATTGAATCGATACTTATTAATGCAACACAATTTCCATCTTCGGTTCACGAAAATTATCGTGAGGAAAATGCAGAGCCCGTCTTGATTGATTTTGAGGAACTCGAGGAAATGGGCATTAAAGTTATTCAAAAAGAAATTGCCCGTATTCAAAATGGTGTTGTCCGACATGATGCAAAAAATTTAGCAGATTGGTTATGTGAATATACAAAGCAAAAGCAATCATTAACATAATACTTTAGTAAGCTTATAACTACATAGTTTGCTAGGAAAGGGGGAAACATATTATGTCATTTGCATCAGAAACAAAGAAGGAATTGACACAAGTTGAAGCGGATGACGCCAGTTTAAAGGCGGAAGTGTCCGCCCTTATTCGAATGAATGGAAGTTTAAGCTTTGCGAATCGTCAAATAAGCTTAGACGTTCAAACTGAAAATGCCGCCATTGCAAGGCGTTTATATACGATTGTCAAAAAGATGTATCCATATACTGTTGAGTTATTAGTTCGAAAAAAAATGCGCTTGAAAAAAAATAATGTGTATATTTGCCGTATTCGTGAAGGTGCCCGTGAAATATTAGCCGATTTAGAAATCGTATCAAATTCATTTGAGTTTAATCATATAATTTCAAAGTCGATTATTCCAAAAAATAATCAACGACGTGCATATTTACGAGGAGCATTTCTAGCAGGCGGTTCTGTCAATAACCCAGAAACTTCTTCGTATCACTTAGAGGTGTATTCTTTATATAAGGAGCACGGGGAAGCGTTGGCAGAGCTGATGAATTATTACGACCTTAACGCGAAGACGATTGAACGTAAAAAAGGGTATGTCACATACTTAAAGGAAGCTGAAAAAATATCAGATTTCTTAAATTTAGTAGGTGCCACATCGGCGATGCTAAAATTTGAAGATGTTCGTATTGTACGAGATATGCGTAACAGTGTAAACCGAATCGTTAACTGTGAAACAGCAAATTTAAATAAAACCATCGGGGCAGCACTACGTCAAGTTGACAACATACGTTACATCGACAATTCAATTGGTTTAGATCAGCTTCCTGATAAGTTACGTGAAATTGCTCGACTTCGTGTTGAATACCAGGATGTAACGCTAAAAGAACTTGGTGAAATGGTTTCAACGGGCGTCGTAAGTAAGTCAGGCGTCAATCACCGTCTGCGAAAAATTGACGAAATTGCAGAAGGACTTCGTCGTGGTGACAATGTTTTAAAATAAAAATTGGTAACGATTTCATAAATCGAGCATTCTATTATTGTTCTTTTCGGTTAATTTCGATAAGATGGAATAAATAGCGAGGAACGGTTGTGAAAGGGAGTATTTCAAATGATTGAAAAACAAGTTGAAGTAAAATTGAAATCTGGTTTGCAAGCGAGACAAGCAGCATTGTTTGTCCAAGAAGCAAACCGTTATAAAGCGGATGTCTTTTTACAAAAAGAGGCTAAAAAAGTGAATGCAAAATCCATTATGGGTATAATGAGTTTAGCGGTAGCAAAAGGTACGGTTATTACGTTAAGTGCTGAAGGTCATGATGAAGAAAAAGCAATCAACGCTTTACAAGTATTAATTGAAAAAGCAGACTAATACTAGCACAGTCTATTTGAAGCAATTCAAATGGGCTGTGTTTTTTTATTTTCATCGAAAGTATGGGGAGACTAGCTAGTCATGTTTTAATAAGGGCTATGAATGAAGGTGTATGGGTTTTGGCGGGCTAAGCGCATTGTATGCGGTCTTGGCGAGCTACCGCATATCAGCAGCAGGGTGACGTGGTACGTGTCCCTACTACTGATACTGTTGCGGTATGCAAGGCTCGCCAAATAAGGCATAGTCTATTAAATTATATTTAAAGAGGGAAGGCGCTATTGCAAGCAAAGGCGCCGTTTCTTAAATAAAGCGGATTTGCTAAATATAGTGAGGTAAGGAGTTTCATAGCTAGTCGTTTAAATAAGGCTATGGAGGTGTATGCGGTTTTGGCGAGCTACCGCATATCAGCAGCAGGGTCACGTGGTACGTGTCCCTACTACTGATACTGTTGCGGTATGC
>JAZUES010000202.1:0-2967 GCA_045640265.1 Solibacillus sp.
AGTGAAGTGATGATGGCAAAGAGGTCACACCTGTTCCCATACCGAACACAGAAGTTAAGCTCTTTAGCGCCGATGGTAGTTGGGGGTTTCCCCCTGTGAGAGTAGGACGTCGCTTCGCTCAAGAAGTCGCTGCTGATTTAGTCAGTAGTGGCTTTTTTATTTGTCCAAAAATTTATCGCATATTAAAATAGATTGCTAAGAAGGTATCGATTATAAAATTGATACCTTTTTATTATCGAAAATTTTAACAAGTTTTTTAAAAGATTATAAAATCTAAATAAGAGTACTACTGAATTGAAATTAGAAGCAAGGTGAAAAAGAATTGCTAATGTAGCAAATGCTACATTAGCGTTGTTATATGCCAGAAAAATGAAGGCTTTATACAAAACAATCTAGTCGGGATGTGAAGTTCCCTGGTATTGTTTAATTAAGTTGTTAATTAAAAGCTGCTAGTGAAGTGTTAAATGGCTTTGTAAAGGCCACAGAGCCTAACTTACTGATCATCATGCATGTAGAAAATTGGATTCTACTAGTAAATATAGTCGAGAGTAGCTCCGATATTGCTTGAAGGGCTTGCAGAGATTATTATCTGTGCTATATGAGGAATTTCTACCTCCATTATTAAAGTGTGATATGGGTAAAAATATTGGTGAAGATTTAACATAAGAGCGTATGTTGAGAATGAGAAATGGTTACTATAAAACAAGATGCTGTATTATAGTCGGTGAAAAGTGAAATTATCTAGACATCGACTAAATAGGCAGTAAAATTTAATTAGTATAAAGGCCGATATCTTCTCACTTATTCCAAATAATCTAAAGATATTGAAATGTTTTTAATTATTTAAAAAAACCGCTTGTATTAATTTAAAACCTTGCTATAATAAAAAATGTACAAAAGAGAAACACTTAAGTACATATATAATAGAAGCGTTCCGAAGTAGCTCAGTTGGTAGAGCATCCGGCTGTTAACCGGCAGGTCGCAGGTTCGAGTCCTGCCTTCGGAGCCATTTTTTTTTGCTTTTTTATAACAGAAAAATATTTTTTAAAAAAGTTTTAAAAAAGGGTTGCATTGCTATAAAAATGATGATATTATAAATATTGTCTTAAAGAGAACAACATTACATATGGCCCGTTGGTCAAGCGGTTAAGACACCGCCCTTTCACGGCGGTAACACGAGTTCGATTCTCGTACGGGTCACCATTTAAGGCTTCATAAAAAAATAAGAATAACACTTGTTAGTATGGAGGATTAGCTCAGCTGGGAGAGCACCTGCCTTACAAGCAGGGGGTCGGCGGTTCGAGCCCGTCATCCTCCACCATCTATTTTTAACAGTGTTATATTGTGTCGGAGAGGTAGCGAAGTGGCTAAACGCGGCGGACTGTAAATCCGCTCCTTAGGGTTCGGCGGTTCGAACCCGCCCCTCTCCACCATCTTTAATGTTTGGGGTATAGCCAAGCGGTAAGGCAACGGATTTTGATTCCGTCATGCCCTGGTTCGAATCCAGGTTCCCCAGCCATTTTTTTGTTTTTTATGAGCCATTAGCTCAGCTGGTAGAGCATCTGACTTTTAATCAGAGGGTCGAAGGTTCGAATCCTTCATGGCTCACTTTTATTTATATAAGAAGTGCACTTAAATATAAAAATCCAATCCTTTACTTAATGAAAATTAGGTAAAGGATTTTTTGCTGTTTAAAAAAAGGGAAATCCATGCTAAATCTCGAAATTTCAAGAGAGTAGGAGTAATGAGTCAAGAAGAGCTGAGAACGTATGAGACATAATAGCAGATTTAAGGGGATGACAAACATGGAAAATAAATATGTTTCAATTATTGGGGTACCGTGTGATTATGGACAACAACGACGAGGGGTGGACATGGGACCAAGTGCGATTCGTTATGCGGGATTGCAAAGAAGACTAACGACACTTGGCTATGAGGTAGAAGACGAAGGGAATATTCAAGTATTAGATCGAGCTGTTACTAAACAACAAGATGCAAAGCTCCTTAACTTAGATGAAGTTGTTAATGTAAATACAGCATTAGCAGAGAAGGTTCAAGCCGTATTACAAAAGCATCGTATGCCACTTGTTTTAGGAGGCGATCATAGTATTGCAATTGGGACGCTAGCGGGGCTGTCTACGAAATATGTAAATATGGGTGTTATTTGGTTTGATGCACATGCCGATTTAAATACACCAGATACAACACCATCAGGCAATATTCATGGGATGCCACTTGCGACGTGTCTGGGCCTTGGTCATGAGCGTTTAACGTCGATTTTACATGCAACACCAAAAGTTAAACAGGAGAACATTGTTATTATTGGTGGGCGCTCTATAGATGATGGAGAACGAGCGTTAATTAAAGAACGAGGGATAAAAATATATACAATGCATGAGATTGACCGTTTAGGGATGACGCATGTAATGGAAGAAACTATGAAATATTTCCATGCAAACCAAATTGATGGCTTACATTTATCACTTGATTTAGATGCATTAGATCCACTGTACACTCCTGGTGTGGGGACACCTGTACCTGGAGGAATTACATATCGTGAAAGTCATTTAGCTATGGAAATAATTCAGGAATCCGGATTATTAACTTCTGCCGAATTCGTTGAAGTAAATCCGATTTTAGACGAGCACAATAAAACAGCAGATGTGGCGGTTGCACTAATGGGATCATTATTTGGTGAAACTTTGGTATGAATATTGGAAAAATATGAGATAGAGCCGAAAGAATTTTGCTATAATGATAGTACATATTTAACGATGGTTAAAAAGAAATTTTTATTTTTAAAACGAAACCTTTTTAAAATCCATACGTAAATATAGAACAGCTAAAAAGGTGGAGAGGAAAGACAAATGGATGCGTTAGTGAATAAAAGAATAAAGCAAGTGCTTAAAGGTGATCAAAACGCATATGCCGATATTGTTAACCTCTACCAGCACAAGCTGTACCAAG
>JAZUES010000203.1:0-1779 GCA_045640265.1 Solibacillus sp.
GCCTTATTAAAATCTGAAAAATCTCAGCAATTAATGAATGGTATGGTGCAATTAGGTAAATCGATGAATTTAACAGTTATTGCAGAAGGTGTTGAAACCGTGCAACAACAAGAATTACTCATCAACTATGGCTGCGATGTGCTGCAAGGTTACTATATTAGTAAACCAATCGCAAGTGATGAAGTAACGAACTTATTTTAAAACATTAAAGAAGCTCGTAAAGCTACTACTAACAATAGTACTTTACAAGCTTCTTTTTTTCGCTTTCATAAACGACTGTATCGACGTTTTCCCCTGTCTCATAAAGCGAGAAGTAATTTGCATAATGACTTCTGCAAAGACAAGTCCCATTGCAATCGCACCAGAAATCATAAATGCACGTATCCCATTTTGGAGTCCCATAATATAATCAAGCTCCATTACATTACGCATCGTATTGTATGCAATGCCCCCTGGTACGAGTGGAATAATACCGGAGACACTAAAAACAATCATCGGCATACGGAATTTTCGTGCACAATAATGAGCGACAAGCGATACGATGAACGCACCGATAAATGATGCACGCACATCATCCAAACCATAATCCACAAGTGAATAATAAATAATCCAACCAACCGCTCCGACAAGACCACAAGCAGGTATTGCCCTCGTCGGTACATTAAATACAACTCCGAAGCAGGCTGTTGCGATAAAGCTAATGACAAGTTGTACAACAATATGATCTAACATTACTCTTTACCTCCTACTTCTATTAGAAAGCCAATACAAGCGCGATACCCGAACCGATAGCAAACGCTGTTAAAAATGCCTCTGCTCCCTTTGCCATACCTGCTGTAAAATGCCCTGCCATCAAATCACGTACTGCATTTGTAATGATTAGCCCTGGCACAAGTGGCATAACCGATCCAATAATAATTTTATCAATCTCTGTTCCGACACCAAAATGCACGGCAAGAGAAGCCACTACACCGACTGCTACAGCAGCTGAAAATTCCGAGAAAAACTTCACGCGCGTTAAATTATGAATAACCGTCACAATATATAAGCCTAATCCACCTGCAACAAATGCGGCTGGAATATCACTTAATATGCCATTAAACATTAACAGGAAACAGCCACTCGCAATACTAGCAGCTAAAACTTGGACTAAAATCGGTAAAAAATAATTGGTTTTTTCAATCTTCTTTAACTCGTCATGTGCCTGTTCTAATGTTATCATTTGAGATGTAAGTTTTCTGGAAATATTGTTAACAAGCACAATTCTATGCAAATCAGTAATTCGCGTAGATATAGATGTAATTCGTGTCGGATGTGTTTTACCGAGCGAAAAAATAATACCAGTTGGCGTGACATAGCTTTGCGCATCCATCATATTTTGAGAACGTGCCATACGCAGCATTGTATCTTCCACACGATACGTTTCTGCACCACTTTCCATCATGATACGACCCGCAAGTAAAAAGCAGTCAATCGCCATTTCATTCTGTTCAGAATTCATACGAGTAGGGTCCTCCCCTTCTTTTCACTTCTTAGCCCATATTACTTGATGATTCATTAAAAGGACAGTCTTTTTTCATACAATAAATGCTACAAGGCAACTTCATTTCCTTTGTTTTTAATACCCTTAGAACGGGTATTAAAATGATATATTTCATATATTATTATACTCATTGTTAAAATAGAAAGGGGCGTGCACAGCATGAAAAACATATATCGGAAAAAACGCGGACCTTGGATAGATTTACTACTTATTAGTACTATTTTATTTCTTGGAGC
>JAZUES010000204.1:0-6053 GCA_045640265.1 Solibacillus sp.
ACGATATCACCAAACATTAAGTTAACACGAGAATACATTGTTTTCACTTCATCCCAGCGGTCACCCAGTCCAACTGCCTTCGCTTGTTGTTGTAGGTTACTATACTGACCACCTGGCATTTCATGAACATAAATTTCAGAATGCGGTGCGTTCATGCCACTTTCAAAGTCAACATAATACTTACGTACATCTTCCCAGTAATAAGAAAGTTTTTCTAAGCTATCAATATCCGCACGTATTTCACGCTCTGAATTTTTCATTGCATAATACAGAGAGTTTGCACTCGGTTGTGACGTTAATCCTGCCATTGAACCTAATGCTGTATCAATAATATCAACACCTGCTTCAATCGCTTTTGCATATAGGTAAATCCCATTACCACTTGTATCATGCGTGTGTAAGTGAATCGGTAAATTTGTCGCCTCTTTTAACTCAGAAATTAAACGATAGGCTGCTTGTGGCTTAAGTAATCCCGCCATATCTTTAATTGCTAAAATATGTGCACCAGTTGCCTCTAGCTCACGTGCCATATTTTTATAGTATTGCACGGTATATTTTGCGCGTGAATCCTCTAAAATATCACCTGTATAGCAAATGGCTGCCTCTGCAATTTTTCCGCTGTTACGAACTTCATCAATCGCTACTTCCATCCCTTTAATCCAGTTGAGCGAGTCAAAAATACGGAATACGTCGACACCTGATGAAGCCGATTCTTGTATGAATTCACGAATTAAATTATCTGGATAATTCGTATAACCTACTGCATTGGCACCGCGCAATAACATTTGGAATAATACATTCGGTACTTGCTTACGTAATTTTTCTAGACGTGCCCACGGGTCTTCTTTTAAGAAACGATACGCCACGTCAAATGTCGCGCCACCCCACAGTTCAAGTGAGAAAAAATTATGCATTAATCGCGCTGTTTCATCGGCAATTTGATACATATCTTGTGAACGAACACGTGTAGCAAGAAGTGATTGATGTGCGTCACGGAAAGTTGTATCTGTTAAAAGAACATCTTGCTGCTCCTTAATCCATTTCACTAATCCGTCTGCACCCTGTGTATCTAAAATTTGTTTCGTTCCATTTAAAGGTGGAACAAGGAGATCCACTTTTGGCTTTTCTGGCTGTACAAAAATAGGTTTCGCGCGATTTTCTACACCTGGAAAACCATTTACTGTAACATTACCAATATAGTTCAATAACTTTGTTCCACGGTCTTTACGCTCTGGGAAATTGAATAACTCAGGTGTTGTGTCAATAAAGCTAGTGTCAAATGCGCCAGATAAGAACTTTTCATGTAAGACAACATTCTCTAAAAACGGAATATTCGTTTTGACACCACGAATACGGAATTCGCGCAAATTACGGTCCATTTTGGCAGCAGCTTCTGCGAACGTCATACCCCATGTCGAAATTTTTACTAATAACGAATCATAGTATGGTGTCACTACCGCCCCCTGGAAGCCGTTTCCTGCATCTAAGCGAACCCCAAAGCCACCACTTGAGCGGTATACCATTAATTTCCCTGTATCTGGCATGAAGTCATTCGCAGCATCTTCTGTCGTTACACGCGATTGAATTGCATAGCCAAATAGTGGAATTTGATTTTGTACTGGAATTCCGACCTCTTTTGAATGAATATCGAGACCTTGCGCTACTTTAATTTGTGCATGGACAATATCAATTCCTGTAATCATTTCTGTAATCGTATGCTCTACTTGAATACGCGGATTAACTTCGATGAAATAAAACTCTTCGCCCGCTACTAAAAATTCCACAGTTCCCGCATTAATATATGCAACGTTTGTCATTAACTTAACTGCTGCATCACAAATACGGTTACGTAACTCTGCTGAAATCGAATTTGACGGTGCAATTTCTACCACTTTTTGATGACGACGTTGAATCGAACAATCACGCTCATATAAATGTACGATGTTTCCGTGCGTATCACCTATAATTTGAACTTCAATATGCTTCGGTTTAATAATCGCTTTTTCGACATACACCTCATCAGAGCCGAATGCTGCTTTTGCTTCTGATTTTGCACGTTCATAAGAAGATGCTAATTCTTCTTTTGTTTGAACAAGGCGCATTCCACGACCACCGCCACCAAGTGCTGCTTTGATCATGACTGGATAACCGTACTTATCCGCAAAGTCTTTTACTTCATCCAAGCTACCCACTGGACCATCTGTACCTGGAATAACAGGAATGTCTGCTGCTATAGCTTGTGTGCGCGCCTTTACTTTATCACCAAACATGTCTAAATGTGCTGAAGTAGGACCGATAAACTGGATTCCTTCTTCTTCACAACGACGCGCAAACATTAAATTTTCAGATAAAAAACCATATCCGGGGTGAATCGCATCGACATTTGCTTCTTTTGCAATTTCAATGATTCCCTCAATATCTAAATAAGCATCGATTGGTTTTTTTCCAACCCCTACAATGTAAGCTTCATCCGCTTTATAGCGGTGATACGAACCACTATCTTCACGAGAATAGATGGCAACCGTATTAATATGTAATTCATTACATGCACGTAAAATACGAATTGCAATTTCCCCACGGTTTGCCACTAAAATCTTTTTGATCGATTTCATTTCTCCCCAACCCCCATTACTTTCTTTTTTCTAATTTGTGATGTGTAGAGACATTAATTAAAATGCCTATTGCTACTGAAAGCAATAATATAGAAGTACCGCCATAGCTAATAAAAGGTAGCGTTACTCCGGTTAACGGGATAATTCCCGATAGACCACCTAAATTAATAAAAGTTTGTAATCCTATCCAAGTAGAAATGCCCGTTGCAAGCATACGTGCTAACGGATCTTTTGTTGCCATTGCAACATAAAAACCTCGCATGACAATAAAGCCTAAACCTAAAATTACGATTGATACCCCTAACAATCCTAACTCTTCAGCAATAATTGCCATAATAAAGTCGGTTTGTGGCTCTGGAATATAGCCGAGTTTTTGAATGGATTGTCCTAAACCCTTACCTTCTATGCCACCAGAACCAATCGCATAATAACCATTAACAACTTGATATCCTGCACCTTTTGCATAAGCAAATGGATCTAAGTATGAAGTAAAGCGGCCCATACGACCTACTGTTGAAATTGAGTCCCATTTCACAATTAATAATGCACCGACTAAAACAATCCCTAAGCCACTTAGTAAGCCAAAAATTCTTAACAGTGTTTTTCCCTTTAATCCGCTTGAAAGTACGACTGCCATAGCAATAACGAAAATAATCATTAAAGCACCTAAGTCGGTTTCTATTGCAACACAACCCAAGATGAATAACCACATTCCTAGTGGAAAAGATATATCATCAAATTTTAATAGCTGCATCGTACCTTTATTCAACCCTTTACGATAAAAAGTACCCGCAAAGAATATAATAATAAATAATTTAGCAAACTCTGAAGGTTGGAAGTTCATTAATCCAAACAAACTAATCCAACTTTGAGAACCCGTTTCAGCTTTACCATGTCCTGCAAAAGTTACCCATAATTCTAATACAATCATGATGACCATTAACGGTACTAAAAGCTTTTTACTTTTCAAATTTCGATATGGCATAATCACAGCCATCACAAAAACAAGCAACGCTAGAATAATATTAGCCACTTGCTTATTATAATAGTAATTTGGCTCCGCACCCTTATAAACTATTGCTACCCAAATGCTTGAACTATAGATCATAACAAGCCCAAATAACATTAAGAAAATGTATACAAATAGCAAGCCATAATCAAAATTCCGAAAATAATTTTTAAAATATAGTTTCATATACCGAACCTCATTTTTTGAAAAAAAAACTCAAACGCACAATTGCGGTTTGAGTTTTCTTTTATTTCTCTGTATACGCATCATGTAATAAAGAAAGTTCTTTCTCTAGCGAGTCTAGAATTTTCTTCCCTTGCTCACGTTCAATTAAGCCTAGTTTCGCTGCAAATTCAATTTCACGTGATAAGCCAAACATTTGTGTATCTAAAACCTCTTCATATAATGGACAAGATGGCATTGTCAAGTTATCCATTTGTACGCGAATTAGTTGAGCAATTTTATCTGCATCCGCAATTAATAGCTCTAACGCTTTTTCCTGAAAGGAAGCTTGTGCTTTCGTATCCATGAGGACGCCCCCATCTATGATATTTCTTCGATTCTATCTTAATAAAGTGTATCTTTTTACACTAAAAATTGCAAGCGTCTTTGTATGTTTTACATTCAATTCAATTATATTTCTTTCTCAATTGAATCGCGCTATAATAAGGAAGGATAAAAGCTAAGGGGGACTTACTCATGGTCGAAACAATTATTCCAATTAAAGGTGCAGTCAAATACCAATTGACATTAGATCCAACAGTATGGATTTTTGATGATCGTAAACTTGATTTGACTACATATTTCCATACAGAAAAAGTAGAAGAAGATGACGAAAAATATTTACGTGCTATGGGGAAACACTGGTCACGTGAAATTATGGAAGGCGCTGTATTCCCTCCAACATTAAAAACTGAGCGTAAATTTGACCGTAAAGGTATGATGACAGGCACATTCGGAATAGAAATTAAACCGTTCCTAAAAAATGCCGTTATTAACGCTGACGCAACAGAGGTTGTGTTTGAATGCACAGCTGATAAAGAAGTTATTTTTCCATTAGAACAAGCAAAAAACTTCATTTTTAAATTTTGTCAAGATGGTAAACCTCTTTCAGAGGACGGGCCTGTTCACTTATTATTCGGTGATGGCTCTAATATCGAAAACCCAATTAAAAACATTCGTGCAATTCGCATCCAATAGGAGGTTGCTTCATGCGAGTAAAATGTGTTATTTGTGATACAATACATGATTTACCCAATGATTTACCTTTAGCAAAAAGATTGCGCAATCGTCCTATTCACACATTTATGTGCCCTACTTGCTCACAACGCATTTCAGAAAACACAGAAAAACGTTTGAATACAGGAAAATTCCGCTTTTTTAGAACGTCTTCCAAAGTTGATGAAGAATTTTAATTGAACCAAAAAAGCGACGACCCTTCAATTTGGGCTCGTCGCTTTTTATTTATATTAAAAATCAAACTTTTGTTTATGGAATTTGAAATCGATAAAGCTATCTGCATCAATTTTGCTTAGTTGGAAGAAGTTTCGCACTTCTGTTTTAATTCCATCAAAAACGCCTTCCTCATCTACTACATACGCTTCAATTGCAACTGGAATTTCACCAAATTGTGCCTTTAACGTATCTGCAATTTGTTGCGCAGTTTCTACTGTTATGTCTTGCTCCACTAATAAATGAATTGCTGCCTTTTTAACTTTTGCATCTTCTAGTGCAATCTCTTCTTGTAATCCATCTTGGAAAACATTAGACATAACCATTGTCTCTTCACCAACAATTGGTTGAATTAATTCGTTTACTTTGACATTTACGTTTTCAGCATAATACTCACCTGAATAGTCACGATCTTTTGAAACAAAGTCATAGACAATTTTTGACTTCTCAGACTGTACTGTAATGTCAAAATCATCATTAATTGCGCCAACTGTTGATTTTGTAGGGACGAATTGATCATTATAAATTTTGCTTAATTCTGCTGCTGCTTTATCTTCATTTTTTGCTGTTAACACTGCTGGTACAAAAATGATGCAGCTAATAATAACAAGTGCTAATCCAACACTGATAATAACTTGTTTTTTTGTAAAATGCATTTTCCTCTACTCCATTTACTTTATTTCATCTCAACTATAAATTATACCGTTTTAGAATCCCTTTTCGCAATTAAACGCACTGGTTTGAAGAACAGATTCATGTCAAATAATGCGAAATGGTGTCTTTTCTTATGTGGAAATCCTTTGATTAAACAGCTGCTTTAATTTGTTCATCATACGTGAATTCGCTTACGCATAGTATATAGGAAGGCCCTTAACAATATTCAATTTGATGGGATATTAAATTATTTTAAAAATGATAAAAAGGGTGAAAATAATGGAATTATTTGAGGATCTCGAAAGAAGAAAAAACTGCAATCCAAC
>JAZUES010000205.1:0-2558 GCA_045640265.1 Solibacillus sp.
ATGACTTGGTAGCTGGTGTTTAAACGCTTCATAAAATTTATCAATATAACCTTGTGCATCATTACTAGCCGTAGCAATAAAAGCAATTTTAACTGGTTTATCCCTTTTTACTAAATTTACGATATAGTCATCAATATAAGCATTTTTCTCTTCAGAAAATCCACCGCCTGATATGGCTACAATTTGTCTCTGCATGCAGTTCAACCTCTCATTTATTATTTAAAAACTTATTGAATAACTGATTAATAAAACAGTCGCTGTAATGATACCCACTACATTCTCAATCTTAAATAACATTAATTGTCCATACGAATAAGTTGGTGTTTCTTTGTATCGCCATCTATAAAACAATGATTTTGCTTTAATTGGTTCAAAAATTCCCCAAATAAAAAAACTATAAAATGGTACTGAGAATATAATTGCTGCTACTAACATATCGCTTCCTCCTAACGCTCGATGCTCTTAAATACATTTACGAATCAAATTAGGGAATAGTTTCAAATTATTTCAAAATACAAAAAACTCCTTCCACCCAATAAGGATAAAAGAAGTTTTTGACGTTATTTTTCTTTTTTCACCATGTTCTGGAATTTTTGTAAAAATCCGAAGCATGCTGGTAAAAGCATTGGCATAATAAAGATACTTAACAGAACAAGACCAACCATTACTGTAATTGCTACTTGAATGAGCGTAATGATCCCAGAAGGAATTAATGCCGCAAACGTACCGCCTAAAATGATGGCCGCCGATACAATGACCCCTCCCATTTCAGAAGCAGCAGGAATAATTTGATTGAGTCCGAGCTTTTTTGATTCGTTATAGCGCATCATGAAGAAAATACTATAATCGACACCAAGTGTGATGAGCATAATCATCGAGAAGAACGGTACATTCCAGCTTAGTGCCTCATGTCCTAATAGATGCGTTGTAATTAACTCCGTAATACCAAGTGCTGCAAAGTTTGTCAGCATTAACGCACCGATAATAACGAGCGTTTGGAATGCTGAACGTGTAACCCATAATAAAATGAGTGTAATACCGATCATCATCACGATAATACTGCGTATAAAATCAGCCTGAGAAATTTGCTGTAAATCAACATTCGTCATCGTTTTACCCGATAAATACACTTCATCATCTGCAAGTGATGAGCTGGCCACGTAACCTTGTACTTTTTTATCGATGACTTTAACGATGTCCATCGCTTCTTCTGTATATGGATTGACATCTAAAATAATCGTCATACTCGTCATATTATGTTCTTCATTCATATACGTAGCAAAACTTTCACTGAACTCTTCTCCTTCTAAAACTTCTTGTGGAATAAAGAATTCCGCTGATTCACTCGTATTTAAATCTTTTAAATAGCTATTCGCATCATCCAAGCCTGCATAAATCTCATCTAAGCCTTCAGTAGATTGTTTTAATCCTTTGCCAAGTTGTGCCATTTGACTTTGTAGCTCTTCTAAACTTGTTTTTAGCTGTTTCTGTCCATCATTTAGAGCCTGAAGTCCAGAAATGAAACTAGAGGATTCTGTTGCAATTTGTGTGGAACCGTTTTGTGCTTGTTGTAAGCCCTCTGTAAGGGTACTTGCACCACCCGTTATCTGACTTGCACCTTGCTCTATTTGTGTTACTGCATCATTCGCTTGTTGAAGTGCTGCATTTGCTTGCGTGAATCCACTTGTTAACTGCGTGTATTGTACTTTTGAAGAAGCAAGTTGTTGTGACATATCTGTTAACTGTGTTTGTGCTTGAACAGCAATTTCCAACGCTGTTTGAACTTCAGCTAAATCAGGATTTTCTGCTGCGGCCTTTGTCATCAGCTCTTCGATTTGTGCATAACCTTGCTTTGCAGAATTAATCGCTGTCTCAGTTCCATCAAAGATTTCAGTAAACTGATTGAATCCATTTGAGAGTGTCGCATAATTGGTTGATAATGTAGCAAGTCCATCTTTTAAAGTACCTATTGAAGTCGTTAATTGTTGAAGGTTTTGCTGGATTTTCTTTGCTCCATTTGTACCTTCTGTTATACCTGCAGATAACTTGTTTAGCGCATCTTTTAACTCCGTAGCACCATCTTGTAACGTATTGGTCCCATCAATTAATTGTGAAACACCTGATAAGTCCTGTGGTTTTGTAACTTTTTCCTGAGCCTCCGATAAGCCGGAGTGAATTTGATTTACACCGCCTTGTGCATTGCCAATGCCCTCTTTTAATTGACCTGATTGCTCACTAATATAAAGGTCTTCAATTCGTTTACCCTCAGGACGTGTTACACTGTACACCTTTGATACACCATCAACTTGTTCAATGATACCAGCTAGTTTATCAATTTCGGCTAAGCTTGCTTGCGTATCTAGTGACTTGTCTGCCTTTATGGCTAATGATAAAGGTGAAGAAAAACCTGCGTCATAATGTTTTTCAATTAAAGATACTGCTTGCTTTGATTCATATTTGTCGTCAATTTCAACTAAATCATTGTAATTTAGCTCGCTTGAATACAGCCAGATGAATGGTACTGTGACAAGTGCGACAATAATTAATGATACGAATGG
>JAZUES010000206.1:0-7765 GCA_045640265.1 Solibacillus sp.
TGAGCGCCCATCATTACTTCAGTATCAAGCGGATTACCAACTTTAATCGCTTTAACACGCTCTAGTGCGCGTTCCATGAATTTATCGTAGATGGATTCTTGGATTAATGCACGAGAAGGGCATGTACAGATTTCTCCAGAGTTCAATGCGAACATAACCATTCCTTCGATTGCTTTATCTAAATATTCATCATCTGCATCCATTACGTCTTCAAAGAAGATGTTAGGTGATTTACCACCAAGTTCTAATGTTACAGGGATGATGTTTTCAGTTGCATATTGCATAATTAAACGACCAACGCCAGTAGAACCAGTGAACGCAACTTTGTTGATACGTGGGTTCGTAGCAAGTGGTTTACCAACTTCTACACCTAAACCGTTAACAATGTTGAATACACCTTTTGGTAATAAGTCTTGAATAAGTTCCATTAATACTAAAATAGATGCTGGAGTTTGCTCAGCTGGTTTCATTACGATTACGTTACCAGCAGCTAATGCAGGAGCGATTTTCCAAGAAGCCATTAATAATGGGAAGTTCCAAGGAATAATTTGACCTACAACACCAATTGGTTCATGGAAGTGGTAAGCAACTGTATCGTCATCGATTTGAGAAATTCCACCTTGTTGTGCACGAATTGCACCAGCGAAGTAACGGAAGTGATCCACTACTAATGGAATATCAGCATTTAATGTTTCGCGAACTGCTTTACCGTTGTCCCAAGTCTCGGCAACAGCGATTGTTTCTAAGTTTTCTTCAATACGGTCAGCAATTTTATTTAAAATGTTAGCACGGTAAGCGACAGAAGTATGAGCCCAAGCGTCTTTAGCTGCATGTGCTGCATCTAATGCTAACTCAATATCTTCTTCAGAAGAACGAGCCACACGTGTGAATACTTTACCTGTAACAGGAGATTTTACATCTAGGTATTGGCCTTTAACTGGAGCTACCCATTCACCATTAATGAAGTTTTCGTAGCGCTCTTTGAAATTTACAACAGCGCCTGTAGTATTAGGATTTGCATAAATCATATATATACACCTCTATAATAGATTTAAAGTTTGTTAACTTTATAATTTGATTATGCGATTATATATGCATTAATACAAATGAAATGACTTATCATTAATCTTTAAAAATTATACTTATAGAGTAATGTTGTATATTAATTGCAAACAGTTATATAACTGTTTGTACTGATACAGTGGTGTCCTAGTGGGTAATAGAAATGAAAGAAACATAGCGCTGACGTTATAATATAATAATTTCTTTTATTGTATAACAAAGAGGTACAATGAATTTTATTGTATAATTATTCAATAGTGAAAATAAAAATTCTTTCATAAAAATATTTTATAGTAATAAATACCTTAGGTAAAATTACCTTAATAAGTAAAAGGAATGGCTCATTGTGGAAAGGGCCGAACCAATATAAGCGCTATACTACTCATATAAGTTTGTTAACACATTCGCATTTCGAAATAATTATCGCTAAAATAAAAATAAAACATTTATAGAAAGGAAATTCGCCATGTTACTAGTTTTCGTCATTGCATTGATCGGGGCATTCCTTTTTAACGCGTTATCGCTACCCATTCCATGGCTACTCGGGCCGATATTTTCTGTACTAGTTGCGCAGTTCTTTATAAAAGACCGACTTCGTTGGCCAGTGATTCTTCGTAATACCGGATTAATTGTTGTCGGTTTGTCTATTGGGCAACAGTTTGACTTAGGACTTTTTCAAAATTTCCATGAGTTATTCCTTTTTATGATTATCGTTAATCTTTTATTGTTTGGCTTTTGTTTAGGAATGGCATGGATTGTTTCGCGTGTGACCGGGATGTCATTTAAAACATCTGTTGTAGCGAACGTACCAGGTGGTTTATCACAAATTGTAGTATTTGCGGAGGAAGAGGAAGATGTTAATTTAACACAGGTGACCTATTTTCATATTATCCGTGTGTTGGGGGTTGTGCTACTTATCCCATTTCTTATATCGGGACATGCTGTCAGTGGGGGAAAGGTTCCCATTACCACTGATTCATGGCAAGTTGTCCTTCTAATAATAGTTGCAGCGGCACTTGTACCGCTTGGTAAGAAACTTAAATTTCCCGTTGCCTATTTTTTAACACCAATCCTATTCATTATCATCGTAAAGTTATTCCATGTTGAGACACCAGAAATGCCGAGTGACGTTTTACATATCGCACAAATTTTAATTGGTTCGTACATTGGACTTTTATTGAAACCAGAAACGCTACGCCTGCCGTTAAAAGTCTTAGTAACGGGTCTTTTAAGTACGGTTGCGATGGTTGCGATTTCTTACGGTACAAGCATACTTATCGCACAATATTTAGATTTAAGCTTTGCAACAAGCTTCCTTAGTACCGCACCAGGTGGCATTGATCAAATGGGTTTAATTGCATCTTCCGTCCATGCAGATATTTCTGTCGTGACAGTATTTCAGCTGTTTCGAATGCTATTTATCTTTTTATGTATTATCCCAGTTATTAAATGGTTTACACGTACAAAAAAATGAAAATATTAGAAAAAAGGCGCGTATCTTGACCGTTTCTCTCAACTTTAAGGTATACTAGTGAGAGTGATTAATTGAGGAAGTAGGACTAGAACATGCAAACGCAATCGAAACGACAATTGTGGGCGCAAGCTGTGAAAACCGGCATTATTAAGTCAAATTTAATTCCGATGATCGCGGCACTTATGCTCGCACTTTACACATATGAACTAAATTTTATTGAACATATTCCAGCAATCATTTATTCAATTCTTGGTTCAGCAGCAGTCATTGCAGCAGCTGGCGCGTACAATAACGTATATGACCGAGATATTGACAAAATTATGCCACGTACGAAAACACGCCCGACTGTAACTGGGGAACTGACGGGGAAAACCGTTTTAATAGTAGCGACACTATTATTAATCGTAGGGCTTGTATTGTTATATCTTGCAACACCACTTGCAGCATTAATGGGCTTTTTAGGCGTATTTTTCTACGTTGTTCCATATACAATGTGGACAAAACGCCGTACGATTTGGAACACCGAAGTTGGCAGTATATCAGGCGCGATGCCACCGTTAATCGGATGGGCAGCCGTTGCTCCAGACCTTTGGCATCCAGCCGCATGGGCATTGTTTTTAATTATGGTGATTTGGCAAATGCCGCACTTTTATGCGATTGCTATTCGTAAAAAAGAAGATTACGCCGCAGCAAGTATCCCGATGCTCCCTGTAGTAAAAGGAGAACGCCGTACGTATATTCAATCGAATGTTTATTTAGTATTATTAAGTCTTTCAAGCTTCCTATTTTTACCATTAAGCTTAGGACTAACAATCGTATCATTCGTACTAGGGATCATTTGGCTTTACATGAGTATACTTGCATCGAAACAAAAAGAAGAGAAAAAATGGGCCAATAAAATGTTTGCCTACTCGCTATTTCATATGATGGCTGTTTTCGGAACAGTTATTATTTATGCGTCAGTCGGCATGATTTTAAATGCTCTATAAATGATAAAAGCTGTACAGCGATAAACTGTACAGCTTTTTTTATGTAATCTTTTAACCAAGGTTAATAATTTGTTCGAAGTATTCCAAAGAAATTTAAGGCACTCTTTCGTGCAATGACCGTCAGCTAAAAATCAATCCACTGTATATCTGTTAAGAAATTGTGAACGAATATGTGATAATAATATGACAATCAATTGGACCGTATATTATCAAGATAAGGTAGATGCTATGATAAATTCATCGAGCATAGCACCTTGCTCGCATGAATGATTTCACACATGATTAAGAGATTGCAGATTTTACTCATTTCGTTTCGTATACGACTTCGACAACATATAAAACCCCCTATTTTTATATGGTCAGGTACGAAAAGGTTGGAAAACTCCAGTGCATAGTGGGCATTGGAGTTTTTTTGTTTATATATATGTAAGAAAAAGCACCGTCTCCAAAATTGAGGGGACGGTGCTTTCATATTTTAAAGTTTAAGTGATGCTACTTCAAACATATAGTCGCCAAGTACGCGTAAGCCTTGGTCAAAGTTTTCTAAATGGAAGTGTTCATTAGGAGCATGGAAGTTTTCACTTGAAAGTCCGAAGCCCATTAATACAACTGGTAATTCTAAAATTTCATCGAAGGCTGCAACGATTGGAATTGAGCCACCACCGCGTGTATAAGCTGTTGGTACGTTATATACTTTTTCGTATGAACGACCCGCTGCTTGAATTAGTGGGTGATCGAATGGTGTTAAGTAAGGTTTTCCTTTATCAAATTCAGAAATGCTTACTTCAACGCCTGCTGGTTTGTGTTTTTCGATATGTGCTTTTAGTAAAGTAACGATCTCTTCAGGGTCTTGATCTGGCACTAAACGGCATGTAATTTTCGCACCCGCTTCAGCAGGTAATACGGTTTTAATGCCTTCACCAGAGAAGCCACCGAATACACCGTTAATTTCTAGTGTTGGACGCGCCCATGTTTGTTCAAGGTAAGAATAACCTGCTTCACCGAACAGTTCTTTCACACCAACTTCTTCTTTTAACTCTTCTTCGTCAAAGTTTAATTCACGGTAAGCTTGACGCTCTTCTTCTGACAATGGACGGACAGAATCGTAGAAACCGTCTACTTGAATCGTACCGTGCTCATCGCGGAATGACGCTAAAATTTCTGCTAATGCGTGGATAGCATTTTGTACGCCGCCACCGTATAGACCTGAGTGTAAGTCACCTTTTGCACCGCGCACATCAATTTGTACGCCTGTTAAACCACGTAAGCCGTAGCATACTGCTGGTTTGCCTTTTGCATAAAGGCCTGTATCAGAAATCAAGATTAAATCCGCTGCTAATTTTTCTTTATTGTCTTCTGTGTACTGTGGTAAAGAAGGGCTACCAATTTCCTCTTCACCTTCATAAATGAATTTCACGTTTACAGGTAATGTACCTTCTGTTGCAAATAACGCTTCAATCATTTTTAAGTGCATGAATACTTGGCCTTTGTCGTCTGAAGAACCACGCGCGAATAATTTGTTATCGCGAATAGAAGGTTCAAACGGTGGTGTTTCCCATAAGTTTAATGGGTCAACTGGTTGTACGTCGTAGTGACCGTAGAAAAGAATAGTTGGTTTGCCTTCTGCATGTAACCATTCGCCATATACGACGGGGTGGCCGGCAGTTTCTTCTACTGCTACGTTTTCAATGTTTAATGATTTTAAATGATCCGCTAACCATTTGGCCGCTGTTTGCATATCGGCTTTATGATCCGATAAAGAAGAAATACTTGGAATGCGTAAAAACTCGGTTAACTCTGCTAAATGACGTTCGCGGTTTTCTGTAAAGTAAGCATCTAATGTTTGTAAATGACTCATAACTTGTATGGCCTCCCTAATGTCCCGAATTGACGGGCAGTAACAATTTAAATAGAAATTGACTACCCCTAAAATCCCGACTGGTGAAGCCTAACAATCAGTGGAAAGTGCGCCATTGATTGAAGGTTCACTTTGTTTCGGTTATTGAAATAAGTATAGCATAAGTGTGGATTTTGTAGTGTTGCCTATGTACTAACAATAACCAAAATTAACTTTGTTATTCCAAATAAAATAAGGTCCTATTAAATGTTCATGTGCATGTATAGGAAAATGGCACAATAAAATGAAAGAAAAACCGGAATTCCATTGCGTACGAAAATACGTTACGATGAATGTATAATATGGAAATTTTATAGGAGGTGTCCTATGCAAATACTTTATGTACTTGTTAGTTATTTGCTTGGCAACATATTGATGGCCGCCATTGTTGGGAAAGCAAAAGGAGTGAATCTGCAACATGTAAATAGCGGGAATCTCGGAGCACGAAATGCTGGGAGAACACTTGGAAAACTGGCATTTGTAATTGTTGCAGTTGGGGACGCTTTAAAAGGGGCTTTAGTTGTATTAGCTGGCCGTCTGTTAGAATTTCCGGAATTAATCATTGCATTCGCCGTAATTGCTGTTGTCCTCGGACATCTTTATCCGTTTTGGAATAAAGGAAAAGGTGGAAAAGGGGTAGCGACAGTGGTCGGTGCGATGCTATTCTTTTCACCTCTATATACCATTGGGTTAGCCGCCGGATTTTTAGGGGGAATGCTCTTAACAAAAAGTGCGACATTGAGTATGATTGTGGGCTTCGCGCTTTACGGTATGCTCGTTTCTTGGAAGTTAGAGGGAGGCATTATTTTGTGTATAGCTCTGTTGCTCGTTATTTGGAAACAAAGAAAAAGCATAATAGAAAGAGTGAAGCCAAATGTATTGGAGTAAAATTGCGACGACCAACCAAGAATTTGATGCCATTGCTGCACTGAATTACGAAACATTTGTAGAAGAGATTCCACAGCATGAAGTGAATGAATCGCGGCGTTTAGTAGATAAATTCCATGAGGAAAATATATATCTTCTTGTCTATAAAAATACGGAAGTAGTAGGGATGGTGGCATTTCGAGATGTTCGCCCATTTTCGATTGACCAAAAGTTAGGAGGGGTTGAACAGTATTTAGACGTAGCGGTGTGTGAATCTTTATGCGAAATACGCTTACTCGCGGTGAAAAAAGCTCATCGTAATGGTCGAGTTTTCACAAAGTTAACAACGGCGATTTATCGTTATTTTTATGATAAAGGCTACACGGCTTGCGTCATTTCAGGAACAGTGCGTGAAGAAAAGTTGTATACGCAAATGGGTTTCCGTCAATTTGCACCACCAGTAGGAACAGGAGAAGCACTGTATTTACCAATGGTACTAACACGTGAGGCAAGTAGCGTATTTCGGGAACGATTACGTGAGCAAACGGCGGTGTTTTATCCAGGTCCAGTTGCGCTTCCATCCCCACTTGAGCATTCAATCGTATCGCATCGTTCTGAAAAATTTCAGCAAGAGCTCCACCTAATGAAAAAAAAGCTATTAAAATTAGCAAAAACAAATGTCGTTATCCCACTTGTTGGCACAGGGACACTTGCCAATGATGCGATGCTTGGACAATTAAAAAGTGAATTTGAAATGAAAAAAGGGCTCGTCCTTATCAATGGGGAATTCGGTAGTCGCTTGAAAAAGCAAGCAGAGCAGTGGAACTTACAAATTGAAACGATTGATTTCGGGTGGGGTCACTCTTTCGACCTAGAGCTAATTGAGCAAGCGCTAAAATCGAAAACTTACAGCTACGTAATTTTCGTCCATGGAGAAACGTCTAACAGTGCATTAAATCCGCTCGAACAATTAGTTGACCTTACAAAGCGGTATAATGTAAAACTATGTGCAGATTGCATTAGCTCATTTGGGGCACTCCCTTTTTCAATGGAAGATTTATACTACGTGACGGCAGTGAGTGGCAAGGCACTCGGAACAATCGCGGGTCTTTCTTTCATCTTTTGTAAGGAAGCACCGACAAATAGTGATGCACCACTTTATATGAACTTACCTTATTATATCGACAAAGAAATACCATTCACGCTGCCACATTATTTGATCGCGGCTGTAAACGAGGCGTTAAAAGGTTATCCAGAGCGCTATGAAATAATAGTAAATCGTATGGAGCAAGTAAAAAATTCAAACTTCGCGCCATTCATAGTAGGGGATGTACACCCTATGATTGCAACGATACAGCACGAAACATTGGCAAAAATCGTAGAAACTTGCGAATTAAACGGTTTTTTACTACATAGTGAAAGCGCCTATTTAAAGGAACGAAACCTTGCACAAATTAGTGTAATTCAGCCGAGCTT
>JAZUES010000207.1:0-11151 GCA_045640265.1 Solibacillus sp.
GCACCCTTATCACTAAACATTGGTACTCGAGAAACCGATTCAACACCACCAGCAACAATGACATCATGATTTAGACTATGCACTTTACTCGCAGCAATCGAAATGGCATCCAAACCCGAAGTACAAAAACGGTTAATTGTCATCCCGGGCACCGAATAGGGGAGACCAGCATACGTAGCTGCTGTTTTTGCAATATTGGCACCTTGATCTCTCAATTGGGTTACACACCCTAAAATGACGTCTTCGATAGCAGGCGTTAGGTGACTGTTTCGTTGTTGTAGTGCTTCAAATAATTGTTTGACCATTTCAACGGGTTCGACATCATGTAAGGAACCATTTTTTCTAATGGAACCCCTTGGTGTACGCACGGCATCATAAATATATGCATCCATTCTGACACGCCTCCTTATACGCCAACTTGTTCATCAGATACTTGATCGATAAGAGCAGATTTGATGACTTTTCCAACGGCGTTACGAGGTAAAGTATCTACAATCATTAGTTTTTCAGGTAATTTGAAAGAGGCGATTTTTTTGTCCGTTAATAATTGGATAACTTCCTCTAATGTAATCGTTTGACCCTCTGCCACAACAACACATGCACAACTGATTTCACCGTGAGCTTTATGTGGGTAAGGAATAACGGCAACCTCTACAATGCTCGGATGTGTTTGAATAATTTCCTCTAGTTCTAACGGGGAAATTTTCATACCAGAACGCACGATAATATCTTTTAATCGTCCTACTACGCGATAATAGCGGGCTTCGCCATTTTCTTCGATAATTTCAAACAAATCACCCGTACTGAAATACCCGTCTGCATCAAATGCCTTTGCATTGATTTCAGGTGCTTGCCAATAGCCTGAAAATACGCCAGGGCCTTTAATTTTTAATTCCCCTGGATGATTTGGTTCTGTAATTTCTTCACCTGTATCGACATCAACAAGCTTGCTTTCGACCATTTTGCCGACACGATTATGCCAAGATAACTCTTTTGGTCCAAAGCGTGGTAAATAGATTGCACGAAGTTGCGCATCTGGTACATCTTCAGCATCACTTAAAAATGTAGCGCCTTCATTGGAGCCAAAATAATTGATCAAATCAACTCCGTGAATCTCTTTCCATGAATGAATGAGCCAAGGTGTAATTGGGGCAGATCCTGTTCCTATTGCTCTTAGTGCACTCGTATCAATGCCTGCTAATATTGCTTCATTTTTTATCATCATTGTTAATAATGAAGGGGGTACTAGGGTATAGGTAATGCGCTGTGTTCCGAGTTGTGCTAAAAATGTTGGGAAATCAAATGGATGATGTAACACAAGTGTGCCACCGCTTAGTATCCAAGGAACTAAAACCCCACCAATGCCCGCCATATTAACAAGAGGGAATGTTAATAAAATGCGGTCTACTTCAGTTAGTTTGGCAGCATCTACACTTGCGTAGGCGCTTACAAACCATTCATTGTGACTTCTTGGTACACCTTTTGGCTTGCCTTCTGTCCCAGATGTCCAACAAATCGTAAAAATATCGTTTGCCGAGACATCAACTATTGGTAATGGCTGTACGACCTGTTTTTGCAAATCAATCGACACACAGTTACTATATTCACCATCGAATGTGAAGATAGTTTTTAAAGATGGTACTTGTGGTTGTAACTCTGTATACATATTTGCGTATTGGCGCTCATTAATTTGCTGCATTGTAATAACGGCTTTTGCTTTAAGTGATTGGAGTAGTTGTAAACATTCAAACTCCCGGTATTGTAATGGGAACGGACTCGAAATAGCACCGACTTTTAACACAGCAAAATAACTAATGACTAGCTCTACAATATTGGGAAGCTGAAGGGCTACAATATCGTCTTTACCAATACCTTGTTCATGTAATGCAGTTGCAACTTGATCAATTTTCTGTTGAAGTTCCTCATACGTCAGCGAATAAGATGGCGTGTTACAAAGAGAAGCTTTATTTGCAGGATCAATTAATGCTTCTTTGTTTGGTGATTGATTGACTAAATCTTGTAAGTAATCTTGTGTTGTTTTTGTTCCCCACCAACCGTTATCTGTGTAGACATTGATATTTTCTTGTTTTGTCAAAATCATAAAATCTCTCCTTTCATTTCGTTGTTACTCAGCATATAAGCTTTCGCCATTCACCCATGTAGCATGGAATCCCATCGGAATACGCTGTGGAATTTCTAAGCGTGCTATTGGTCCAAGATCGAAGTTTTGGGCATCTAAAATAATTAGTTCAGATGAGTCGTGAATTTGATCGTATACATAGGTAATTAAATAGCCATCATCCTCTGATGTTGCATTAGGTCTTGGGGAATAGGCGCCCTCTGTGCCGAAGCGTCCTGGACCAAATTCATAGCGAATCGATTTTCCTGTCCATGTGTCGTATTTTGCAACACCATCAAATTCGAGTGTACGCCCATTTGTAATGCAAACATTGTAGGAATAACGTGATTTTATGCCTGTGTAGTCTAAGTTGATGACAGGAAATTCTGTATTGGCATCACAAAGTTCATATTCTTTTACAGCGCCTGTTTTTAAATTGAAACGCCAGCAGTGAAGCTGTGCATCAAGACGTAAGAACGATAGCATGCGTTCAAGTGGACCATCTTCTTTTGATTGTGTTGGTTCAGGCTCTTTTACACGACAGCAAACCATAACAATTTCATCTCCCTCCTCCCAAGCGTTGACAACGTGGTATATATAACAAGGAGCTGCTTCGAACCATTTAATTTCTTCAGCACTTCCGTAGCGCGGAATAATGCCAAAGCGGCTTGGTAGCTCCCGATAAAACCTTGATTTGTAATAGCCAAGCTTTGCGGCTTCTGGATCGTTAAACAATGGCAAATCCATTAAAATAGAATAATTTTTCGTAATCGCCATGTCATGAGGGAGACGCGGTCCAGGTAGCTCAATTGGTACACAATGTTTAAGTTGTCCATCTGCAGACGCGACTCCGTACATCATGTAAGGATACGTATTGCCATAATCAAAAAATAAAAATTCACCTGTGTGTTCATCGACTTTTGAATGGGCTGAAACATTACATGTAAGTTGCCCACCAAAGTCCTCAATTCCTATTGTTTCAAGTGTTAATGCATCAACCTTATATGGTTGGCCTGCTCGATACCAGAGACTTAATAAATTACCATTGTGGAAGACGACATCCGTATTAGATGAGTTTTTTTCTTTTTCGAAAAATGGATTGTTTTTTGGATTTTCGAGTAGACCCGTCCAAATTGCCCGACCTTCGATTGCCTCGTGTTGAAATGCTTTCGTTTGAACGTAGCGATTTCGATAACTGACTTTACCATCATTAAAATAGACTCCGTGTAACATCCCATCTCCATCAAACCAATGATAACGACCATTCGGATTATGCTTCGGGTTTGGACCATTTCGGATGTAAGCACCATAAATATCATTTGGCACCTGTCCTTCAATCACAGTTAATTGTTCGACAAATAATTCATCCTTCGCTGGGCCATATAAATTTTCCTCATAATAAGGATTATTAAATGCAGGTAACTCACGAACCATTGAAACTCCTCCTTTTTATTTGACGGTTGAAGTGCTTGAATAAAGTAACTTATTTTTAGCGGTGTCATATTCTTCTTTTAATTTTTCAACAATGCTTGAGACAGGTTGAATATCGGTTAATCGACCGACACCATGCCCCGCAGACCAAATATCCTTCCAAGCTTTTGAACCATCTAAAGGTTGTTCAAAATTGATTGTATCTTTCTTTTTTAAATTTAGAGGATCATGTCCTGCTTTCTCGATGCTTTGACGAAGCATATTCGCAGGAACTCCTGAAAATGAATCCGTTAAAATAATGTCTGCACTAGTCGCTTCGGTAAGCATTTCTTTGTAGGCAGTTGGTGCAAGACTTTCCTCTGCCAAAATGAATTTTGTCCCCATATAAGCAAAATCAACGCCTAATGCTTCACAGGCTAAAATACTAGAACCCGTTGACATACCACCTGCTAAGCATAGAAAGCCATCCCAAAATGTTCGAACTTCTTCAACAAAGGCGAAGCTATTTAATAACCCTGTATGTCCACCAGCTCCAGCACAGACGAGTACTAATCCATCTATGCCACTTGCTGCAGCTTTTTTTGCATAATTAATCGAATTGACATCAGCGAATACGAGACCACCGTAGCTATGCACCGCTTCAATGACCCTTGCAGGATTTCCAAGTGCGGTTATGACAATGGGTGGTTTATACCTTTTTATAAGTTCTAGTTCCTGATCCATTCGTTCATAAGATCTATGGACGACAATATTGGCGGCCCAAATTGCGCTATTAGAATCTTGTGATAGGGAGGAAGTAATTTCCTCCAGCCAATTTTCCAGTATTTCTATTGTTCTAGCATTTTGAAACGGAAAAGAACCTACAATTCCCTGTTTGCAGCAGTTAATAACAAGTTGTGGCCCAGAAACTAAAAACATCGGTGCCGCAATAATGGGTAAAGTGAGCGATTTTGTTATTGTTGATGGTAATGGTCTTCTCATTTTGAATCCTCCTTTCACTTCTTATAAATAATCTCGCAAGAAGTGTGCCAACCTATGAAATACAGGAATGAAAATCAAATAATAGGATAAATAAACATTGAATGTTATAATTTTCTGAAAAAATGAAACGTATATTAAGTTAAAGGTGATGAAAAATAGAATCAGTGATGAAAATATTCATCAAGGGGGAAAACTATGCTTAATGAACAACTAGCAGCACGCTATAGTTATGATGGTCTGTGCGTAATAGATAAGGATGGTACGGGACTCTATATGAATCAAGCAGCAGCGACCATTTGTAATTATTCAATAGAAGAATTTGTTGGGCATAATATTAATCAAGCGTTGGAAAAAGGAGAGATTAGTGATTCTGTAGGGCTGTTAGTGGCTAAAAAAAGAAAAGTCATTACACGTATTATTAATATTCGAGGTGTCGATGTGCTTATTACAGGTACACCTATTTTTGATGATGAAGGAATACTATCAAAAATTATATTAAATGTACGAGATATTTATGAGTTAAATAACTTAAAAATGGATCAGCTTTTATCGATTGCATTAAAAAATAGACAGAGCGTTCAAGATGAATTTCCGTCTGATTCCTTACCTGATTTAGATAATATAGTGGCAAAAAGTAAAGCATTTCGAAATGTTATTAAATTGATTCTACGGATAACAAAGGTAGATTCAACGGTTTACCTGCGCGGGGAGTCAGGTGTAGGGAAGGAAGTTATTGTGAATTTACTACATCAACATAGTCCGCGTGCCAATAACCCACTTATTAAAGTCAATTGTTCAGCAATTCCAGGACCGCTTTTAGAGGCAGAACTATTTGGCTATGAAAAAGGGGCTTTTACAGGTGCTGACCAACGCGGCAAGCCAGGGTTATTTGAGCAGGCAAATGGCGGTACGATTTTGCTAGATGAAATAGGGGATATGCCCATCGATTTACAGGCAAAAATTTTACGAGTGCTTCAGGAACATGAAGTAATGCGAATTGGGGGTCGTAAAACAATTCCATTAAATATTCGAGTCGTTTCTGCGACCAATAAGGATTTGAATGAGCTTGTCAAAGAAGGAAAGTTTCGACTGGACTTGTATTACCGATTAAACATTGTACCAATTGAAATTCCCCCACTACGAGAGCGTAAAGAGGACATTGCTCCGCTTGCCTATTATTTTTTACAAAAAAAGAACAGTAAATATAAGATGAATGTCAAATTTGCTCCGGGTATTATTCATTTGTTTTCAGATTATGATTGGCCAGGAAATGTTCGCGAAATGGAAAATATGATCGAACGGTTAGTCGTTATGTCAGAGGAAAACGAAATTTCATGGAGTGACTTACCTTTTATTCATCAGCAGCCAGATACACTGTCACAAAAGCCGTTAAAGAATTTATTACTTGAAATAGAAAACAAAATAATCGTTGAAAAGCTACAACAATATAAGACGACAAGAAAAGCTGCGAATGCTTTAGGGATTAGTCAGTCTACACTTGTTAAGAAATTACAACGTTTTGAACAATAGTTGGCATCAAACTTGCTAGGTATATAGCAAGGAGGGATGTCAAATGAAAAGAGAAAGTGTGACATTCAATAGTGAGGGGAAATTCTGTGCGGCTTGGCTATATGTACCTGACAATTTAAATCAACCAGCTCCAGCAATCGTCATGGCCCACGGGTTTAGCTTAGTAAAGGAAGCTTTTTTAGATCGTTATGCGGACATATTTTGTAAAAATGGTTTTGTTGTACTTGTGTTTGATTATCGGAATTTCGGTGAAAGTGAAAGTGATAAGCCTCAGCATTTAGAGCCATATGAGCAAATTAAAGATTATCGTAATGCCATCACTTGGGTCAGTGCATTACCTGAAGTGAATGCAGAGCAAATCGGAATTTGGGGTACTTCTTATAGTGGTGGCCATGTACTCCATATTGCCGCTGTGGATAAGCGAGTAAAAGCAGTAGTAGCTCAAGTACCCACCATTAATGGACGAAAAGGTGCAGCGCGAAAAATGGGATCTGAACAACTAGCTAATTTTGTTCATCAATTAGAAAGTTATCGCTCGACCCGATATTTTACCGATGCACAGCAAATGATGCCAGTTGTTTCGCTAGATGAACCTTCTGCACAGCCACATCCTGATGCTTATGAGTGGTTTATGAAGGCATCTAAAATAGCGCCCAATTGGAAAAATGAAATTACGCTTGAGTCGATGGAGCATTATTTAGAGTATAATCCTGCTAGCTTTATCGAGTTTATCGCACCGACGCCTTTATTAATGATTGCTGCTATGGAGGATGGCATTACACCACCTGATTTAATCATTGAAGCTTATGAAGACTGGGCAAATGAACCAAAAAAATTATTGCAGCTACCAGGTGGACATTTTGATGTATATGACGGCTTTACATTTGATCAGGCAAGTGAAGGAGCACTGCAATGGTTTTTACAACATTTAGTAGTGCATATTGCGAAATAGCGAAATAGCTTAAAAAACGAAAATGAAACGGGGGATGCTTATGCAAATGAACATCCAGATTTCACCTCAAATAAAGCAAGCCATGACAATGGATACGATCTTTCATTTAGAGATACTCCAATTAACAAATGACGAATTGGCAACAATGATTGCCGATAAAGCGTTAGAAAACCCTTTATTGCAAGTAGAGGATCATTTCAGTAGATTTTCAGTAGATTATTCCAATCTAAAAGGATATGACACTCGAGTAGATACCTTCAAAGTAAAGCAAGAAAGCCTTGTAGAATATTTATGGGAGTTGATACCTTTACAAATTGAGCTACCAAAAATTCAAGAACATGTACTTCGTTTTTTAATGGAGCACCTTGATGAGCATCTATTTTTAAAGGTAGATATAAGTGACGTATGTAGAGCTTTTGCGATTTCTGAGGCAGAAGTAATGGAATGTATTGAAATGCTTCAAAGTTTTGGTCCGTTTGGGATTGCATCGAAAAATAGTAAACATTTTTTGGAATTGCAAATAAATCTAGATGAACAAGCACCCCCATTTGCCCTTCTATTTATTCAGCAAGAGTTAACGGCTATTGCAAATCTTCAAATGTCTTACCTTATGAAAAAATATAAAATGACCAAAAAGGAAGTATTGGCAACGATTACGTATATAAAATCATTACAACTATTTCCTGAATTTCCGACATTGAATGAGCAATCTGTGTTCATCATTCCTGATTTACAGATTTCTTTGGTCGCAGGAAAATGGATAATTGAAATGAACAATCAGCTGTTGCCTAAAGTATCAATAAATGAAGGCTATATAGCGTTATTAAAAGAACAGTCTCATATAAAAGACTATATTGAACAACAGTTAAAGCAAGCACAGCTATTAGTTAACGGCATCGAAGAACGGAAAAAAACGTTATATCGAATCATGAACTGGTTAATTCAAAAACAACGATACTTTTTAGATAAGGGTCAAAGTGGACTGATACCTTTACGATTAATAGATGCAGCGAGAGAATTAAATTTACATGAATCTACGATTAGTCGCGCCATACGAAATAAATATGTAAGGACGCCGTTTGGGACGCTTATGTTAAAAGAATTTTTCCCAAAAGGTATTAGCTATACAGAAGGTCCAAATTTAACGAGTGATGGGATAAAGCAACGCATTCAACAGTTAATAGCGGTGGAATGTTCATCAAAGCCGTTATCGGATCAACAACTTGTTGAATTTTTGAAAAAGGAGCAAATTCGAATATCGCGAAGGACTGTTGCAAAATATCGTGAAAGCTTAACGATTCCAAATTCAACTAAAAGAGCATATGTATGAATAAGACTAGCCTGTTTAGTAGAATCTAATTATTAAACAGACTAGTTTTTATTTTTTTATTGAGCATAACTACGCATAAGTATAGGGTTATTTTGTAATTTATAGAAATTTATATAAAATAACGTTGAAGTTAGCGTATAATAGTTCAATGAAGCAACATATTTTAAAAAGGGGTTCTAATAAAAGTTAATATTATTTTTTTGAAACCTTTTATTAAGTCAACCGTATACTTACTATACATAGAAATAGGCAAAAGAGAGGTGAGATGAATGAAACGTATCAAGGGCTTTAGTTGGTTATTTTTGATGGTCATGTCGATCTATTTAATTTTTCCTACTTTTACGGCGTTTGCGAATGGAAAAGTATATGAAATTACCATTGATAATGAAATTGAAATGGGTTTACACCAATATTTAAAGCGCGGCTTTGAAGAGGCAAAGGAAAATAATGCTCAAGCAATCGTATTAAATATGCATACACCGGGTGGAGCAATTAATGCGGCTGTAGATATCGGAAAATTAATCGATGAAACGAACATACCTGTTATTGCTTTTATTAATACAAATGCGATTTCAGCAGGTGCTTATATTGCGTTACATGCGGACCAAATTTATATGATGCCAAGCGCTACAATGGGTTCTGCAGCACCTATTACGACTTCTGGAGATACGGCGGGAGACAAAGTTGAAAGTTATTGGTTAGCAGAAATGACTGCAGCAGCAACGAACTCTGGTGGCGGACGAGATCCAATTTATGCACAAGCAATGGTCGTCAAAACGGATAATCTTCCAAAACTAAATACACCAGCAGGGAAATTACTTACGTTGACAGCTGAGGATGCAATAAAGGTTGGATATTCTGAAGGAACCGTAAGTTCAATGGAGGAACTTTTAAAAGTTTTGAAGTTTGAAGATGCTGAAGTTTTAACAGTCAATCAAACATTCTCTGAAAAGCTAGCCCGTTTCATTACGAATCCAATTGTTGTGCCAATTTTGCTGTCGATTGCAAGTATAGGGCTGGTTGTTGAATTGTATTCCCCAGGCTTTGGTTTATCAGGTACAATGGGATTAGCGGCACTCGGCATGTTCTTCTTCGGACATCTTGTAGCAGGGTTTGCTGGCTATGAGACATTAATTTTATTTTTCATTGGGCTTATTTTAGTTGTTGCTGAGTTTTTCGTGCCAGGTGGAATTGTTGGCATATTGGGCGGTGTTCTCATCCTCGGAAGTATACTTTTTGCGGGGCAGAGCTTTGTTCATATGGCCTACTCAATATTAATCGCAATGATTATTGCAGTTATAGGAATGGTGATACTTATGAAATTCTTCGGTAAAAAGCTACATATGTTCAATCGACTCGTGCTGAAAGATGCTACGACGACAGAGGAAGGCTATGTATCAAATGCAAACCGAATTGAATTAATTGGCAAGCAAGGAATGTCACTAACTCCATTACGTCCAGCAGGTACTGTTGCTGTAGAAGATGAACGTATTGATGTTGTGACTGAAGGTGGCTATGTCGATGCTGGTAAAACAGTTGAAGTGATTAAAGTAGAAGGTTCACGTATTGTCGTGAGAGAAATTAAAGAAAAAGGTGGAGACAAGTAATGTTATTTGATGCAGGAGCAATTTCGCTAATTATTGCGATTGTCGTAATTTTCATAGTTTTAGCTGTATTTTTCACATTCGTTCCAGTTGCACTATGGATTAGTGCGTTAGCAGCGGGTGTACGCGTAAGTATTTTCACATTAATCGGGATGCGCTTACGTCGCGTAATTCCTTCACGTATCGTGAATCCATTAATTAAAGCACATAAAGCAGGTATTGACGTAACAATTAACCAATTAGAATCACATTATTTAGCAGGTGGTAATGTTGACCGCGTTGTCAATGCATTAATCGCAGCGCATCGTGCAAATATCGAATTAACGTTCGAACGTGCAGCAGCAATTGACTTAGCTGGCCGTGATGTATTAGAAGCGGTACAAATGTCTGTAAATCCAAAAGTAATTGAAACACCATTTATTGCTGGTGTGGCGATGAACGGAATCGAAGTAAAAGCAAAAGCGCGTATTACTGTACGTGCAAATCTAGACCGCTTAGTAGGTGGTGCTGGTGAAGAAACAATCGTTGCCCGTGTAGGTGAAGGTATCGTATCAACACTAGGATCATCGGAATCACATTCAAAAGTATTAGAGAACCCAGATTTAATCTCTCAAACAGTACTTTCTAAAGGCTTAGACTCGGGTACAGCATTTGAAATCCTATCGATCGATATCGCGGACGTTGATATCGGTAAAAACATCGGTGCCGAATTACAAATCGAGCAAGCACAAGCAGATAAAAATATCGCGCAAGCTAAAGCCGAAGAGCGCCGTGCAATGGCCGTTGCTAACGAGCAAGAGATGATCGCAAAAGTTCAAGAAATGAAAGCAAAAGTAGTAGAAGCAGAAGCAGAAGTACCAATGGCGCTTGCTGAAGCATTACGATCTGGTAACTTTGGTATTATGGATTACATGAACTATAAAAATATCCAAGCAGATACATCAATGCGTGATTCGATTTCTAAAGTATCAAATAACAATGATAGTCAAGATCCTAAAAATAAATAATCGAGGAAGGAAGTGAACACTAAATGGAAGGGTTAATTATTGCGGTCATTCTTGGTATCATTACTTCTTTATTTAATAAAGGAAAAAAAGAAGACAACAAAAAGCCAACAAAGCAAATGCCGCCATTTAGCAGTCAGCCGGCTCCTCGACAAAAACCGGAAGTTCGCCCTGCACGGTCGCAAAATCGTCCGAAAACA
>JAZUES010000208.1:0-3370 GCA_045640265.1 Solibacillus sp.
GATTATTGAACAAAAACCGAAGCGTGTTGTGTATGTATCATGTAACCCAGCAACCCTTGCACGCGATCTTCGCATTTTAGAAGACGGCGGCTATAAAACGCAGGAAGTACAACCAGTCGATATGTTCCCACATACGACTCATTGCGAAGCGGTCGCTTGGTTGGAGTTAGTATAATGTAAAAAAAGAAAACGACTTTCATTTGTGAAAGTCGTTTTTTTAAAGATAAGAAAGTATAACTTTTTTGCATTTTAGCAGTGTCTATGCTAAAGCGCCAGCCCCTCGCACCATTCGGTCTATCCGTGCAAAAGTGGTGGAGCGTTTACTTTTGCGTTGGGCCCTCCAATGTTGGTCGGGGCTAAAAGGGCGCTTTTCTAATTTTTTAACATTTCTTTCATGTAGTTAACTAGTTCTTTACTTTTATTATCTAACAGTTCGATTTCATTAACAACTTCAACTGTAACAGCAGATTGTTCTTCAGAGGCAGCAGAAACTTCTTTAGTTCCATTATTTAATTTATTTAAGTTATCTCGAATTGTATTTAGCGATTGACTAATTGTTCCTACAGCTTCCTTAGTATGTAGAGAAAGTTTGCGGATTTCATCGGCTACAACGCCAAATCCTTTTCCAGCTTCTCCAGAACGAGCTGCTTCAATTGCAGCATTAAGTCCTAATAAGTTTGTTTGGTTTGAAATTCCTTCAATTAACTTAACAACTTCCCCAATTTGCTTTGAATGTTCATAAGAAGTATTAGCCTGCGCATTGATATCTGAGCTTGTAGCAGTAAGTTCTTCTGATTGAGCTGCTAAACGTTGCATATTGTCATGGATATTTTGAATGATTTCATTTAGTTGAACTAATTCACTATCAATTTTTGCTTCATGATCAAGTGCTCTTGAGTAAGTAATCAATCCAACGACTTCCTTCGTTTCAAAATCATAAATTGGAAGAATCTTCGTAGTTACAGGTACACCGAATAGTTCGGGTGGAAGAATCATTGAGATTTTTTCTCCTTTTAATGCTCGTATGTACGTATCATCTCCAGGAACAATTGCAGAATCGCCAACTTTAATTGGTAATGGTAGGATATCCGACGGAGAAACATAAATATACTTTTCAGTATCAACAACAGCTAAGGCAGTAGAAATTCCAAGTATTTCTTTAATAACAGGGGCTATGTTAACAAATGCTTGTAAAGTACTATTCAAAATTATACAATCCCTTCATGTTTTCAGAGTTTAGTGTTGAAACTTAAAATTAGCTACTTTATTTTTTTAAAAACGTTTTATTTTAGAACACGTATTTATTATTTTTTGTTAAAACACCTTTTAATTTGTAAAATAATAGATGTTCTGTTAGTTTATTATATAAAATGATTTACATTTTGTAAATTAGTATATTTTGAGGAGGATATTTAGATGCGATTACAAGGGAAAGTAGTAATTATTACAGGTGCAGCAAACGGTATGGGTGCTGCTGAAGCTAAAATATTTGCAAAAGAAGGTGCTAAAGTTGTAGCAACTGACGTAAATGAAGAAAAGTTAATAGAGCTTGCTGAAGAAATTAAAGCGGCAGGTGGCGAAGTATTAGCGATAAAACATAACGTTGCATCGGAAGAAGAATGGAAAGCTGTTGTTTCAAAAGCAGTCGAAACGTTCGGTAAAGTAGACGTGTTAGTTAATAATGCAGGTGTTGCCATTAACAAAAATTTCGCAACAATGGAAATGGATGAGTGGAATTGGGTCATGGACATTAACCTAAACGGTTGTGTTTTAGGTATGAAGTATGCGATTCCTGAAATGCAAAAAGCGGGCGGTGGCTCAGTTATTAATATTTCATCAATCGGTGGAATTGTAGGAATGGCTGGTTCAAGCCCTTACACAGCTGCTAAAGGCGCATTACGTGCGTTGTCGAAATCAGCTGCAGTAGAATACGGGAAAGATAAAATTCGTGTTAACTCTGTACACCCAGGAATTATTGTAACACCAATGACTGCCCCAACGATGGAAGCGGGTATGCCATTCTATGAGATGCATACACAATTACCGTATATGGGGGAACCAGAAGATGTAGCATACGGTGTGTTATTCTTAGCATCAGATGAATCCCGCTTTATGACAGGTGCTGAACTAGTGATTGATGGTGGATGGACAGCATTATAACTTCATTTTATTACATAAGTATTTTAATACTTCTATGATAATGGTAGGTGATAATAATGAAGTTAGATCCACGACAAGTAAAATCGAAAGAAAAATTACATGATGCATATTTGTCATTGTTAATTGAAGGACATGTCCAATTATCAATTCAGCAAGTATGTACTAAGGCAGCAGTAACTAGACCGACGTTTTATAAACTGTATAAGGATATTCATCAGCTGCGAATGGATTTAATTAATGAGCTTTTATCAGAATTAAAAAAAGCTTTAACGATTCAAAGTCCAAAGCCATTGAATGTGATACCTAAAGACGAAATGCCCTTAAACTTAATTCAGTTTTTTGAACATGTTCAAAAAAAACATAGAGCATATGAAACATTGTTAATTTATCAACCTGATGCGTTATTTACTCATGGCATCCAAGAAATATTACAAGATTATGTAAAAGACGGTATCTATTCTGCGCAAACTCATCAATATTTAATTAATGTAAATGAGCAGCTTATTATTAATTATGTTGCAGGGGCATATTTAGGAAGTGTTAGATGGTGGATTACAACCGATTATGAGTCTTCGCCAATTGACATGGCCAATACGCTCATAGAATTATCTCTAAACGGCCCATATATAAAACGACTGCTTTAAATGAAATACCCAGAAGCCATTCTTTTCAATAGAGTGGCTTTTATTTAAAGAGCTAGATACACTCTTTGAAGCTCAGAAAAAGAAAACTCAGATACAAATGAAAGAAGAATGAATTCCAGGTGGTGGAAATCGTTCTTTTTTCTTGTTGCTTTAAAATTAAAGCTGGCCAAAAATTTGTGGAAGTGAGTTGCCCCATTTGGATAGGAAAGATTAAATTTCGCGCAACAAAGAACACTCAAAGTTACACTTTAGACCCGTCAACTGATTGAGTGAATCTTTTCCCCATAAATGGCTTCTTGAAATTGAACTGAGCAGTTAAAACACCTATCAAAATAAGAATTGCCCCTATGTATCCTTTTGCTGGAAGTATTTCACCGATAAAAATAAACGCAAATAACGCTGCAAAAACGGGTTCCAATGAAAAGATAAGACCTGTGTGCGTTGGAGTGGTATGCTTTTGTGCTACAGCTTGGCCGATAAATCCAATCGCACTGCAAAGGATACTTAATGCCATGATGGATACCCATGCTTCAGTATTACCTGGCAGATGAGGCTTTTCGAAAATT
>JAZUES010000209.1:0-4954 GCA_045640265.1 Solibacillus sp.
ATATCAGCAAATAAAAATAGGCCTGCAATCGTGGCAAACCAGCTTAAAGCATGAAACAAACCATCAGAAATCAAGCCAATATCCGTTGTAGACTTGTCATAAAAATGATGCCAATGCAAAAGCTGATGAAAAACAGCCTCATCTACGAAAGCTATTAACCCCACTCCAAATAACAAACCCGACCAAAAATTACGGCTTGAATAAACAGATTGCTTGTAAGAATTGGAGGTATTTGCACCATTAGTAGCCATCTAATCTTCTCCCTTCTATTTGTCCTCATCTCCCCAATATATCCATTTTTTTCACATGTTATTCGTAGCTTTGTTCCTAGTAAAATTTACTTTACCAGTATATCTATCCAAATTTTAATTGCGGTACCCGCTATCATAAGTGCTAATAACATTTGCAACATTTTTGTATTCAATTTTTTCCCAACCTTTGCCCCCAGTGGCGCTGCAATTAAACTTGCAACTATCATAATGAAGGCCGGTCCATACTCGATTTGTCCCGTTAAAATTTTGCCGACACTGCTGCCGATTGAAGAGATAAACGCAATAGCTAAGCTTGTAGCAATGGTTATTCGTGTAGGAATTTTTAAAATAGTGAGCATAATTGGAACCAATAAAAAACCACCAGCAGCTCCGACAATTCCTGAACCAATTCCGACTACTAAAGCAAGGATGCTCGCTACTATTCGATTAAATTGAATTGGTTGGTGCACGTTTTCGTCTATATTTTTACGAGGAACAAACATCATCACAGCTGCAATTAATGCTAAGACCCCATACACGATGTTTATGACATTTTCAGTTAGAAGGTTGGAACCGAAACTTCCAATGAAGCTTCCTATTAAAACTGCACTCCCCATGTAAAGAATGAGTTCTTTATTCAAATAGCCACCTTTTCGATAGGCTAAAACTCCAGCAAGCGATGCGAAGAATACTTCAATTGCACTAATCCCTGACACTTCATGCGCTGTAAAAGCAGTTAAACCGAATAAGGGCGGAATATATAAAAGCATAGGGAACTTAATAATTGCTCCCCCAATTCCTAGTAACCCCGATAAAAAAGAGCCGACAAATCCTAGTGCAAATATGACAAGGATAAATGTGATCGAGATATCCATGTTAAACCTTCTTTCTCATCAAAAAACGAGTAGAATTGCTCTACTCGCTATTTGATTTTATGCTTTTTGAATGTAGAAGGTCAGCACATCTGCTTCTACTTTTTGTTCGATTACTTTATTTCCAACAGAATTTGCCCAGGCTGGGATATCATTTAGTGCCCCTTTATCTGTAACGAGCACTTCTAATATTTCGCCAGATTTCATAGTATCCATCGCTTTTTTTGTTCGAACGATTGGCATTGGACATGCTAAGCCTTTTACGTCTAAAGATTTTGTACTATTCATTTTGTAATCCTCTTTCCTATTAAAGTGATTCCCATTAGCGTTGCCACAGGACGTGGCGCATTTGCATTTGTTCCTCTGATTGGAACGATATCATTAACGCACAGCGCAACGATTCGGTCCAATCTCCATTTCCGTTTGTTCATCATCATTGGGTGTGATTTTCCCCATATTAACTTGTCGGATTTCTTGGTACGCATTTGGCTGTGGTGGAAGACCTTCTGTTACCATTTTGCGGAAGACCTCTTCATCCTCAATATTTAAACCGTGGTTTTCTGCAAACAGATTTCCTAATCGTTTTGCAACTGTCCCGTCTTCATTAAGTTCTTCGATCTTCATAAAGTGTGCCGGTAATACGATTAAATCATCTGCTAATGTTCGATAGCGGCGATATAAAGTGTCACGTAAATCACTAACCCAATCTTCGGCAAGTCCTGCTAAATCAGGACGACCAATTGAATCGATGAATAAAATATCACCTGTTAATAAATATTTCGAATCGATTACAAAGGAAGTTGAACCAATTGTATGACCTGGCGAATAAAGTGCACCAACCTCTATTTTTGATGCACCAAGCTTCACCGTCAAACCATCTGTCAGTGGTGTATAGTGAAATACAACCTCATCTGCATCTTTTGGAGGTAAGTAATAAGTGGCATCCGTAAGACTTGCGATATGACGGCCACCTGAAATATGATCTGCATGTAAGTGTGTGTCAAATACATACTTAATCTTTACATCTTTGCTCTCCGCAAATTTTATAAATACGTCTGTAAACCGCACTGCATCAATAATCGCTGCTTCTCCTTCTGAAATTACCATGTAAGATAGACAGCCTTTTCCTAAACGAACGAATTGATATAGTTCTCCGCCATTAGCAAGATTCCCCACTTTAATAGGCTCTAAGTACATAGACCAAGATTTCATACCGCCTTCAAGGTACGCAACAGTTCGCCCTGCATCTGATAACATTTCTGCGATCATAAGTGATGAGCCTTCTTTTGCACAGACAACTAATATTTCTTTATTTGTTGGAATTTGTGGTAATATTTCTTCTACACCGTCAAGAAGCTCGAAGTAAGGAATGTTTAAGTATTCAAATTTATGTCCTTCAATTTTCCAATCTGCAAATGCATCATGATTCCGTACATCTAAAATAAATAAATCTTTGTTTTCAATGACATAACGTGCAATTTGTGCTGCTGTCCAAGTATTTACTGCCATACTTTTGTACCCCCATAGGTATAATTTTTAGATTTTTTTAGTTCGGGTAGCCCTTGCTCCCCGAACCAAATAATTAGCATGTTTCATTACAAGATTGTTTTAGAATGTTAATGTTGGTGCAGCATCTTTTGCATATTCTAAAAATGTAACAGCGCCGCCGGTTTCGATACCCTCTACTAAATCTTCATTTGTTAAGCTCATAACATCCATTGTCATCTGACAAGCAATAAATTTCACGCCAAGCTCTTGTGCCATTTCTACTAATTGTGGAATCGATGGTACCTGTGCTTTTTCAAAACCTTGAGCAAAATGTTCTTTCCCAACTGGCATTTCTAAGTTGTGCATTGCTTCTTTATGAATTAAATTTAACCCTTCAAATGTGAAGAAAATTGCTACTTCCTTTTCAGAAGCGGCTGCTGCTGTTGCAATGTTGAATACTTTGTATGCATCAAATAATCCACCATTTGCTGCGATAATTGCTACTTTGTTTGACATTTTATTTAACCTCTTTCTTTAGTTCACCGTTATATGCATTCATGCCTGGTAAAACGTTTCTAACATATTTGAAGCCCGCTGTTGCAAGCTGTTTTGCTGCTAAATCTGAACGTGTGCCTGTACGACAAATCACGTAAACTGGTTCTTCTTTAGGAAGTTCGTCTAATCGGTCCGCTAATTCCCCTAATGGAATTGACTTTGCTCCTGGAATATGACCGAATGCAAACTCGGCTGCTTCTCGAACGTCTAAAATTAGACCAGATGCTTTCACTGCTTCCTCGGGTGAAATTGTATACTCAAATGTTTTTTCTAGTTTGTCACTTGTTTCTGGATTACATTTGCGAACATAATGAAAGAGAACGCCATTCTCTTCACGAGAACCAATATATTGATGTCCAACGGCTTTACACCAAGCAGCTAAATCAGCTACGGATCCTTTATCTGTAGCTTGTACTTCTAATACTTGGCCTTCCGCAAGTTGTTGCATCGCTTTTTTTGTTTTAATAATCGGCATAGGACAGGCTAAGCCTTTCGCATTTAATTGAACATCTGATTGAATCATGTACTTCCTCCAACGTTACCGAATAGGGTATGTTTTATTTTATAAAATATACGGTTATTTGACTTCGCCATTCCAACCAAGCATTCCGCCAGCCATATTGGTTACATCAAATCCATGAGATTCTAAAAATGCTGTTGCTTGACTACTTCGACCACCTGAACGGCAAACCATAATATAAGATTCTTTTTTATCTAATTCATTCATTTTAAATTCAAGTAAACCAAGTGGGATGTTAATAATGCCCGGAATATGTCCTTCTTCAACTTCGTCTACTTCACGAACATCGATTATTTTTAATGCTTCTCCAGCTTCTAATTTTTCTTGAACTTCTTGTGCTTGAATTGTTTTCATTTTTATTTTCCTCCTAATAAGTACGCATGCCGCCACGGACATTCGTTACCTTTTCAAAACCTAATTTTTTTAATTGTTTACATGCTTGTTGAGAACGCATACCGCTTTGGCAAATGACCACTATTTCTTTATCCTTTGGTAATTTTGAATAGTCGGAACCAAGAGGCATATTTTTGAATTGACGAATATTGCGTGCTTTATATTCACCTTGTGTACGCACATCGATAAATAATTTATCTTTATCGTTTATCATCTCTTTAAGTTTGGCTGTTGTAATGGAGTTTATGCCTTTAGCCGGCAACAGACGCCACATGAAAAACAATACTACCATCGCTATTATTATGATTGTACTCATAGTTCTTCTCCTTTAGTCCCTATACCCGTATAGGTATATAATTTTATAAAAATAAAAAGCCTTATCGACTTTTTACTAATAACTCAATCGCTTGTTTTACTAACAGATCCTTTTCGTCTTTTGATTGCGTTTCTGAGATGCAATCTACTAAATTTTCTGCAACGATAATGCCAATTGTACGATCAACAGCTGAACGAACTGCACTTAATTGTGTAATCACATCTTTACAATCTTTTTCTTCTTCCATCATACGTAAGATTGCATTTAATTGACCATCTGCTTTTTTTAAACGCAATTTCACTTTATCATCGTACATCATCAACATTCACCTCTCTTAAAAAGTTATAAGCTTATATTAGTACCCCATGGGGTATATGTCAATGTATTTGTACGCTACTTCATTAAAATAATTAAACAAAGTATGCATAGGGTTAATTTACCGTCGCTCGCTTTACGTTCAAGATTGAAGTAATTGCTATAAATACGCGTCAAAATCAAAAAATGGTTGGCTTACGTCCAGTATATCCCTGAACATAAACCAACCAATTTGTTGCATAAT
>JAZUES010000210.1:0-5706 GCA_045640265.1 Solibacillus sp.
ATCAATTTTATTATTGGCTTTAATTGTTTTTCCAAATACAGAGTTCGTTTCGCTAATTAATCCACTATTAGTAGTAACTTCAATTTCTGTTACTTCCTCTTCCTCCGCCTGCGCCACCACTGGCACAACAATCGCTGCAGATGTCACTGCTGTTGCGGCTAAAATCTTTTTATAGTCCATATGTAATCCATCTCCTTACAAAATATGTATAATTTTAGTGTACCTGTTTATCTAAGTAAATTGGGGTTGTTATGCAAATTCGTACATTAATTGTCATTTTGTAGAACATTTTTCATTAATATTCAGTAGCAACTATGGTTCTTGCATTCCCTAACTAACTATAATATCGGAGAAATTTATGTAATGATTAGTTAAAATCCACCATTTCATTAATAAATTGGTTAATCACAGTAACAAGTTAGATGGAGCCACGCCCCCAGGAAAGCGTCCCCCGTAGCTTAGCAGAACGGACTTGATTAAATAGGAATCCCTTTGAATCACAAAATAAAAAAGCATAAACAGGTAGATGCCTATGCTTCCTTCATTATTTCCCTAATCGTTCTTCAATTAATGATTCTAAATCTGTCGCAATCGTATCATAGGGTACGCCGTCTTCTGTTTGCGAGTAACCTGTGTAGTTTTTCACGGCAATGCCTTTTTCATCGACTAAGTAAAACGTATTGGCATGGATCACTTGGTCACTGTTAGGATCTGCCTTCACTAATGATTTAAATGAATTTGCTGCAAATTGTTCGATGAATTTTTGATCATAGCCTGTTAACATATGCCATTTTGATTCATCAGGCGCACCGTGACGTTGTAAATACTTCGTCAGTTCTTCTGGTGTGTCATAAGCAGGGTCGATTGAGAACGCGACGATATTGAAATCTTCAATTCCCTTTTTCACTAATTCGTCTTGAATAAGCTTCATATTGTAGGTCATTGGTGAACAAATCGACGTACAGTTTGTAAAAATAAACATCGCAAGCCACGGTTTACCCTTCAAGCTATCTAAGGTAACTTCCTCACCGCGCTGGTCGATCGCTGTAAAATCAGAAATTTCATAGTTCGTTGTTGGTTTGAATTGATAGTTACTACAGGCACTTAACACCGTTGCCACTACGAGCAGCATGGCAAGTGCGAGTGATTTTTTTTTCATGTCTCTCTCTCCACTCTCGAAATCTTACCTTCATCTTAGCGAATGTAAAGAATTTACACAATACATTCCCGTCGAAAGTTTGTGTGTCGGTTTTGTGAAGGGAGATTTCACAAATGCTATGCGTTTGCCTGGCGATTCATCGATACAAGTGCAGTATGAATGGCTTCAAGCTTCGTTTCAATGCGATATAACAAATAAAATGAAATAAAGATTGGAAAACTTACTTCTTGAAGAATCGTAATCCACTGTTCCATGAAAATACCCCCTCTCATCCTAATCGAAAAGCCGGCAAAGTTTTGACGCTTCACCGGCTTGTTCGTTATACATTCAATTCAATTGGTGTTACATTGCGTTCTACGATGCGCGCAGACTTTTTACTGTTAAACACGAAACCTTCCTTTTCAAATATAGCCTGCTCGATGATTGTTTGCATGGCTGCATTAACTTCTGCTTCCGTTAAGTTAGCTTTTGGATTTTCGATATTTAAAGTTAGCGTCTTATTTAACTCATTAGTGAATGTTAATTGTAAAACTTGGCTCATTTTGTCACCTCCCCTCTAACTAATCGCAAAATTCCTTAAGCGATTAAATCTTTTTGCGTTTTCACTGTGTTCACATAGCCGTAATCCGTTAGACCGATTAACGCTTGCGCAACTGTTTGCATTTGTGTTGCCGAAGCGCTTGATGCAATACTGCGGTATGTTGCACTTTTAATGACTGGCTCATTCAATTCATCTAAGCCCGCATTATAAAATACCGTCATTGTTGCTGAAACAAATCCGAATTCATTCATGTTGATCACCTCCTTGCCTTATATATAGCTTTTTTATTCAAAAAAAGGGACAATCCCGATGTAAATTTTTACAAAAAATTATATAATAAAGTGAAACTTCAACCAATCGGGCTTTTACTGGCAGTTCTTCCCTGATACTCTGAACTTTGAAGTTAGAATCATGTATCTGTCGCTTTGATTCGGGATAGATAAATTACTGCCAGTTAATACGGGATAGACATTAAAGTAAGTAAAGAGGTGAAAATTTTGGGCTTAGATGGCTGGTTTTTATGGTTCATTTTATTTTGGGTTGTTGTACTCATTTCGTTAATGGGCATTGGCGGCTTCTTCATGTTCCGCAAGTTTTTAAAATCGCTCCCGAAACAAGATGGTAAGTCAGATTTAGATTGGCAAAACATTTATTTAGACAAAACGATACATATGTGGGGCGATGAAGAGAAGGAACTATTAGGAGAACTAGTGAGTCCAGTACCAGAACTTTTCCGCCAAGTGGCAAAGGAAAAAATTGCGGGGAAAATTGGAGAACTTGCGTTAGAGGAAAAAGCAACGGAGATCAATTTAGATTTAATCATTCGCGGCTATATTATCGCATCACCAAAGCGTGACCATAAATTTTTACGAAAAAAAATGAATCAAATGGAAATTGATACGACACCGTATGAACATTTATTTGATGCATAAACGAAAAAAAATCCTTACAAAGCACGCGCGCCTTGTAAGGATTTTCTTATGCCACAATATGTGATTTTTCGATTTTCTTATATTTGATGAGCATCCCGATACGCCACGGTAAAATCATTGAGAATGCTAATATGAAGAACATTCCTGCAAGTTCCCCAACATCTAAAGTATCCGAGAACATTAGTTTTAGAATGACACGTAAAACTAATAACCCGATTAAAATAAATGGAAATGCCTTCGATTGCTTCATATAAATCTGGCCATCTCGAATTTCAAATTTCGACGATACGATTAATACAATCGAGAACACCAACCCAATACCAACTGCTTCTAAAATTTGTGTAGGCTCAACTCGAAACTCTTTAAAAATAAACATTAATGCTCCTGTTGACATCGCAAACGGAGGAATGAGTATTTTCTTAGTTGATACTGGCTTTTTCTGTGCACGTAATCGGATAAACATCACAAACGTACCCATCACTATGGCCATAATAGTTGAACCAATTACTAAGTAGTAAGAAGGTATATTGTCAAACATTATATTCCTCCTCTTTTATTGACTAATTTTTTACAGTATCTAATACATTAAAGGCGACTTCTTTTAACAATTCTGGCTTAAATGGCTTTGTAATAAAATCCTTTGCGCCACTTTTAATCGCCGTTTTAATCTTCTTTTGCTGCCCTAATGCTGTAATCATAATGATTTTAGCATCTGGATCATCGGAAATGATGTGATTCACTGCTTCCAGTCCTGTCATGACTGGCATCGTTACATCCATTGTTACTAAATCTGGCTTTAATTGTCCGTATAGTGAAACCGCTTCTTTACCATTACTTGCTTCCCCTACAACGTCAAAGCCCCATTCTTTTAGCATATTGCCAATTGTAACTCGCATAAAAAGTGCATCATCTACAATTAGAACAGTTGGCATTTTTCCTTCACTTCACTTTCATAATTATAGCACTTCACATTGTCCATGTAACTATTAGAAGCCTGTAAAACCGCCGAAAATTGGTGAGAAAATTGTAATAATGTACGTTAACCCATCAAAGAATAATAATATACCTAAGCCGATCATAATCCAGCCACCAACTTTAATAATTTTTTGACTATGATGACGAATCCAGCTTAAACGTGTAATAAAGAATGACAAGATAAAGAATGGAATCGCGAAGCCAAAGAAATAAGAAAGCATATACCAAATGGCTGCATCAGGCGTTGTCGCTCCTAATGCGATAATTGCCATTAAAATAGGCCCCGTACATGGCGTCCAGCCCGCTGCAAATGCTAAACCAATTAGCACCGACCCTAAGTAACCTGAAGGGCGATTTTTAAATTGGAATTTACGATCCTTCATCAAGACATCAACTTGTAATAAGCCAACAATCATTAATCCAAAAACGACAATTAGAATGGCGCCAACTTGTCTGATCAAATCCTTATATTGAATGAAAAAGGCTTGTGCAAGTGATGTACCAAATCCAATGGCTATAAAGATGATTGAAAAACCAAGAAGGAAGCATAGTGTATGTATAATAGCCCGTTTTTGCATCATACCGCGCTCGTTTTTCAACTCATCAAAAGTCATACCCGTTATATATGACAAAAAGGCCGGATAAAGAGGCAAGGTGCATGGCGATATAAAACTTAAAAACCCAGCACCGAATGCCAAGAAGATATTTAAATCTGTATTCATGTTGTCTTTGATCTCCCTTACATTGATGCCTCAATCGTACCAAATTTTACAGAACATTACTGCTTTTTAATCTGTGAACTTTTTTTGACGAAGCTGTGAGACATATGTGAAGAAGTAAAAAGTATCGAAATCCAGAAATACTAAGCGAAAAATAGATTAACGAATTGAATCGATAAAAAACAAACTAGATGTAATGACTGCCGTAAAAACCATCACAATCGCAATTGTCAGCGACTGAAATTTCACAAGCCAGCGTACTACATTTTCATTCGGGTGATTTTTTTTCCAATGTAATGCTGCCTTGAAATTAATGAACCAACAATGCAGCGTTATGATGAAGGAAGGTAATAAAAACAAACCGAAAACAAACATCAATTGCTGGAACAATGTATCGAAAAGACCATAACTAATAATAAAATAAGGCAAGACAAACCAAAAGACAGAAGTGACGATTAATACGATTGCGACAAGTATATGGAGCCATAAATACTCTAAGTGTGCCTGACGAAAATATTTCAATGCCGTTTGCAATACGTTCACCTACTCTTTTTTGTTTATGTTTCCTCCATTTTAAATATTAAAACCCCTTTTTTAATCTATTTCATTCAAAATTCTCTTGATCAATCCAAAATAGCCGTCTAACTTTTCCCATTCCTAACTTCACTTTATTTTTTGGCTCTGTTAAATTTAATTGTTGTTATTAAATAATTTGGGGAATCTGATTTATTGTGGTTTCCCATTTTGGGTATAGTAAGAAAAATATGAATTTACAACAATAAGGAATATACACGATTTTATGCAAGATAGAGAACACTTCCAACAAGCAAAATACAGTTGTATCAACTATTTGAGCCATCCGTATAAAATATGGTATAAAAAACGTTCACAAAAAAAAGCACGAAACGCTGTTAAATCAACGTTTGTGCCTTTTTAAACTGTCCCCAAACTTTGATTTGGGAACGTTATTTTGTATAGAAGTGCATTTAAATATATGATTAGGTAAAATACAATGAAGGGGGAATGCATGATGAAAAAATTAACTTTATTATTGTTGATGGTCATTTCGGTTATTGGATTGAGTGCCTGTCAAAAAGATAAAAGTGTAAGTGAAGATGATATAAAAGCTTTTTTAAAAGAGTATAAAACTATAATTTATACAGCAGATTCACAGAACCCGACAGACTATTCAAAGCTTTTAGAGGACGTAAAACCTTACGTAAATGAAGAAGTATATGAAAAACATGTAAAGAACGGAATCTTTAATTTTCCAAATCACTTTGCCACTGAAAACCAAACTGATGTGAAGTTAAACGATGTCAAAATTGATACTATCAAAGAAAAAGATAATAATTTCGAAATCGCATATACAATGTTTGT
>JAZUES010000211.1:0-6626 GCA_045640265.1 Solibacillus sp.
TTTAATTTGTAGTGTTGTTGGGATTATCATTCAAATATCTATAATATTAAGCTTCATTCTTTTTTATACTAGGTTAGGATAGTATTTTATAATATTGTATAGACTATTCAAAGTAAACCTAATAAACGTTCCCAAATAAAGTTTGGAAACATCAAAAAGGCTACAAACGTTGATTTTACAGCGTTTGTAGCTTTTTTGTTGGAACATTATTTATAATGTTTTATGCACATTCTTCAAAATTCAGTCCTAGCAATGTTTTAGTCGTATTTGGAACACTGCTATCTGCATATTTCTTACGCTACCTCTTAGTCACATTCTTTTATTTGGCTTCTTCCAATGCAAGTTGCTTAAGCTGATCACCATAATCTGTATATAAATTATAATAATGTAGGATATCTTGAACATATTTCTTACTATGATTGTATTGGAAGACGGCTTTTTGAATTTGGCCTTCTTTTACGCCAGCCCTAGACAAAAAATTGGCCGTGCTATACACTGCATCCTCGATGTCATAAGGATCCGCGACACCGTCTCCGTTCGCATCGACACCATAGCCACCATATTTCTTGATAACTGCTGGATTTGTTTTTTCTTTTTCAGTGATTTCACCTTGTCCTAGCCCTTTACAAGACGGGTGCTTCCAACCTACAAACGTGCACGGCATAAATTGCATATGCCCTTCTGCACCGACTGGAGACTCTAATTTTTTCAATGATGAAAAGCGCGTTTCCACTCGATGATGTGCAGCCAATAATGTCCACGGCACATTATATTTTTTTTCTGCTGCTACATAGACAGGTATGTATTCAATCGGAATCTCCAAATCAAATTGCTCTTGGATTTGCTGGTACACCGATTTCTCAGTAAATTCATTAAAAAACGGCAAACCTTTAATTTGCTGCCAGCTAAAAAAGGCAAAAATATAAATCGTTAATGCGATAGGAATTAATAATACAATTAAAAAGATTTTAGCATTTGGTGATAAAAGCGGTTTTTTCTTCTTTGTTGCCATAGTCGCCACCAATCTTTGTTTCATATTTACTAGTTAAAAAAATTGCTAAATTTACTATGTATTACTATATATTATAAATGTTATTTCTACTATTTCCATAGTTGAATTTTATAATAACTATCGGTACAATAGGAATTCGTAGGAAATATTGTCAAAAGGAGCTGTTCTTATGTGGAAAGACTTTAAAGAGTTCGCCATGAAAGGCAATGTCATGGACTTAGCTGTTGCCGTTGTAATCGGTGCTGCTTTCGGTAAAATCGTAGACTCATTAGTTAAAAATATTATTATGCCATTAGTAGGCATGTTAACTGGCGGTATTGACTTAACAAATGAATGGAAATTTGGTTCAGGTGATGCACAAGTTGCACTTGGGGTATTCGTTCAATCAATTATTGATTTCTTAATTATTGCGTTTGCGATTTTCGTGGTTTTACGAATAATTACGAAACTCAATCGTAAAAAAGATGCAGAAGTTGTAGAAGATCCAACACCAGAACTTGATACAAAAGAAGAACTATTAAAAGAAATCCGTGACTTACTTAAAAAAGAAAACGGACAAGCATAATTTTCGAATCCTAGAATGCCAGATTAATGGCCATTCTAGGATTTTTTTATTTGATCACCGCTAAAATGTCTTCAAAGTGATTGACCACAACATCTGCTTTTTCAAGTTCATTTTCCTGCGCAAAATCAAAGCGTACGCCAATTGATTGGAACCCATTGTCCTTTGCTGCAACAAAATCAGAAAGCCGGTCTCCTATGACATAACCCGTCTCCAATTGATTTTCCTCAATAACTCGTTGAACCAGTTCAGACTTATTGCCAGATTCAATTCCATCAATGCTATAAAATTTGATAACCCATTGCTGCAATTCATACGTTTCATAGATTGCTTGTAAATACGGTGTTTGACCGTTACTCGCGATATATATCGGATGATTTACCGCTAACTTTATTAAAGTATCTTCTACACCCTTATACAAAGCTCCCTTTTTAGAACGAATCAATTGAACGAGCTGTTCATGGAACCATGCATTACTTTGCTCTCTAACTTCTTTGGAATGCTCTGGACATAGCGTTTGCCAAACTACTTGAAGTGGTACGCCCATAATTTGGCGATATGTATCAATGGGTGTAGCCTCATTCCACAACTTTTTAGAACGTAACTTTTCAAAAGTACGCTCTAATGCTTCCTCTAAAATTAAATTTGTTTGAAAAAGTGTACCGTCCATATCAAAAATAATCGCTTTTTTCATGATTCATCCTCCATTTTTTCTTGAAATCACATAATTCCTAAAAATCCCCCTTCTTGTCATTAGTAAAAATCAATAAATCCTCTATTGTCCCATTTAGTTTATCATGATAAATTGAGTTAATAATCGATTCATTCATAATGTTTCGTAAATTTAAAAAGGAAGTGTTTTTATGTCACAACGTTCGATTGAAACGAAACTCGTACAACTTGGTAATTTAAGCGACCCTAAAACAGGTGCGGTCAACCCACCGATTTATATGTCTACTGCATACAAGCATGCTGGTATTGGCGAATCTACTGGCTATGATTATACACGAACTAAAAACCCAACACGCGAAATTTTAGAAAACGGCATTGCTGACTTAGAAGGTGGAGACGCAGGTTTTGCCTGTAGCTCGGGCATGGCCGCTGTTCAACTGGTATTATCCATTTTCAAACCAGGTGATGAATTAATCGTACCAGATGATCTATACGGCGGGACATACCGTTTATTCAAAACATTTGCGGATACATACAACATTAAGCCTGTTTACAATAAGTTTATGAATATCGATGAAGTGGAAGGCTTAATTAATGAACATACAAAAGCATTATTCATCGAAACACCAACAAATCCATTAATGCAGGAAATCGATTTAGTGGCATATGCGGCATTAGCGAAAAAGTATAGCTTACTATTAATTGTCGACAATACGTTCTACACACCGTACTTCCAACGTCCGATTGAGCTTGGTGCAGACATCGTTATCCATAGTGCAACAAAATATATCGGCGGTCATAATGACGTTCTTGCTGGCTTAGTAGTTGCAAAGGGGGCAGCGCTTTGTGAACAAATTGGCTACCTTCATAACGGCATTGGCATGGTACTGTCTCCAATGGATTCTTGGTTATTAATCCGCGGATTAAAAACACTTCACTTACGTTTAAAACAACATGATGCAAATGGCAAAAAAGTAGCGGCCTATTTAGCATCAGAGCCCCTTGTTTCAGATGTTTTATATACAGGTAAAGGTGGTATGCTGTCATTCCGCGTGAAAGATGCAGCGATGGTCAATCCATTTTTAAAAGCGATGAAGCTGATTACGTTTGCGGAAAGCTTAGGTGGCATTGAAAGCTTTATTACCTACCCTGCTACACAAACGCATGCCGATATTCCTTATGAGGAACGAGTCGCGCGCGGTGTTTGTGACCGTTTACTACGCTTCTCGATTGGTGTTGAAGAAGCCGATGATATTATTGCAGATTTACAGCAAGTATTTGAAACATTGCGAGGTGAATTTGCATGACAGGTCGTATAGAAACTGCGCTTATACATGGGGCGATTCGTGAAGGCTATCGTGATAAAAAAGGTGCTGTGAATGTACCGATGTATTTATCTTCTACGTTCCATCAAGAATCCATTGATGAGTTTGGGGAATATGATTATGCCCGTTCTGGTAACCCTACGCGTGCAGCACTTGAAAAAGCGATTGCAGAGCTTGAAGGTGGAAAACGTGGATTTGCATTTGCCACAGGAATGGCGGCTGTATCTGCTTGCTTCATGATTTTATCTGCAGGCGATCATTTAGTCATTACGGAAGATGTTTATGGTGGTACCTATCGTTTCGTGACAAAAGTATTGCCGCGCTACGGTATTACACATACATTTGTTGACTTTACTGATGTTGAAGCTGTAAAGGCTGCTGTTCGCCCAGAAACAAAACTCATATACATTGAAACACCGTCAAACCCAACACTTGGTATTACAGATATTCGTGCAGTTGTAGAAATTGCTAAATCCCACGGTGCAATGACGTTTCTAGATAATACGTTTATGACACCACTCCACCAACGACCGCTTGAATTAGGGGTCGATGTAGTAATCCATTCCGCGACGAAGTTTTTATCAGGTCATTCGGATATTGTAGCCGGACTTGTTGTTACGAAGGATGAGGAGCTAGCAAACCGCATTTATTTCATTCAAAACTCATTTGGTTCTGTACTTGGTGTGCAAGATAGCTTCACTCTCATTCAAAATATGAAAACAACTGCGGTACGATTTAATGAGGAATCCCGTGTTGCCATGCGTATTGCAAAGTTTTTAGAAGCGCATCCACTCGTGGAAAAAGTATTTTACCCAGGCCTTGAATCACATCCAGGCTACGACATTCATGCCAGTCAATCGACATCTGCTGGTGCAGTGCTATCGTTTAGCTTACCGAGTTACACGGTGGCAAAAGCATTCGTTGAGGCAATGAAAATCCCTGTATTCGCAGTTAGCCTTGGTGGTGTTGAATCGATTTTATCGTACCCTGCCAAAATGAGTCACGCGGCAATGGAGCCTGAAGAACGTGCAAAACGTGGGATTACAGATGGGTTACTTCGCTTTTCTGTTGGTTTAGAAAATGAAGATGATTTAATAGAAGATTTCACACAAGCATTAGCCATTGCAAGTAACTTAAAATAATTGAACACAACCAACGAAGTCCTTTATTTGGATTTTGTTGGTTTTTTTGTTTACATTGCACCAAAAAAAGAAATAGATAAGGAAGTGAGTGGATTTCGGGGGGATTTTAATGCGTGAATTTTTACAACGGTTACATAAGTACAAACACTATCAGCTAATTTTTTTGATCATTGCTTTATTTTTTAGTGCTGCGATTGTGCTACAAGGCTTTAGCATTGTTAAAATTGTCGATACGGTGTTTATTCAAAAGTTGGCTTTTCCAGAAACATTCCCCTACTTCATGTTATTAGGTGTTGCGATGCTTCTTCGCCTGCTTGCCCAATACTTTTTCAATCATTTCGGGAATCACTATGCTGCCTATGCGAAAAACACCATTCGTGACATGTTGTTAACAAAGTGGCGTTTGGACTCATTTGAAATGATGAAACGCGAGCAGACTGGGCACAAAATCTCACTATATGTCGACACCGTGGACGAACTCGACGGCTATTTTCGTGAATACATCCCACAAAAAATGAAATCACAAGTGGCTCCAATTATTTTGCTTATTTGTATTTTGTTTACCAACCCAAAAAGTGCACTTATTTTACTGATTACGGCACCATTTATACCCCTTAGCTATATTATTATTGGCCTGCAAACAAAGCAAAAGTCCGAGCAACAGCTTAATGCAATGAATCGATTTTCAGGGAAGTTTTTAGACTTACTACACGGATTGCAAACACTAAAGCTGTTTTCACAAACCGAAAAACAACGCGGTGTTTTACAAGTTTATAATAATCAGTTTCTCAACACGACCATGACCGTATTGAAGGTGGCGTTCGCCTCCACATTATTTATCGAACTCATCACAACACTGGGTGTGGGACTTATTGCGCTTGAAATTGGCTTTCAAATGATTATTTTTCAAACGCTCTCTTTTGCATCCGCGTTTTTTGTATTAACACTGACTCCTGAGTTTTATAATTCTTTAAAGGATCTCGGTGCAGCTTTTCACACAGGAAAAGGCAGTATGGCGGCGATGAAGCTCATTGAACAAGAGCTTGAAGAAAAATCAATACCTGTAGTTTGGGGATCTCGAATGCTTTCAGATGCAGGTGCACCTAGCCTGTCATTACTCGATGCAACCTATCGTTATGAGAATGGCACAACAATTGGTCCACTATCGATTGAAATTCCCGCCAATAAAACAGTTGCATTCATCGGTCCTACTGGTCATGGTAAAACAACAGCACTTCATATGCTTGCAAGTACCGTTTCCTTAGATCAAGGTTCTATCTTCATTAATGGGCTTGAGCGCCAAACGATAAATGAACAGAGCTGGTATGACTCCATGTGTTTTATTAGTCAGCATTCCTTCGTGTTTGCTGGCACAGTAAGGGATAATTTAGTGATGGGGAAAAGTTTTAGTGATGAACAAATTGTTTCCTCGTTGTATCAAGCACAATTGACGGATTGGCTAGGTAGCTTACCAAATGGGCTTGATACGAAAATTGGCGAAGGTGGTATTGGCTTATCTGGAGGCGAAAAACAGCGAATTGCGATAGCACGTGCCCTTGTTCAAAAGCCATCACTTGTCTTTTTTGATGAACCTACCGCTGGGCTTGATGTTGTGACCGAGCAAATGATTACGAAAACGATGAATCGTTTGGCAAGGTCTGCAACGATTATTGTCGTGACCCATCGATTTGAAACATTAAAAAATGCAGATTTCATTTATTGCTTTGAAAACGGGAAAATTCGTGCGAGTGGCACAGATGAATCAATGGAAGAAGATGCGTTTTATCAGGCGATGAAAAATGGAGGTGCTCTTAATGCGTGAACTTTATCTACTCATTATTCGCGAGAAAAAGGACATTCTCCTCTCACTTATTGTCGGCACCATTAGTGGTATCACCGCCGTGGCGCTCTTT
>JAZUES010000212.1:0-2418 GCA_045640265.1 Solibacillus sp.
AGAAAATGTATCCATTATTATTGAAGAAATGTCGAAAAACCACTACGCTACAGGCGGCGTACGTGTTAGTGACAAATAATAGACATTCTATGCAAAAGGCAAAAAGAGCAAGAAAATTTTCACGATGTAGCTAACAAAACATTGCTTTTTATCAAGCTTACTAGCAATTCACAAAAAGAGGCTAGGACAAAACCCAAAAATAGCATTTTTCTCTATGAGAAAAATGCTATTTTTTCGGCGTAAGAAAATTGATTTCCATTCCGGGTACGCTTTCCGGGGGCGTGGCCTGAGCCTGTAGTCTCAGGCGTCACGCTATTCCCCCAGGAGTCGACCCTCCATTCCAATCAATTTTCGATTTATCATTTTTTATCATAATAGTTTGCTTATTTCTTTAAATTTTTTACTTATGTCCCAGCCTCATATTTTTTTTAGCATATAAATTTTTGGGGAATTATTGATTGTCTTGTTGGAATTTCACCATGAAGTCAGCAAGTGCTTGACATGTTTCTACAGGTACAGCATTGTAAGCAGATGCGCGGCAGCCACCAACAGAACGGTGACCATTTAAACCGACAAAGCCTGCCTCTTTTGCTTCAGCTAGGAATTTTTTCTCTAATTCTTCATCTGCAACACGGAAAGTAATATTCATTAATGAGCGAGAATCTATTGTCGCATGCCCGTAGTAGAAGCCGTTTGAATGGTCGATCACATCATAAATAAATTTTGCCTTTTCTTCATTTCGTTTTTCGATTGCTTGTAAGCCACCTTGTGCTTCGGCCCATTTTAACACTTCACCTAACATATAAATTCCAAATGTAGGTGGCGTGTTATATAAAGAATTATTTTTCGAATGTGTTTCGTATTTTATCATTGTAGGAATGTTTTGATTTGCTTTTTCCAGGAAGTCTTTACGAATAATCACAACTGTGACACCAGAAGGGCCTAAGTTCTTTTGTGCCCCCGCATAAATCATCGCAAAGTTAGAAACATCCACTTTCTTCGATAAAATATCTGAAGACATATCCGCGATTAAGGGAATGTCACCAGTAGTCGGGAATGTTTTCCACTGTGTACCGAAGATTGTATTATTTGATGTTAAATGAATGTAAGCTGCATCTTCATCGATTTCAATCTCTGAAACTGCAGGGATATTTTTATAGTTATTTTCTTTTGAGCTGGCTGCTTCTACCGGTGTGCCGAAAAGTTTTGCTTCTTTAAATGCCTTTTCTGACCAAGCGCCTGTTTGAATGTAGCTAGCTGTTTGACCTTCTTTAAGGAAATTCATTGGAATCATTGTAAATTGAAGACTGGCGCCACCTTGAAGGAATAGGACTTCATAGTTTTCAGGAATTTCGAATAGCTTACGTAAACGTATAATAGCTTCGTTATGTACTTCTTCGAACGTTGCACTGCGGTGACTAAGCTCCATTACAGACATACCTGTGCCTTTAAAATCAACAAGTTCCGCTTGTGCCTTTTGTAAAACTTCTAATGGTAATGCAGATGGACCAGCATTAAAGTTAAATGCGCGTTTTGTAGTTACTGTCAATGAAAAACACTCCTTGTGTAAAAAATGAATATCTAAATTGATAATATACTCTTTTAATAGAAATGTGTGAAAATTCACGAAATTATTTTGAGAAAAAACATAAGAGAGAAGAATGAACATTAAATAGACGAATTTTTGTAAAACATTAAAACTGAATGTTCGGTTTTTAAGCTTTTTAATAAGCGGTACCAATCTAATTGTATGGATTTTGATGAAGCGATATTTGATTTATGCTTACAACATATTATTTTATTGTTATAATCTAGGTGATAATGATAGGGATGAGGGAATCAAGTTGAATGAAACAATACAGGCCATCGCTTCAATGGCTGAAAAAAAGGCAACGCTTTTAAATAGTAGTATTGCCCGCTATTTAATGCTCGCATTTTATGGGGGGTTATTTATTGGATTTGGGATGCTAACATTTATTGTCATAGGAGGACTACTAACACCAACAGAAGTACCAACACTGAAAATATTTCAAGGGGTATCTTTTGGTATCGCGCTCTGCATGGTGACTTTAGGGGGCGTTGATTTATTTACAGGCAATAATTTAGTGATGACCATTGGCGCACTTGAAAAAAGAACGACTGTGCGAGATTTAGTAAAAGTATGGACAATTGGTTATGGAGGGAATTTTGTTGGTGCACTTGTTTGTGCCTGGTTCTTCTTTATGACAGGCTATGTAGTAGGTGATTTGGCTGCTTACGTTGAAAAGGTGACGATACTAAAAATGTCTGCGACAACAACAGAACTATTATTTAGAGGGATATTATGCAACATTTTAGTTTGTTTAGCCGTTTGGTGTGGGTATCGTGTTAAAAATGAAGTAGCAAAGATTATACTTATTTTTTGTTGTATCTTTCCAT
>JAZUES010000213.1:0-1586 GCA_045640265.1 Solibacillus sp.
TATTTAATAAGATCACATTTTCTCAAACGAAAAAAATTCACATATTACAAAAAGTACCAAATAAAACACGAATACTCTTTGTAATAGGTGAATTTATTGTTATCTTGTATTAGTTCGTCTTATTAAATATAGTATATAACAGAAAATTACATTTGTCTAGTGCCTAGACTATTTAATTTTCTTTAACCACCTCATTCACAACCTGGAACACTTGTTTCTTCAACTTCCGAGCAGATTAGTGGTAGCAGATTTTCGTTAATTTTCTGTATCTGTAATTGTTTTAAAAACTTTAATGTCTAGGTATTCCCGAATCACCATGGCAATCACCATAGCCAAAATAAAAAAACATTAGCGAGGGGGATCGCTAATGTTTGGATATATTTTATACTGCTACGTTTACAAGCCGATAGTTGCGTAATCGATGCGCAGTTAAAACTTTCTTCATTATAATTTCTTCTTTCGCTGTGAAGTTTGGCACCGCGAATGGGCGTTGCACTAATTGAAACTCACCGTATTTTAAAAACCATTCTTTGGCTGGCTCTAAAAGATGGGCTGCTCCGTAGTCCTTATATTCCTCTGCTACTTCTTTTACGATGTAGCCTGATGTCGCAAGATTATGAGTTGTTTCTGAGAAAGCACTGTGCCCAAACACTTTGTGCCACATCAAGTTTACATCTGCTAAGATTCGTTGGATGCCACAAGCGTTCACAAATTTCTTTGCATCATTTAACTCATAAATCACATAGGCTGTAATGTTTTGCGCGCTATATACGTTTCCCATTTCGAACAACTCCTTTTCTTTTGATTTGTTATCCCTATTGTATTACTTGGTTTTATCCTTGTCAATAAAACTTATACAAATAGTAGGAATTAATTTTTGTAAAATTCGCTCCCTTTTCGAATGAGAAATAGTGAGCGAGTTTCTTCTATTGTATTAAGCGTTGGTTCCTACTTCCTTTTGAGTAGCTACTTTTGCTAATGCTTGCTCTAAATCAGCAATAATATCTTCAATAGCTTCTAGGCCGATCGATAAGCGAATGAGCTCTTCCGAAACGCCGGCTACTTTTAATTCTTCTGTTGATAATTGTTGGTGCGTTGTTGAAGCTGGGTGAATGATCAGTGAACGGGCATCCCCTACATTGGCTACGTGTGAAAATAATGCCACGTTATCAATCACTTCTCTCCCTGCTTCACGTCCCCCTTTAATACCAAAAGTAATAATTGAGCCGAAACCATTTTTTAAGTATTTCTTCGCTAAATCATGTGTTGCAAATTCTCCAAAACCGTTGTAATTTACGTATTCCACGGATGGGTGGCTTTTTAAGTATTCCGCTACTTTTTGTGCATTTTCGTTATGACGGACAATCCGCAAATGAAGCGTCTCTAGTCCTTGTAAAAAGTTAAATGCTGCGTCCGCTGATAATGTTGGACCGAAATCACGTAACAATTGAACGCGTAGCTTTGTGGCAAATGCAGCCCCTGCAGCATCAATTCCGTAACGAATACCGTGATAAGAAGCATCTGGCTCTGTAAAACCTGGGTATCTTCCCTTCGTCCAATCAAACTTCCCTGCATCAACAACAATT
>JAZUES010000214.1:0-1880 GCA_045640265.1 Solibacillus sp.
TTAAAAAATGGAGAGAAAATTATTCGTAAAGGCTGGGGCGGAGCAGAGCTATATGTAAAGTATGTGCCGCAAACGACATTAGATGGTTTATCGATGAACCCGTATTTCGTTATTAATGTGACAGGTGAAGGCTATACGATGTTTACACCAACAGTATGTGATATTTTAGCGGACGATTGGGAAGTCGTAACAGCGTAATACTAAGAGCTGACTTGTATCTAGCAGGTCAGTTCTTTTTATGGAGGATAAATAAATGAATAATCGTTTTGAAAACAAAGTAGTACTTGTAACGGGAGCTGCATCTGGTATCGGACGAGCGCAGGTGAAGGCATTTTTACAGGAAGGTGCTAAAGTAATAGGAATTGACATTCAGAAAAGCGATGTCGTGGAGGAAAGCTACTCGCATTTTGTAGGGAGTGTGACGGATCAGGAATTCCTTGAGCAAACAATTGCACAAATCGAACAAATCGATATTTTATGTAATACGGCAGGTATGCTAGACGGCTATGCGAAATCACTGGAAACGGATGAAGCTCTTTGGGATCGTATTTTTAATGTGAATGTAAAAGGTATGTATTTCGTGACGAATGCAACGCTGAAAAAAATGCTACCACGTAAGCAAGGCATCATTATTAATATGGCTTCCATTGCAGGTCTTATTGCAGGTGGTGGTGGCGCAGCATATACGGCTTCTAAGCATGCTGTTATAGGTTATACAAAGCAGCTGTCGTACGATTATTGTCGAGACGGGATACGTGTTAACGGCATTGCCCCTGGAGCAATTGAAACTCCGATGAATGCTGCAGATTTTGAAGGGACTGGCGAGATGGCGAAATGGGTTGCTGAGCAAACACCAGCAAAACGTTGGGCAAAGCCTGAGGAAGTTGCGAACATTACGTTATTTTTAGCAAGTGAAGCAAGCGATTATATGCACGCAACGATTGTGCCGATAGATGGCGGCTGGATGAACAAGTAAAGATGAATATTGCCATTATTTACTTTTTCCTTCATAATAGAAAGGTGCAAAAGCACACTATGGCACTTTGGCAGAGTACTAGCACTCTTGCTCCTTTGGTCATAGTTATTAGTAAAATAGCAAAAAGCTATTTTATAAAGGAGGAAATTTAAATAATGGCAACTTCTGTTTCAACGTCACGTGTTAGCGTGCATGAAACGGCTAAGGTGGCTATCATTGCTTCGCTTTATGTGGCAGTGACACTTGTTTTAGCTGTGATTAGTTTCGGTGCTGTTCAATTAAGACTATCCGAAATGTTTAACTATTTAGCACTTTTCCATAAACGTTATATTATGGCGGTAACGCTTGGCGTAGTTATCGCAAATTTCTTATCACCGATGTGGTGGGTTGATGTACCGGTAGGCGGTATTGCGACATTCATTGCATTGATGATTTGTCGAATGCTAACAAAAAATATGAAAAGCTTGGTGTGGAAATTGATTGTAACCGGCATAATTTTTACAGCCTCGATGTTTACAGTAGCTGCACAAATCACGATCATATTTAATGCACCATTTTGGCCAACGTATGGCATGGTTGCAGTCGGTGAAGCCTTTTCAATGCTAGTAGGTGGCATCACAATTTATTTATTACAGAAGAAAATTGATTTTACTAAATAACAGCTCCAGCCTCGCAAATTTAAGCGGGGCTTTTCTATTGGGCTTATATAGTACTATTTTAAAAATAGTTAGAAATCCGAATCAGTATTTGATGAATCAATATGCAGCCATCTAGGGGCATGTTACTGGAATTTTCACATAACATGAATTAACACGATTCTGGAGGATTCCAATGCAGTATTTACCTATTATCCTTTCTTCTCTTTGTACAGGCTTAGGCGCCATTCCTGTTTTGTTAATTAAAA
>JAZUES010000215.1:0-36548 GCA_045640265.1 Solibacillus sp.
ATGAAATGGAACAGTATCTTAACTGGACAACAGAACAAAAAATGCAGTACACAGAACAATTAGAGATGGCAATACGGCAAGTCACAACATAAAGGAAAGAGGAGATTTCTATGTCTACTTTTTTAGCTGTATTAATTGGAACGATGATTTTGATTATTTTTGGTGGTGGAGTTGTCGCTGGTTCTTTGTTAAAATCTTCTAAAGCTGAAAATGGTGGTTGGGTTGTTATTACGATTGCATGGGGCTTAGGGGTTGCAATGGCAGCTTATGCAGTGGGCGGCGTGGGCGGAGCACATTTAAATCCAGCACTGACTATTGCAATGGCAACAATCGGTAATTTTGAATGGGCTGAGGTGCCTATGTATATACTGGCACAATTACTCGGAGCAATTTTAGGTGCAATCATTGTATACTTTGCGTATTTACCACACTGGGCGAAAACTGATGATGCAGATTCGAAGCTGGCTGTATTTGCAACAGCACCTGCAATTCGTCACCCATTATCGAATCTTATAACAGAGCTGATAGGGACGTTTGTGTTGGTACTTGGTATTTTAGCACTCGGCGGAAATGTGTTAGCTGACGGGATTAATCCAATACTTGTCGGTCTACTTATTATTGCCATCGGGATGAGTTTAGGTGGTCCAACGGGTTATGCCATTAACCCTGCACGCGATTTAGGACCACGTATTGCACACTTTATATTGCCGATACCACGAAAACGTGATTCGGATTGGTCGTATGCATGGGTACCGATTGTTGGCCCGATTATCGGAGCGGTTTTTGGTGCTTTAGTGTATAAGCAATTTTTCTTACAGGAAAATAGTCTAGCATTTTGGATTTGCGCAGTTGTTGTTATTGCGATATTAATAGGAGCACAACTAACACAATCAAAAAAGGGGATAGCTTAATGGAAAAATTTATTATGGCATTAGATCAAGGAACGACGAGTTCACGCGCGATTTTATTTAATAAAAAAGGTGATGTTGCGTATGTGGCACAACAAGAATTTAAACAATACTTCCCAAAATCTGGATGGGTAGAGCACAATCCTAAGGAAATTTGGAGCTCGATTTTATCAGTCATCGCAAAAGTACTGTCAGAAAACAATTTGAAGGCGACGCAAATTGAAGGCATTGGTATCACGAATCAACGTGAAACAACGGTTGTGTGGGATAAAAATACAGGAGAGCCCGTGTACAACGCAATCGTTTGGCAATCAAGACAAACAGCGGAAATTTGTAATGAGTTAAAAGAAGCAGGGCATAATGAGTTATTCCGAGATAAGACGGGCTTACTCATTGATGCGTATTTTTCAGGGACAAAAGTGAAATGGATTTTAGATAATGTTGACGGTGCGCGCGAAAAAGCAGAAGCAGGAAATCTATTATTCGGAACGATTGATACGTGGATTATTTGGCAACTAACAGAAGGTGCAGTGCATGTAACGGATTATTCAAATGCGTCACGTACGCTGATGTACAATATTTTTGAGTTGAAATGGGATGAGGAACTACTAGATATTCTTGGTGTACCAGCATCGATGCTTCCAGAAGTAAAGCCATCATCTGAAATTTACGGAGAAATTGCAGGTAAGCACTTCTTTGGTCATGCGGTTCCAATTGCGGGCATTGCGGGCGATCAACAAGCGGCACTGTTCGGACAAGCGTGTTATGAAAAAGGCATGGTGAAAAATACGTACGGCACAGGGTGCTTTATGCTCATGAATACAGGAGAAGCTGCTGTAAAATCAGAGCATGGTCTACTGACGACAATTGCGTGGGGCTACGATGGCAAAGTAACATATGCACTTGAAGGTAGTATTTTCGTGGCTGGGTCTGCGGTTCAATGGCTACGAGATGGTCTACGTATGTTTAGGAAATCAGAAGAAAGTGAAGCGTATGCAACACGTGTGGATGATACGGATGGTGTATATGTAGTGCCAGCGTTCGTTGGTTTAGGTACGCCTTATTGGGATAGCGAGGTGCGTGGAGCAGTATTCGGCTTAACACGTGGTACATCAAAAGAGCACTTTGTACGTGCGACACTTGAGTCACTTGCTTATCAAACTCGTGACGTACTGTCTGCGATGGAATCAGATTCTGGAATTGAGTTAAAAACATTGCGTGTGGATGGCGGCGCAGTAATGAATGACTTTTTAATGCAATTCCAGTCAGATATTTTAGATGTGCCAGTTGATCGCCCATCTGTAAATGAAACGACAGCACTTGGCGCGGCCTATTTAGCAGGTCTTGCGGTTGGTTTCTGGGAAGATATCGAGGAAGTACAAAAGCATTGGCAGCTTGATACAACGTTCGAACCAAAAATGGAAGAAACACGCCGTGAAGAACTATTCGAAGGCTGGCATAAAGCAGTAAAAGCAGCTCAAGTTTTTAAATAGTCATTAAAAAAGCGAATCACTTCAATGTGATTCGCTTTTACTTTTTAAACTAGTAATCGATTTATGATATAATTGGTTTTAATCTATTTGAGGAGTTAAAAATTTATGAGTAAAGATTATATCCGTATCGCCAATGATGAAGATATCCATTTAATAATGGCTTATTTTGAGCAAGCATTAGCTCATTATGAAGAGGTAGGAGAAATATTGGCCATGCAAGACATTAAATATTTCATACAAAATATACATGACTTTCAATTTGTTGTATTAAAAGAATCCACAACAGAGGTTACGTATTTATTTGAATTTCCAGAAACCGTTGATGGCAAACGTGAAACAGGCACAATCATTATTCCGCTACAAAACAATTAAATTTGAATATCAAATTTAATTGTTTCTGCATCGAAAGCGAAGCGACAGATGCAAAACGACAGATGCAAAACGAAATATTCGATTTAATTGTTTCCATCTATACTATAAAAAGATCTGTTGGCAACGTTAAAAGTAACAATAAATGACGTTTGCCACAGTCTTTTTTATTTTAAAATATGCATAAAATACAAAAAGCAAGGCAACAAGTTAATATAGTGAATGTGCGACATGTTTGATAATTTCGAGCATGTCACATTTTTATTGTAAAATAGCGTATTTTAGAGAAGAAAATGTACTTGTAATTTAACGTTTAAAATTTTTCTTTCAATCTGTGCGATGACAATAAAAATATGCTATTATAGGAACTAATGCTACTTATGAAGGAGAGCTTTAACTTATGAAACGAACAGAAGCGCGCCAAAAAGCGTTACAAGCTTTGTTTCAGTTAGACAGCACAGAACTTTCGGTAGAAGAGGCAATTGGTCATGCACTTGAAGAAGAGCAAAAGTCAAACGCCTTTTTAGAACAATTAGTTCGTGGGACAACTGAAAACTTAGAAGCAATCGACGCAGCGCTAGAACAAAGATTAGAAAAATGGACGATTAGCCGTCTTCCAAAAATTGAAAGAACAGTTTTACGTTTAGCTGTGTATGAATTACTGTTTGAAGAAGCAACACCTAATAAAGTTGTTATGAACGAAGCAATTGAGCTTTGCAAAACTTTTGGTGATGAAAAATCAAGCAAATTCGTCAATGGTGTACTTTCGAAATTTACTGAGCAATAAATCAATCAATGTATTCAATTCGATAAGATTAATATATGAAGATTTAAATTGGACTGGTTGTCATTTTGAAAAAATGTACATTGAAATATGTGGACGTCTACTCAAATTATAGACAACCTTCCAAATTGTCGTGATCACTGGAAGGAGTATCAACATGTCAAGTACGATTATTAATGGTAAAGAAATCGGTCAAGAAATCCGAGGAGCAATTGCAACTCGCGTACAATCTTTAAAACAAAACGGGGTAACACCTGGTTTAGTAGTAATTTTAGTGGGGGACAATCCTGCTTCAAAAACATATGTAGCGAACAAGCAAAAATCTTGTGAGCAAATCGGTATGTTTTCAGAGTTAATAAAATTACCAGAAGATATTTCAGAACAAGCTTTACTAGATAAAATTCGTGAATGTAACGAACGCGCTGATATTCACGGTATACTCGTTCAACTCCCATTACCAAAACATATTAATGAAGATGAAGTGATCGCTACAATTTCTCCAGAAAAAGATGTCGATGGTTTCTCACCAATTAGTGTAGGGAAAATGATGTTAGGACAAGATACATACTTGCCATGTACACCTTATGGGGTCATGAAATTATTGGAACACTCAGGTATAGAAGTTGCTGGAAAGCATGCCGTTATCGTAGGACGTAGCCATATCGTTGGGAAACCAATGGGGCAACTATTACTACAAAAGGATGCGACCGTAACGTATACGCACTCAAAAACACCAGATTTACCTTCATTCACGAAGCAAGCAGACATTTTAATTGCCGCAGTTGGACGTGCGAAATTTATTACGAAAGAGCATGTTAAAGAAGGTGCAGTAGTTATAGATGTTGGCATTAACCGTGATGAAAACAATAAACTATGCGGCGACGTAGATTTTAAGGACGTAGACGGTATTGCTTCACACATTACACCCGTACCAGGTGGCGTGGGGCCAATGACGATTACAATGTTATTAGAAAACACGGTTCGAGCTGCTGAAAAAGAGTTAGAACGTCAATCGAAGTAATCTAACTTCAAAAATCACTATTTTGATGTTGATCAAAATAGTGATTTTCACTTTCTACATAAAAATCCACTAAAAAGGAGCAAACGTCGATGTCATCGTCTTCATATTTAAGTGTAAAAGCGTTAACAAAATATATTAAACGAAAATTTGATGCCGATCCGCATTTACGTGATGTCTATGTGACAGGAGAGCTTTCGAACGTGAAAGTTCATAGTTCGGGGCATATTTACTTTACGTTAAAAGACGACAGCTCTCGCATTGCTGCTACGATGTTTAGAGGACAAGCTTCTAAACTAACATTCAAACCTGAAGAGGGTATGAAAGTGTTTATTCGCGGAGATGTGAATGTGTATGAAGCGAGCGGTGCTTATCAATTATATGCCCAAACAATGGAGCCAGATGGAATCGGTGGCTTATTTGTTGCGTTTAATCAACTAAAAGAGCGCTTACAAAAAGAAGGGCTCTTTAATCCTGATTTCAAACAACCAATCCCGCAATATCCGCAAACAATCGGCGTATTGACAGCGACAACGGGTGCGGCGATTCGCGATATTTGTACAACGATTAATCGTCGATACCCACAGGCTGAAATCTTAATATACCCAACACTTGTACAAGGTGCAGGTGCTGCATCAAAGATTACAGAAAACATTTATTTAGCCAATCATCAAGCGCTTTGTGATGTGCTAATCGTTGGGCGCGGTGGTGGTTCGATTGAAGATTTATGGGCGTTCAATGAAGAAATTGTCGCACGTGCAATTTTTGAAAGTCGTATTCCCATCATTAGTGCGGTTGGACATGAAACGGATACAACAATTGCCGATTTTGTAGCCGATTTGCGAGCACCAACACCAACAGCAGCAGCTGAATTAGCTGTTCCAAATCAGCAAGAGTTGTATCAGCAACTCCTGCATAAACAGTCAATAATGCATCAAATGATGACGTCACACTTAAATTTTGAACGCACGCGATTAACAAAATTACAAAATTCGTATCCACTTGCAACACCTGAGCGTTTGTATCGTCCTTTTATAGAGAAGCTCGTGCAAATGGATACTGCACTTCAAAATGCAACCAAATTGTATGTTTTAAACCAAAAGTCGAAATTACAAGCAATTGATGGTCAAATGAAGCTTTATTCGCCGCAACATCAGCTAGCAAGTGCTAAACAGCAACTAGTGCATCATCAAGAGAAGATAAACCGCTTGATGCAACAACAACTCGCGCAAAGTAAAGTCGCATTTACCAATCAGTTACGCATGTTGGAAGCGTTAAATCCACTTTCTTTAATGAGTAAAGGGTTTAGCGTGGCATACAAAGACAATAACGTAGTAAAATCAGTTCATGAGCTTCAACAAAATGATATCGTAAACGTGACATTCCAAGACGGATATGCAGAAGCAAAAATTGTGAAGACGCATGTACAAAAGGAAGGGGAATTCTAAATGACAAAACCAACATTTGCAACAGCAATGGCAGAGTTAGAAGAAGTTGTTCGCAAGTTAGAACAAGGCGATGCGCCATTAGAAGAAGCGATTGATTTATATAAAAAAGGGATGGAGCTGTCGAAGCTTTGTCACGATACACTTCAAAATGCCGAGCAACAATTAATTTCAATCGTTGGAGAAAACGGTGAAAAAGAACCGTTCCAACAAGGAAATGGAGAAGAGTAACGAATGGAAAACGCGTTAAAACAATTTATCGATACTAAAATTCCAGAAATCGAAACCATTTTATTTGAACTGGTAGAAAAAATTACGGCGCCAGCGCAATTAAAAGAATCGATGCTATATTCATTAAAAGCTGGCGGAAAACGAATTCGTCCATTATTTGTTTCAGCTGTATGTGAAATGTACAAGCAGCCGCTAGAGGCAAGTTATACAGTAGGATCAGCAATTGAAATGATTCACACGTATTCATTAATTCATGATGATCTGCCTTGTATGGATGATGATGAATTACGTCGTGGTAAACCAACTAACCATGTTGTCTACGGTGAAGATGTGGCAACACTTGCAGGGGATGCACTTAATACACTAGCATTTGGTGTATTAGCACGCCTACAAAATGTATCTGCAGAAAAACGTATTGAATTAGTCGAATTATTAAGCGTGGCAGCAGGTGCTGAAGGTATGGTAGGCGGTCAAATTTTAGATATGGACGGCGAAAAGCGTATGCTGAATTTACAAGAGCTAGAAACAGTTCATGTGAACAAAACAGGTGCTCTATTACGCTATAGTATTGAGTCAGGTGCGGTTTTAGCTGGGGCGTCAGAAACAGATCGTCAAGCATTAGTAGAGTATGCACACCATATCGGATTAGCTTTCCAAATTCAAGATGACATTTTAGATATTGAAGGTACTTCAGAGCAACTAGGTAAAACAGCGGGGAAAGATGTAGCGAGTGAAAAAAGTACATACCCAGCTTTACTTACATTAGACGGTGCAAAGCAGAAGCTCGATGAACATTACCATTATGCTATCGAAGCATTACAAAAAGTAGCAGTCGATACATCGATTCTACAATTATTTGCACAATATATTGTGAGACGTACAAACTAAAATGTGTTAAACTTTTGTCTTGTGTTGTACATTGATATAATAGAAAATCACAGTGGTGAATAAACTGAATGTAAAGGTGTGTGGATGAGATGGATTTAACTAAAATTTCTAGTCCATCCTTTTTAAAAGACTTAAATAAAAAGCAACTAGAGGCGCTAGCTAGAGATATTCGCGCCTTTTTAATCGAAAAATGTTCAGCAACAGGCGGCCACATTGGACCGAATCTGGGTGTTGTCGAATTGACGATTGCATTGCATAAAGCTTTTAATAGTCCAAAGGATAAATTTTTATGGGATGTTGGACATCAAGCGTATGTTCATAAAATTTTAACAGGTCGTGCGGGTCAATTTGATACGTTACGTCAATTTAAAGGGCTGTGCGGTTTCCCAAAATTAGTGGAAAGTGAACACGATATGTGGGAAACAGGGCACAGCTCAACTTCTTTATCGGCTGCTATGGGTATGGCAGCTGCTCGTGATATTAAAGGCGACAAAAACTTTGTTGTACCTGTCATTGGTGATGGTGCATTAACAGGCGGTATGGCGTTAGAAGCGCTAAATCATATTGGGCACGAAAAGAAAAATATGATTGTTATTTTAAATGATAACGAAATGTCCATCGCACCAAATGTAGGTGCATTGCATGATGTACTAGGTCGTTTGCGTACGGCGAAGGAATATTCACGTGCAAAAGAAGATTTAGAGGCATTAATGCTTAGAATCCCAGTTGTTGGTGATAAATTAGCATCAACAGCAGAACGTGTTAAAGATAGTTTAAAATATTTAGTCGTTTCGGGTGTCTTTTTCGAAGAATTAGGCTTTAAATACTTAGGTCCAATTGATGGACATGATTTTGAAGCATTAGAAAGAACATTAGAATACGCGAAAAAAGTAAAAGGTCCCGTAATCGTTCATGTCATTACGAAAAAAGGGAAAGGCTACAAACCAGCTGAGGAAGATACAATCGGTACTTGGCATGGTACAGGTCCTTACAAAACGGAAACAGGTGCTTTCGTAAAATCAGCAACAAAAGGTCCAGCTTGGAGTAGCTTAGTCGCAGAGTCTGTTCGTAAGTGCATGAAAGAAGACAAACGCATTGTCGCTATTACACCAGCAATGCCTGTTGGTTCGAAATTAGAAGGCATTCAAAAAGATTTTCCAAATCGTTTCTTTGATGTGGGAATTGCTGAACAACATGCAACAACGATGGCAGCAGGTCTTGCAACACAAAAGATGAAGCCGTTTTTAGCAATCTATTCAACATTCCTTCAACGCGCTTACGATCAAGTGTTACATGATATTGCACGTCCTAATTTAAACGTATTCATCGGTATCGACCGTGCAGGATTAGTTGGTGCAGATGGTGAAACGCATCAAGGCGTATTTGATATTTCATTCTTACGTCATATTCCAAATATCGTGTTAATGATGCCTAAAGATGAAAACGAAGGCCAACACATGGTCAAAACGGCACTAGAGTACAACGATGGTCCAATCGCTTTACGTTACCCACGTGGTAATGGTTTAGGTGTTGACATGGATGCAGAAATGAAGGCTCTTCCAATCGGTTCTTGGGAAGTGTTACGTGAAGGCAGTGACGCCGTCATTTTAACATTTGGTACAATGATTCCGTTAGCGTTAAAAGCTGCGGATACGCTAGCAGAGCAAGGCGTTGAAGTACGCGTTGTCAATGCACGCTTCATCAAACCAATGGACGAAAATATGCTTCATGACATTATGAAAGCCAACTTACCAATTTTAACGATTGAAGAATCAATGCTTCAAGGTGGATTTGGTAGTGCTGTGCTTGAATTTGCCTTTGATAACAAATACCGCAATGTTCAACTGGACAGAATGGGTATTCCAGATGAATTTATTGAGCATGGTGATGTGGATCGTCTACTTGAAGAAATTCACGTAACGGCAGAAGAAGCAGTCAAACGTTTAGAACTGCTAGTGCCGAAAAAACAGTCAGGTAGGGTTTAATACAGTATGACAACAACAAAGCAACCAAAAGAACGAGTTGACATTTTATTAGTAGAACGTGGACTTTGTGAAACACGAGAAAAAGCAAAACGCTCCATTATGGCAGGTCTTGTATTTTCTAATGAAATTCGCATTGACAAAGCGGGCGAGAAAATTTCGATTGATGCGCCGCTACAAGTAAAAGGCTCGGATATAAAATATGTATCTCGTGGCGGATTAAAACTTGAGAAAGCTTTAGCTATTTTCGATATGTCCGTAGAAGGAAAATTAATGCTGGATATCGGTTCTTCAACTGGAGGATTTACAGACTGTGCGTTGCAAAATGGTGCGCGTCACTGTTATGCATTAGACGTTGGTTCAAACCAATTAGCATGGAAAATCCGTTCGGACGAGCGTGTAACGGTGATGGAAAAAACCAATTTCCGTTATACGAAGCCAGAAGACTTAGGCGAAGGATTACCAGAGTTTGCGACAATCGATGTGTCGTTTATTTCATTATCATTAATTTTACCGGTATTAAAAACGATATTAGTTCCTGGTGGTGACGTAATGGCACTTGTTAAACCTCAATTTGAGGCAGGACGTGAGAATGTCGGCAAAAAAGGGATTGTCCGTGAACCGAAAATCCATTTAGCCGTTTTAGAAGAAACTGCAAAAATGGCAACAGAAGTTGGATTCATCGTCAAAGATGCCTCTTTCTCTCCAATCACAGGTGGCGAAGGGAATATTGAATTTTTATTCCACTTGTACAACCCACATAACGGGGAAGAAGTCGCTGCATTCACTGATTTTAATTCAGTCGTAAAAGAAGCGCATGCACAATTAAAATAGTAAGAAAGGCAAATTCTATACGTAGAGTTTGCCTTTTTTATTGGATTAATAACCCTTCATTAGCCGACAAAAGGGCATTTTGAACATATGTACGGTTTTTTCTTGTATTTCTTTTATGCAAATGGTAGTGTAAATATACATAGATTGTACAAAAATTAATGAGGTGACCTGAATGAATAAAGGACAACGCCATATTCGTATTCGCGATATTATTACAAATAATGAAATTGAAACACAAGACGATTTAGTTGACCAATTAAAAAACGCAGGCTATAACGTCACACAAGCAACGGTATCTCGTGACATAAAAGAATTACACTTAGTAAAGGTACCGCTACAAGATGGTCGCTATAAATATAGTTTACCTGCAGACCAACGTTTTAATCCGATTCAAAAGTTGCATCGTTCATTATCAGATGCATTTGTATCGATTGATGGTGCATCACACTTTTTAGTAATGAAAACATTACCAGGTAACGCTAATGCGATTGGCTCCCTTCTTGACCATTTAGATTGGACGGAAGTACTAGGGACAATTTGCGGAGACGACACAATTTTAATACTGTGCCGCACGGAGAATGACCGTGAAGAGATTAAAAATCGTTTACTAGATATGCTATAAACCGAGGTGGAAAGGTTTGCTAAGAGAATTAAGCATTCGAAACTTTGCAATTATTGATGATTTAACGGTGAGCTTTGTTGATGGTTTAACAGTACTAACGGGTGAGACAGGTGCTGGTAAGTCGATCATCATTGATGCGGTTAATATTTTAGCAGGAGGCCGTGGCTCAACAGAGTTCATTCGACATGGTGAGAAAAAAGCTGAGCTAGGTGGATTATTCCAAGTAAATAATGAACAACATCCTATTTACTTAAAATTAGAAGAACACGGAATTGAAGTAGAGGAAGGCACCATCATTTTACGTCGCGACCTACATGATTCTGGAAAGAGCATTTGTCGTGTAAATGGCAAGCTTGTTCCATTATCAGTACTACGTGAAATTGGTGGTAGCTTAATCGATATTCATGGGCAGCATGAGAACCAAGAATTAATGGATGAAAAATTCCATATTAATTTACTTGACCATTTTGCTCATCATGAGTTGCAGGCAGTGAAGGTTGATTATGATAATGCGTTTGAAGCATATCGCCAGCTGAAACGAGAAGTAGCCGAGTTAAGTATTGATGAACAGCGTATGGCGCAACGGATCGATTTGTATCAATTCCAAATTCAAGAGCTTGAACAAGCTGCTTTAAGTGTTGAAGAGGAAGATTCATTAACAGATGAACGTACACGTTTAATGAATTTTCATAAAATTTTCGAACGTGCCAATTCGGCCTATGAATCGATTTCTGGGGATTCCAATGGACTTGATAAAATTGGAAATGCTATGCGTGCTTTAGAGGACATCATTGAACTTGACCCCATTTTTAAAGAACCGGCAGAAGTTGTCACGTCAAACTTTTATACGTTACAAGACGCCGCTTATCAAATTAAAAACGCATTAGATGATTTAGAATATGATGAAGAACGCTTAAATGAAGTTGAGCAACGTCTAGCCCTTTATCAAATGATGAAACGCAAGTATGGAACGACGGTTGAAGAGATTTTAGCGTATTACGAGAAGATTGAAGAAGAGTTATCTCAACTTCTTAATCGCGATGAAACGATGCAAAATAATGAAATAATATTAGCAAAAATGGAAGCGAATTTAGAAAAGCTTGCGGATCAACTCACTGCGATTCGTAAAGAAAATGCATTAAAATTAAGTGAAGCTATTATGCATGAATTACGTTTTTTACATATGGAAAAAGCGAAATTTATCGTCAATTTTAATACGCTTAATCATTTTGATGCAAATGGGAAAGATGCGGTGGCATTTTATATTTCGACTAATGTCGGCGAACCACCAAAATCGTTACCGAAAGTGGCATCAGGTGGGGAACTTTCTCGTATGATGCTAGCACTTAAAACCATTTTTTCTACTTCCAATGGGATTACATCGATTATTTTTGATGAAGTGGATACGGGCGTTAGTGGACGTGTCGCGCAAGCTATTGCAGAAAAAATTGCAGCAATTTCCATTAATTCGCAAGTATTATGTATTTCGCATTTACCACAAGTTGCAGCGATGGCCGATCATCAATATTATATTAAAAAACAAGTTGAGCATGATCGTACGTTTACGACAATTACTGAAATGCAAGAACAAGAACGCATTGAAGAAATTAGTCGTATGATGAGTGGCGCCGAAATCACAGAGCTGACACTACAACACGCATCTGAATTAATTCAGATGGCGAATGAACGAAAATCATCTTTCAGCAATAATTAAATGTATTAAATTTTGGCTGTTCCAGAAGTACTAACTTTGGAACAGTTTTTTTTTCCAAAATAAGAAGTGTTTAAATGCTCAAATATTTCCGTTCATAACTCGCGCCTTTTTTCACATAGTAAGCAGGAAGGAGGTGAAATATGAAACGGAAAATTTCGGTTGTTTTGCTGTTTTTGCTTGTTTTGGCACCGCTACAAAGTTTAGCAAAGGAATTAATCCCAATGGGTAATTCCATCGGTGTACAATTACAAATGCCATATGTTTTTGTGTCACATGATGTTCTTTTACAGTCAGGTGAATGGCTGAAGCAAGGTGAACGCGTTACAAAGGTAAACGATAAAAAAGTGACGAATGTAGAAATGTTGCTAAGCCAAGATTCAGCCGTAAAAATAACGATTGAAAATGCAGGGAAAGCAAGAGATTTGACGATTACAAATGAGCAGCTTGTCCATTTAAAACCGTTTTTAAAAAGTGAAACGGATGGTATCGGGACGTTAACATTTATCGATCCAGATACGATGGAATACGGAGCGCTTGGTCATCAAATTGTCGATATGGTGTTAAAACAGCCGCCAAATTTCACAGATGGTGCGATATATGAGGCATCCATTTCACAAGTGAAAAAGAGTGTTCCTGGACAACCTGGGTACAAAATTTCAATTGTAGATCATTCATTAATTCCACTTGGATCCGTGATGTCAAATGATGTTTACGGTATCTTCGGTAACTGGGAACAAACGTTACAACAAAGTTTGCATCAACCGCTTGAAATTATACATGCAGATCAATTAAAAAAGGGAAAAGCGGAGATGTTAACAAGTATAGATGGTGGAGAAGTGGAATCTTTTACAATTGAGATTGGCGAAACAGAGGGAAATCAATTTACGTTTCATGTAACCGATAAACGATTAATTGAAAAAACAGGAGGCATTATTCAAGGCATGAGTGGTAGCCCAATTGTACAGAATAATCAATTCGTAGGAGCAGTGACACACATGTTTGTCGAAGAACCGACAAAAGGTGCAGGAATTTTTATAATCGAAATGTTAAAGAAAACCCCGAATTAAAAACTATATGACTATACTTTGAATAAAAGTATAGTCATATCCTGCTTTTTTTATTAAAATAGTACATAAAGATATTTCGACAAATGTAGACCCATAAGTTTCCATGTCGTTTAAAGTAGAAAATATAATACTAGATGCTCATTTTAAGTTGTATAAGAGGAGTTATTGAAATGCTGTCGAAATTTCATTAATGTTAGAGCTATAAAATGAGATGCTGGACAAACTCAATTTTGCACAATGCGTAGCAAAATGTTGAAATGAGTAACAAATAATCACCAGTACATCTAATTACAAATTTAAAGGGGGATTTTGTTTGACGAAAGTGAAAATTGCGATTGTTGACGATAATCGTGAACTTGTGAAAACAATGGAATCATATTTCCAAAACCATGCACAAATCGAAGTGGTGGCAACAGCATCAAACGGAAAAATGTGTATTAAAATGTTAGAAGAGCACACGGTAGACGTCCTATTGTTAGACATTATAATGCCGCATTTAGATGGACTAGCTGTATTAGAAGCGATGCACAAAGAAGATCGTCATTTAAATACGCAGGTTATCATGCTTACTGCTTTTGGACAAGAAGATGTCATGAAGCAAGCTGTTAATTATGGTGCATCGTATTTTATGTTGAAGCCATTTGAATTTGAGCAACTAGTTCAAAAAATCCTTCACAGTGCTGGACAAAGAGTTGAGTCTGAAAAACGACATTCAGTTTTAGAAACAAACGGTGTTGCTAAGCTTGATCAACGACAATTAGATTCGACGATTACCTCAATTATTAAAGAAATTGGCGTGCCTGCGCATATTAAAGGCTATTCATATTTAAGAGAAGCAATTCAAATGGTCTATTATGACATTGAATTACTAGGTTCCGTGACTAAGATATTATATCCCGAAATCGCCAAAAAATTTGGGACAACCTCTTCTCGTGTAGAACGTGCCATCCGCCATGCCATCGAAGTCGCATGGAACCGTGGTAGCTATGAAAATATTTCAGAAATCTTTGGCTACACAGTGCACCACATGAAGTCAAAACCAACGAATTCAGAGTTCATCGCTATGATTGCGGACAAGATTCGTATTGAGATGGTTGCGAGTTAAACATTGGTATGACTGAGTTTGTAGCGGACAGGCTAGCGGAGAATGCCCGATATATAACGAAATTAATAGCGCTTTCTAGGACAGTTTATTACGACTGTTGTGGGAGGCGTCTTTTTATGGCGTCCGTTTTACTACGTACTTGAATGTAGCGCGAAGGAATTATCGAAGAAAACAATGAGTTCGTATTTGCGAGATGCCTAGAAGATAACTAAGGTATAATTCGTAAATATTTTTAGCTGAACGTTGTTCCAAAAAAAAAACACTAAACGTTAACTTAACAACGTTCGTGTTTTTTATATAGTTCCAAAAGCATTATCTATTCTATTCGCTATAACTGAAATATCTTCCTTAACGAATATGAACGTATCTCTAATTCTTACATAACTTTCAACAGCTTGACTTAGATGCTCATCTTCTTCAAGTATTCCCTCTAAATATTCACTAATATTGTAACTATTAAAACGATAATCATAAAAACAATTTTCTACCTCACTACCAATGCCCTCTTCTTTAAAATATTTGGCCATTTTCTTTATTACATTATATAATTTTTTATCAGAAAAATATTTATAGAAATTGCCATCAGACATCTCAATATATAAATATTCGAAACTATATTCACTCCAAAGTTCATCCTGATTAATAAGAAATATGAAAAGGAATCTTTCCTCCTCTGTATCATTTCTATGATATAGCTCATCAGAATTTAACTCATATCTATTAATACCTTTTAGAATAATTCTTTTGTTATCTAGTACTATAACACTCATTTAATAATCATCCTTTTTACATTGATTTATAAATTATGAGTATTCTAACCTAAAAAAGGGTTTTTTAATCTTTTTAGGAATTGGGTTTTTATTTAAATCCATAACTTGGGGTGAAATAATCCCCGCCATTACTGAATTTGCTGTTTCAAGGAAATATCGTTAAATTTGTATAGTGCCTTTACTTTATTACTGCCCATTTTATTTTGGAAAATGTTGTAGGGACTTACCGCGATGCTACGGATAGATATAGTTGCGAAATAAATACATTTTTTTGAAAATAAGTTTAACTATTTAAACATGGGGTAAAATGATTTTAGTAAGACACTTCTTTGCTTAGTTTTTACCTCCTTTCTTAGAATAATATGTGTAAACATAATATTCGCATTTAAGTGCCTATTATTTTATAGGCACTCTTTTTTGTGAACATAATAAATCACTCATTCAGCATACAAAATGACATTGTCCATTTAGAACCGCATCGAGAGCGTTTTTACGCCATAAATATGACAAATTAATAGGAAGTGAATTAAATAAATCAATAGAACTAGATGAGAAGGTTATTGAAAAAACTAGTAGTAAAAATAAGACTAAAGACAAGTTAAACCAGCTTCATATATCACAAATCTACTAGCTTTTATTAGGATATCAAAGATAATTATAACTAGAACTAGTGGGTAATTTATCCTATTAAAATATGTACAGTTAATTAATTCAGACTATTCTAATATATTTTTTTATAACAGTTCAATATTTATCTAAACAAAATTCTAAAATTTGTATATACTTATATTGTATGGGGAGGAGGATTTGCGTGGTTATTTTTGAAAATCGATTTTTTGAAATCACAGAGAGTAATGGAAAAGTCTTTATAAGAACAAAAGAACCCGGTTTTATGTTAAAAGATTTTGATACAGTTGTGCGCCTTAATCCTCGCATTAAATTAACCAATTTTGCTGTATTAAAAAAAGTTTTAACAGAGGTTTCTGCTACTCCAATCGAAATAGGTACGTGGCTACCAACTGTGACATTAGAAATATCACGAGATAAAATGTCAGCTTCTTTATTCGTTTATGAAACACAAGAATATGTCCGTTCAAATCAACAAAAATTCCAAGATGATGTTATGAACTTATTAAGAGAGAATAATATTAGGCATGGAATTTTAGACATAAAAGTGGAATCTATTGTAAGCGGAAAGGCTATTTTAATCGCACAGGGTACACCACCGGTTAAAGGTGATGATGCGCAAGTTACTTATTTGCAAATTCCTGAACGAAAACCAGTCATTCTTGAAGATGGAAAAGCAGATTACTATGATATGAACTTTATTTATGAAATTGAAGAGGGCGCTTGGTTAGGTGAAAAAATTCATGCACAGCCGGGTATTCCAGGAACAAATATTCATAATGAGCCAGTTGCAGCACCAAGTGGTCGAGATATGCCATTAAAATATGACCGAAAATCAGCTTATGAAGTTGAAGAAGAAGGTAAAACGGTCATTCGTTCTAAAATTAGTGGGGTATTAGAAGATCATAAAGGTATGGTAGGCGTAAATTATCATTTACCGATTAACGGTGATGTTGGTGTTGAAACAGGGAATATTAATTTTAACGGCTCTATATCCATTCGAGGCACGGTCCTGGCAGGATTTACCGTTATTGCTAAAGGGGATATTTCGATAGAAGGGCCAGAGGGTGTTTCTGGTGCAAAATTGATTAAATCAATTGATGGCGATATCTTTATTCGCGGAGGTATTTTCGGCTTAGGTCAAACTCGTGTTGAAGCGGGAGGAAATATTTTCGTCAAGCACGTAAATGAAGCAAACTTAATCGCAGGCAGTGACGTTAATATTGGTTTCTATGCACTCGGTTCTAATATACGAGCACATTCAATTATGGTGGATGAACGAAAGGGTAAAATCATTGGTGGTACAGCAATTGCAAAAAGTACCATTGTTACAGCCGTTTCAGGAAACCGTTTAGAACGTCGTACAGAATTAATTATTAATAGCATCAATAAAGCAGAAGAACTTGAATTAATTCAATCGAAAGCTACATTACTAAAATCGATGCAAGAAGATATTTTACAATTAGAATCACAAGTAAACCGCGTATTACCGGTAATAAATAATTTGACGAAACCGCAAGTAGCTGCATTTGAACAAGCAAAACAAAAGTTAATATCTAATAAAGAATCAGCAGCCAATTTAGATCGTGAAATTAAACAATTAATGAATGATTTACGAAGCGTCGGTAAAGAGGAAATCCAAATTACCAAAAAAGCTTTTCCAGGTACATATATCCAAATCGGTAAAAAATCTACTATCCTATCAAATATGACGAATGGCCGATTTTTATTAGAGTTTGGAGAGTTGAACGTATAATGAATAGTATTCCAATTTTTGCACATCGTGGTGTCACAAGTTATGCAGTTGAAAATACGATGAAAGCGTTTCAAAAAGCCAAAAATCTTGGCGTAGACGGAATTGAGTTGGATCTCCAACTTTCAAAAGATGCCGTATTCGTCGTTTTTCATGATTTAGATTTGTTACGATTGACGGGTGTTCGAAAGTTAGTATCGGATTGTTCTTTTGATGAGTTGAGGAGCTTCAATCTTGGTACAAAATTGAAGCGACGATTTTCCCGTCATCGAATGCTAGCATTTCAAGATATTGTGAAATGGGCAAATGAAGAAAATATGCCGTTAAATATCGAATTAAAAGAGTCGATTTTAACGAATGAGGACGTACTTCGAGAAGTTTTACAAACGATTGAGTTGCCTGAAAATAGTCATTTTTCATCATTTTACGAACCGCTTTTAAAAGTGGTGAAAGAAACATGCCCGCAATATGAAACAGCATTGATTATAACAAAGAAATTCAATTGGCAAACGTTACATGAACGCACAACGTATGATGTGATTCATGCAAACAAAAAGTATTATAAACAACAATACTTAAAATATTGCGATGAAGCAAAAATTGGAATTCGTTTTTATGGAATTGATGGAAAGGAATCGTATATAGCGAATCCTCATCCAGTTGTTATCGGATGGATTACTGATTTTCCGGTGAAAGTACGTAAAGCACAACTGAAGTAAATAATAAAATCCACTAGGTCCAATGGGAACCTAGTGGATTTTTTAGTTGGTAATTTTAATTTCCCAAGGAATCCACATAAGAAAGATTTTATTTCGCGTTATTTGGCGCGGAAAATCTTTTCTTAATTTAGCATGAAGTGCCAATCATTTTGTCGCTTTTTTCTGCCATTTTTCTGCAACTTTTCCCTTTTTACGATCGCGGTGTAATAGGAAACCTGCAAAGAAGAAGAAGGAAACGACGAACAAAATGGCCCCGACGATGAACTGTAGCCAAATCCATGGAAACGGTGTAATAAGAATACCGAAAAACGTATCACGCATAAATTTAATACCAGCAGCCATCAGGATTGCTGGTATAACTAAAACAATAAACGCTAGCATACGAGCCATATATAAACCTCCTAACAATACAATTAATTTTACAATGGCTCAAGAGAAAGTCAAGAAGACACCAATTTTTCCAAAAAGAAACAAAGGAAATGTGGCGAATAAACGTCTAATTATTTTTTTGGTATAATATTAAATAGTAATTTTTATTAACAATTTTAGGGCAATGTAACTAACTAAAACCTCTTAAATTATCGGAATTTTCTAACTTAAAGTATTTTAGCGATTTATAGTTGCACGAATGAAATTTTGAAAGTATTGTAAATTTAAGAAGTGAAAATTATTCATTTTTTAATATTTAATAGACAACTTTAACAATAATTCAACCCAAACGAGAAGGTAAGCGCTTTCTTGACAAAAGGAGAAGAGTATTATGGAGATTTTTAAGTACATGCAAAAATATGATTTTGAGCAAGTAGTGTTTTGCCAAGATGAGGCATCTGGGTTAAAAGCGGTCATTGCAATTCATGATACAACATTAGGTCCAGCTCTAGGAGGTTCACGTATGTGGACTTACGCCTCTGAAGAAGCAGCCATTGAGGATGCATTGCGACTTGCTCGTGGTATGACATACAAAAACGCCGCAGCAGGATTAAATCTCGGTGGTGGGAAAACGGTTATTATTGGAGATCCATTTAAAGATAAAAATGAAGAAATGTTCCGTGCACTAGGTCGATTCATTCAAGGATTAAACGGTCGTTACATAACAGCAGAAGATGTTGGAACGACAGTAGCGGACATGGATTTAATTCACGAAGAAACAAATTATGTGACTGGAATTTCACCTGCATTCGGTAGCTCAGGCAATCCATCACCTATTACTGCGTACGGCGTATTTTTAGGAATGAAGGCTGCGGCAAAAGAAGCGTTTGGTGATGACTCATTAACTGGTAAAACGGTTTCTGTACAAGGATTAGGGAATGTTGCATACACTTTATGTGAGTACTTATATAAAGAAGGAGCAAAACTAGTCGTAACAGATATTAATCAAGCAGCAATTGACCGAGTTGTAAATGACTTTGGCGCGACAGCAGTAGCACCAGAGGATATTTATGAGCAAGATGTCGATATTTTCTCGCCATGTGCTTTAGGTGCGATTATCAATGACACAACGATTCCAAAGTTAAAAGCAAAGGTCATCGCGGGTTCAGCAAATAACCAATTGGCCGAGTCACGTCACGGTAAGACTTTACATGAAATGGGTATTGTTTATGCACCAGACTATGTAATTAATGCTGGTGGCGTTATTAACGTTGCCGATGAATTATATGGTTACAATCGTGATCGTGCGATGAAACGTGTCGAAACAATTTATACAAGCCTAGAGAAAATTTTCACAATTTCAAGAGAACAAGATATTCCAACATATTTAGCGGCGAACCAATTAGCAGAAGCGCGTATTGCACGCGTTGCTAAATCACGTAGCCAATTTTTACAAAATGAGAAAAGTATTTTAAACGGTCGTTAATTTTCACAAATCGATATATTCGAATAAAGGGGTGTCGGATATGGCAAAAGAATATGATGTCGTCATTTTAGGTGGAGGTACTGGCGGTTATGTAGCAGCGATTCGTGCCTCACAACATGGCTTGAAAACGGCCATTGTTGAAAAAAATAAACTTGGAGGCACATGCTTACATGCGGGTTGTATTCCGACAAAGGCATTACTACGAAGTGCAGAAGTGTTTGCTCAGTCTAAACGAGCTGAAGAATTTGGTATCGAACTAAATGATGTGAAGGTCAACTTCACAAAAATACAAGCGCGTAAACAATCAGTTGTTGAACAGCTCTATAAAGGGGTTCAACATTTAGTGAAAAAGGGGAAAATCGACGTTTACGACGGTTATGGTCGCATTCTGGGTCCATCCATTTTCTCACCAATGCCAGGCACGATTTCTGTAGAGATGAATGACGGTACAGAAAATGAAATGCTAATTCCAAAAAACGTGATCATCGCAACAGGTTCGAGACCGCGTCAGTTAAAAGGATTAACAGTTGATGGAGAAAAAGTATTTACATCTGATGAATTTCTAACTATCGAAAAGTTACCAAAGTCGGTCATCATTATTGGTGGAGGGGTTATTGGTATCGAATGGGCTTCTATGCTTTGTGATTTTGAAGTTGAGGTAACGATTTTAGAGTTGGGTGATCGCCTTTTACCTACGGAGGATGAAGCCATTTCAACAGAAATGTTAAAAATTTTAAAGAAACGTGGCATTAACATTCATACTAATGTGTCGTTTGAAACGGACCAGATTACAACAGCTGATCAGGTAACAGTCACACTTAAAGACGGAAAAACGGTAACAGCAGAAGCGCTTTTACTTTCGATTGGACGACAAGCAAATGTTGAAAATATCGGTATTGAAAACACTGATATTGTCCTTGAAAAAGGCTTTATTGACGTAAATGAGCACCTCCAAACGAAGGAAAGTCACATCTATGCAATTGGTGATGTTATCGGGGGCATGCAGCTTGCACACGTTGCCTCTCATGAAGGTATTCTCGCTGTAGCACATATTGCAGGGGAAACAGCAATGCCGATTCATTATGCGAATATAGCGCGTGGTGTTTATAGTAATCCAGAAATTGCGAGCGTTGGTTTAACAGAAACACAAGCAAATAATCAAGGTTTTAAAGTGAAAGTCGCAACATTTCCTTTTAAAGCAATCGGTAAAGCAATGGTTTATGGCGATACAGAAGGATTTGTAAAAGTGATTGCAGATGAAGATTCGAATGATGTGATAGGGGTGCATTTAATCGGTCCACATGCGACAGATTTAATTTCAGAAGCAGCACTCGGGTTATTTCTAAATGCTTCATCGTGGGAAGTTGGCCAAATGGTTCATCTACACCCTTCATTAAGTGAAGTAATAGGTGAAGCAGCGTTAGCGATTGAAGGAAAAGCTATTCATTATTAAAACAAAATACACCCGGTGAGCAAATGCACACCGGGTGTCACTCTAAACAGATTGGGGTTGGGGTTATATGAGTGAAAATCAATTAACGCATAATCAATTAACACATAATCAATTAGGATTAACAAATGAAGAAGTATTAAAAATGTATGAAACGATGTTAATGGCACGTCGTATTGATGAGCGTATGTGGTTGCTGAATCGTGCGGGGAAAATTCCGTTCGTTATTTCTTGTCAAGGTCAAGAAGCTGCACAAGTAGGCGCGGCTTTTGCACTGGATCATACAAAAGATTATATTGCACCATATTATCGTGATATGGGCGTTGTATTACATTTTGGGATGACGGCACAAGATTTAATGCTATCGGCCTTTGCGAAAGCAGAAGATCCAAACTCTGGTGGCCGACAAATGCCAGGGCATTTCGGACAAAAGAAAAACCGTATTTTAACAGGTTCTTCACCCGTAACAACACAAGTTCCACATGCAGTCGGTGTCGCATTAGCAGGGAAAATGCAACAAAAGGACTTCATTACATTCGTTACACTTGGTGAAGGTTCTTCTAACCAAGGGGATTTCCATGAAGGAGCCAACTTTGCAGGTGTGCACAAATTACCAGTCATAATTATGGTTGAAAACAATCAATATGCGATTTCTGTTCCAGTAGAGCGTCAGTTGGGCTGTGCCAAAGTGTCAGACCGCGCGATAGGCTATGGTATGCCAGGTGTAACGGTGGATGGTAAAAATCCACTAGAAGTCTATAAAGTAGTTAAAGAGGCAGCAGATCGTGCTCGACGCGGAGAAGGTCCATCTTTAATTGAAACCGTAACCTTTCGTTTAACAGCGCATTCATCTGATGATGATGATCGCCAATATCGAACAGCAGAAGATATCGCAGAAGGTAAAGCGAAAGATCCAATTATATTATTTGAAGCCTATCTAAAAGAACAAGGTATTTTAGATGAGGCACTAATCGAAACGATGAATGAAACGGTCATGAAAATCGTGAACGAAGCAACAGAATACGCAGAAGCAGCAGCCTATGCAGCACCTGAAGACGCACTGAAATATGTCTATGCGGAAGGAGAAGATGCGTAATGCCAGTAATTTCTTATATTGATGCAATTAATTTAGCAATGAAAGAAGAAATGGAACGTGATGAACGCGTCTTTATTTTAGGCGAAGACGTAGGACGTAAAGGTGGCGTTTTCAAAGCGACAAATGGCCTTTACGAACAGTTTGGGGAAGCACGTGTCTTAGATACCCCTTTAGCTGAAAGTGCAATTGCTGGTGTAGCAATAGGAGCTGCGATGTATGGCTTGCGTCCAATTGCTGAAATGCAGTTTGCTGATTTCATCATGCCCGCAGTAAACCAAATTGTCTCTGAAGCAGCAAAAATTCGGTACCGTACAAATAATGATTGGAGCTGTCCGCTTGTAGTTCGCGCTCCATTTGGCGGTGGGATTCATGGTGCATTGTATCATTCACAATCAGTGGAAGCCCTTTTTGCAGGTACACCAGGTTTAAAAATCGTCATACCTTCAACACCGTATGACGCGAAGGGTTTATTAAAAGCAGCCATTCGTGACCCAGATCCTGTCCTGTTTTTCGAACATAAGCGTGCCTACCGTTTGATTAAAGGTGAAGTACCAACGGAAGATTACACATTGCCAATCGGAAAAGCCGACGTGAAGCGTGAAGGCGACGATGTAACAGTTATTACGTATGGTTTAGCAGTACATTTTGCGTTGCAAGCAGCAGAGCGACTTGCTAAAGACGGCATCCAAACACATATTTTAGATTTGCGTACCGTATACCCTTTAGATCAAGAAGCGATTATTGAAGCAGCGAAAAAGACAGGAAAAGTATTGCTTATTACTGAAGACAACAAAGAAGGTAGCATACTAAGTGAAGTGGCTGCCATTGTCGCAGAACATTGCTTATTTGATTTAGATGCGCCGATTAAGCGTTTAGCAGGGCCGGATGTACCAGCGATGCCTTATGCGCCAACGATGGAAAAGTTTTTTATGATCAATCCCGATAAAGTAGAGCGTGCGATTCGTGAATTAGCGGCGTTTTAAGTGAATGTACTAATAAAAGCGAAAGACACAACTACGAATAGCATTCTTAGCAAACACATAGTGGAATGTTGATGTAATTATGGAAAAGCATAATTACGATATAGGAGGATTTGAAAATGACAATTCAAAATATTTTAATGCCGCAGCTTGGAGAAAGCGTGACGGAAGGTAAAATTGATCGCTGGCTCGTACAAGTGGGCGATAAAGTAAATAAATATGATCCATTAGCAGAAGTAACAACAGATAAAGTGAATGCTGAAATTCCTTCTTCATTTTCGGGCGTGATTACGGAACTTATTGCAACAGAAGGCGAAACATTACCTGTTGGTGCAGTCGTATGTACGATGGGTATAGAAGGAACAGAAATGCCACCAGCACCAGCGCCAAAAAGTTCGAATGTTAGCTCGGCTATTTTAAATGCGGGCTTACAGAAAAAAGAGCCAGAAACAAAAACTGCACCAGTGGAAAAACAAGCTCGTCCAGAACGAAAAGGTGCTCGCTACTCACCAGCAGTACTCATGCTAGCAAGTGAAAACGATGTTGACTTAACTCAAATTGTCGGCACAGGAATGGATAATCGTATTACACGTAAAGATGTGGAAGCTTATATCGCTGCAGGGAAGCCGACGATTCAAACGATATCACATGACGAACAGCCGATCCCTGTGTTAGAAGATTCACCAATTAAAGAAGTAGCTGACAAAAAGCCACATACTAAACAACCTCAAGAGCAAGTAGTGACAGCAAATGGGGATATTGAAATTCCAGTGACACAAGTCCGCAAAGCGATTGCAAAAAATATGCTTCGTAGTACACATGAAATTCCACATGCATGGATGATGATGGAAGTTGATGTGACAGAACTCGTTGAATATCGTGACGGGATTAAAAATGAGTTCAAACAAAAAGAAGGATTCAATTTAACGTATTTCGCGTTCTTCTTAAAAGCAGTTGCGCAAGCGTTAAAAGAATTCCCGATGATTAATTCGGTATGGGCTGACGATAAAATTATTCAAAAGAAAGATATTAACTTATCGATTGCTGTAGCTACAGAAGACGCGCTATTCGTCCCGGTTATTAAAAATGTCGATGAAAAATCAATTAAAGGTATCGCCAAAGAAATTCACGAATTGTCGATGATTGTACGCAACGGAAAATTAAAATTAGACAATATGCAGGGCGGTACGTTTACGGTTAATAACACAGGATCATTTGGTTCTGTACAATCAATGGGTATCATCAATTATCCACAAGCAGCGATTTTACAAGTGGAAAGCATCGTGAAACGACCTGTAATAGTACAGGGGAATATGATTGCACCACGTCACATGGTAAATTTATGTTTGTCATTAGATCACAGAATTTTAGATGGACTAATTTGCGGTAAATTCCTATCTAAAGTGAAAGAAATTCTCGAAAATGTAGACAAAAATAAGATGTCAGTCTACTGAAAGTGTGCCGGAAGCCTATAAATAAAGGCTTCCGGTGTTTTTTTTACTTTATTGTCAGAACATTCTCGTGTAAAATGTAGTACAGAAATATAACAAGGGGGGAAGCTAGTTAGCGTCCACATGTCAACTACTATGAAAGAGATTGAATTTCAATCTGTGAGCTACGATCAGTGGCAACAACAAGCAGTTAAAGCTTTAAAAGGGAAGCCATTTGAATCGTTATTTACAAAAACAATTGAAGATATCACATTACAACCACTTTATACACAAGAAAGTTTGATTGAAAAATTGGGGGAACAATTAGAAAGTCAAGTTTCCACAATTCGCTCTTTAACAAAGTCGAATGGCTTTGAAGTAGCCCAGCAAATTGTTGGCACTGATGCGACAAGCTTTTTTGCAAATATAGATGAAAGCTTAGCCCGTGGTAATCAGATGATTACGATTAACAGCCCAGCAAGTTTTGAATGGACGGAACAAGTATTAGGACAATTAGCGCCTTACTTATCAGAAAATTCATTTAAAATTACGATTCAATCTAGTGATGACGTGTTATTAAACGTTTTCGATAAAATCGATGAAACACAACGTAAAAATGTGAACGGTTACATCGTTGCACCAGTTGCAGTGGAGCTACCAGCATATCCGAACGTGCGTACATTCGCAGCAAATACCATTACGCATCACAATAATGGCGCCAATGTTGTCCAAGAGTTAGCGATTGCGTTAGCACAAGCTTCTCAAATGGCTAGTGAAGTGGATGACTTTAAAGCGTTTGAAGATAAATTCTTTGTACAATTTGCAGTCGATACACAATTCTTCCCAGAAATCGCGAAAATTCGTGCCTTTAAAGTGTTATGGAAAGCATTTGCTTCAGCATTCGGCAATGAAGCAAGTGCTGTCCCAGTAGTAGTCGAAACATCTGTACGTAGCTTCTCAAAATATGATGTGTACGTAAACTTACTACGCGCAGGCAATGAAGCATTCTCAGCAGCAATCGGTGGCGCAGATGTCATTACGGTACATCCACATGACTGCTTAACATCGATTTCTGAGCAATCTGTACGTATCGCACGTAACGTATCCCTTGTTACGAAAGAAGAGTCGCTCGTATTAAACGTCCTTGATCCATCAGGTGGCTCATACTTTATCGAGTCATTAACAGCGGATTATGTAAAAGAAGCATGGACATTATTCCTTGAAATCGAAAAAGCTGGCGGATTATCTGCTTACGGCATCGATTCAAAAATTGACGAAGTTTACGCAAATCGTATCAAGCAAGTAGAAACACGTAAGCATACGTTAATCGGTACGAACATTTACGCAAATCCAGTCGATGAAATCCCTACAGAAGTAAACGCGCAATTTGCAGCAGTAAAACGTATTGCAATTCCATTTGAAGATTTACGCGCAAACTTCGCACAAACAGGATTAAAATCAGCAATCCTGACATTCGGTCAATTGAAAAATTACAAACCACGTGCAGACTTTGTACAAGGTTTCTTTGCTACAGCAGGTGTCGTTGCAGACCAAACAGAAGGCTTCCAAACAATTGAAGAAGCAAAAGCATGGTTAGATACAGCAACGTACGATTATGTTGTAGTAGCAGCGACAGATGATGATACAAAAGCGTTAATCCCAGCATTATTAGAAGGTAAAAAAGCTTCAATCGTGCTTGATGCAGCTGGAAAATATAAAGAAGAGCAAGATGCGTGGCTTGCAGCAGGCTTAAATGGCTTTATTTTTGCAGGACAAAATATCGTTGAAAAATTAAATGATGTCGTGATGAGCGTGAAGGGGGTACAACAATGAGCAAAGCAAATTTTGAATCCGTAGTGATTGAAGATGTGTTAACAAAAGAAAAACAAACTTCTACAGGCTCATTTATGACAAATGAAGGTATTGAAGTGAAATCTGTATACAATGCAGAAGATATTCAAGATGCCAAACATACAAAAGACGTAGCAGGTATCGCACCGAATACACGTGGTCCTTACCCAACAATGTACGTCGCACGTCCTTGGACTGTCCGTCAATATGCAGGGTTCTCTACTGCAGAAGAATCAAATGCCTTTTATCGTCGTAACTTAGCGATGGGACAAAAAGGATTATCTGTTGCATTTGATTTAGCAACGCATCGTGGTTATGATTCCAATCACCCACGTGTAACAGGCGACGTTGGTAAAGCGGGTGTAGCGATTGACTCTGTTGAAGATGCCAAAATTTTATTTGCAGGTATTCCGTTAGATCAAATGTCTGTTTCTATGACAATGAACGGGGCTGTTCTTCCAATTTTAGCGTTCTATATCGTTGCAGCGGAAGAGCAAGGGGTTACACCTGACAAATTAGCGGGTACAATCCAAAACGACATTTTAAAAGAGTATATGGTACGTAACACATACATTTATCCTCCAGCAATGTCGATGAAAATTATCGCGGATATTTTCGAATATACAGCGAAGTTTATGCCAAAATTCAATTCAATTTCAATTTCTGGTTACCACATTCAAGAGGCCGGAGCGACGAATGATATTGAGTTAGCTTATACATTAGCAGACGGATTAGAATATGTACGTACGGGTTTAAAAGCAGGAATTGATATCGATGCATTTGCACCGCGTTTATCATTCTTCTGGGCAATTGGGATGAACTACTACATGGAAGTAGCAAAAATGCGTGCAGCTCGCCGTATTTGGGCTCAAATGATGTCGACGTTTAATCCAAAGAACCCAAAAACATTAGCATTACGTACACATTCTCAAACTTCTGGATGGAGTTTAACAGAGCAAGATCCATTCAATAACGTGACACGTACACTAATCGAAGCAAACGCAGCAGCAATGGGTCATACACAATCACTTCACACGAACGCACTTGATGAAGCGATTGCATTACCAACGGATTTCTCTGCACGTATTGCACGTAATACACAGCTGTTCTTACAAGAAGAAACAGGCATGACGAAAGTAATCGATCCATGGGGTGGCTCGTATTATGTGGAAAAATTAACAGAAGAGCTAACAGAAAAAGCATGGGCATTAATCGAAGAAATTGAGGAGCTTGGTGGTATGGCGAAAGCAATCGAAACAGGTCTTCCGAAAATGAAAGTCGAAGAAGCAGCAGCAAAACGTCAAGCGAAAATTGACTCAAAATCAGAAACAATTGTTGGGGTCAACAAATACCGTTTAGCGGAAGAAGATCCAATCGACATTTTAGATATCGACAACGAAATTGTACGCGTTGCACAAATTGCACGTCTTGAAAAAATGAAGGCTGAGCGTGACGAACAAGAAGTTCAGAAACATTTAGCACGTCTAACAAAAGCAGCTAAAGATGGTTCAGAAAACTTACTTACTATCGCAGTTGATGCAGCGCGTGCACGTGCATCACTAGGTGAGATTTCAGATGCAATCGAAGCGGTATCAGGTCGTCATAAAGCAGTAATACGTTCCATTTCTGGTGTATACTCTGCGAACTACTCAGATACAGAAGTAATTAAAGAAGTAAAACAAATGACAGAAGACTTCCAAGAAGCAGAAGGTCGTCGCCCACGTATTTTAATCGCGAAAATGGGTCAAGATGGCCATGACCGTGGTGCAAAAGTTGTTGCGACAGGTTATGCAGACTTAGGCTTTGACGTTGATATTTCGCCGTTATTTATGACGCCAGAAGAAACAGCACAAATGGCCAATGAAAATGACGTACACTGCGTCGGTGTTTCAAGCTTAGCTGCAGGACACAAAACATTAGTACCAGAGCTCATTGCAGAACTGAAAAAATTAGGTCGTGAAGATATTATCGTAATTGTTGGTGGCGTTATTCCAGCACAGGACTACGATTTCTTATATGAAGCAGGTGCGAAGGCAATCTTTGGTCCAGGTACAGTGATTCCAGTGGCAGCCATTCGCATGATTGAAGAGATTTATAAAGCTCTTGGCTACGAGGAAGTGGTTGAGTAATGACGAATGCGGATCAAGACCGCAGTGCTTTGTTTGTAATGGATGGTGTGAAGGGTGGTCATGATGGTATGAGCTATTCAAACCCGAAGAAATTCAAAAAAAAGAAGCAGGAAGTCCTTGATATTTCGAAATTAGCTGATGAAGTGCGTGCAGGTGACCGTACTTCATTGGCAAAAGCAATTACACTGATTGAAAGCTCGAACAACGCGCATAAAGAAGACGCGCAAAAGTTACTACAAGAACTTCTACCATACACAGGAAACTGTATTCGTATCGGGATTACGGGGGTTCCAGGAGCAGGGAAAAGTTCGTTTATCGAAAGCTTTGGAACGATGCTCTGTAAAATGGGAAAACGCGTTGCAGTGCTAGCCATTGACCCGAGCTCTTCGTTATCGGGCGGCAGTATTCTTGGCGATAAAACACGTATGGAAGAGCTTGTGCGTCAAGAAAATGCGTTCGTTCGACCTTCACCAAGTGCAGGTACATTAGGCGGCGTGCATAAGAAATCGCGCGAAACAATGCTTCTTTGTGAAGCGGCAGGCTATGATGTATTACTTATTGAAACAGTTGGTGTCGGTCAAAGCGAGACGTATGTGCGCGGTATGGTCGATTTCTTCTTATTACTTGTATTAACAGGTGCTGGGGATGAACTGCAAGGTATGAAAAAAGGAATTATGGAACTTGCGGACGGCATTATAGTGCATAAAGCAGACGGTGACAATGTGCGCCCTGCAAAACGTACGATGCAAGAATATAAGCAAATTCTTCATTTCTTACAGCCTGCAACGCCAGGGTGGATGAGTACAGCGTTAACTGTTTCTTCATTAGAAAAAATAGGGTTAGAAAACGTTTGGGATATGCTAATGGAATTTGAACAATCGGTTAAAAGCTCAAATTACTGGGAAACTCGTCGCCTTGAGCAAACGAGAGATTGGTTCCATTCGATGATTACCGATCATTTAATTGACTCATTTTATCAAAACGAAGCGCGCAAAATACAGGTTCGTTCGTTAGAAGATGACATCCTTAAAGGAAGCCTTACAGTAACACAAGGTGTCAACGCGTTATTTGACGAAAAAGAAACGCATGAATTGTAATCAATGGTCTTTGCACATCTCTTATATACTTGCTATGATTAAAGAGAACATCGAAAGGGGCTAAAAGCTTATGAATATGGATTATGATTTATTTATGCAACAAGTAACAACAACTGCACGTGCAGAAATGGAAGCAGCAGGTTACGAACAACTACGCACTCCAGAAGATGTTGAAGCTGCATTTGCTCGTAAAGGTACAACTCTAGTAATGGTCAACTCAGTTTGTGGTTGTGCAGGCGGTATTGCACGTCCAGCAGCAACTCATGCTGTATATTATGACAAACGTCCCGATCACTTAGTAACTGTATTTGCTGGGCAAGATAAAGAAGCAACAGCAGCAGCTCGTTACTACTTTGGTGAAGACCACATTCCTTCATCTCCATCATTTGTTTTATTAAAAGATGGTCAAGTTGTAGCGGATATTGGTCGTTATGAAATCGAAGGTCATGAAATCATGTCTGTTGTAACAAACTTACAAGGTAACTTCGAAGAATATTGCGAAGAAGTATAAAACCAAATTTTTGAGTGTTCTGGTTCCCTTTACAGATAATTTTGTAGGGGGACACCATGCACTTCCTAATGGGGGAGTATTTCCGATATGAAGAAATTTTCAATCGGCTATCGTACACTTAAAACTGCGCTTGGTGCTTCTATAGCAATAGCAATAGCCCAATATTTTGATTTGCAGTTTTTTACGGCAGCGGGGATTTTAACAATCCTTTGCATCCAACCAACAAAAAGAAAATCCGTTCATGCAGTTTATACACGTGTTGTATCGACTATTGTAGGTATTACCTATGCATCTATACTTTTCGAAATATTTGGTTTTCATCCGATTGTTTTGGGAATCGTCCTTGTACTTTTCATTCCAACGATTGTATCACTTGGAGTTGCGGAAGGATTTGTATCAAGTGCGGTCATCATGATGCACCTGTATTATACTGCAGAAATATCAGTGGATTTATTAATAAATGAATTAGCATTAATGACTATTGGTTTTGGGATGGGTTTAATCGTTAATATGTATATGCCAGACATCCAGCAAGGTCTTTACCACCACCAAGAAAAGACCGAGGAGCTATTTAAGAAAATACTCGCTGAAATCGCCGAATATTTACGAAATGGCGATACACTGTGGGACGGTAAAGAGCTCATTGAAGCAACAAACGTGCTAAATGACGCGAAGGCACTTGCATTTAAAGACGTACAAAACCACTTATCCCGTAAAGACAATATCTTTTATGTCTATTTTGATATGCGAGAAAAGCAGCTCGAAATCATCGAGCGCGTATTACCAAAAATAACAGCATTACCTGTCATGACAGAACAAGCACCGTTAATTGCGACATTTTTAGAAGATCTTAGTGAACATGTTCACGGAGGCAACACCGCAAGTCATTTCTTAGAGAAATTGGATAAAGTAAAAGAAGAGTTCGCAAAAATGCCACTGCCCAAAGATCATGAAACCTTTTTAGCAATGGCGGCGATGTATCAGTTTATTGAAGAGATGGATGAGTATTTAGTCATTAAACAGTCATTTAAAGGCTTAAAATAAAAAAATGGATGTAGACACATCCATTACATGATGACTGCTACACCCATTGCAATTGTTGAGATTAACATAATCACAACCATTGAATAAACGACGATTTTTTGAAATTTCTTGTTACTCATGACTTTCGCTCCTTCGTGATAAACTACTATTAGTTTATCAAATCTGGGGGAATTCTCAAGTACTATTTACTCTATTTGGAAGTTGTTATATCAACATCCAAATAAAGTAATGTGTAAGGCGAATGTCACAAATTTGGTAAGGTATTAAAAGAGGAAGCCAACCTGAAGTCAACGCATCGTCCAAGGCACAATTGATTATTGTATTTTCGGAATTATTAATTATTTTGATAGGGGAGTCACAATCGTGGAAAAAGTAGATCATATCGGTATTGCCGTTCGTAATTTAGAAGAAAGAATTACATACTACACAGAAACGTTAGGCTTAAAATTATTAAAAGTAGAAGAAGTAGAATCTCAGCAAGTACGTGTTGCCTTCATCGATGCAGGTAACGTAAAGCTTGAACTATTGGAACCGATGAGTGAGAAAAGTACGATTCACGGCTATTTAGAAAAGCGTGGAGAAGGGATTCACCATGTGGCATTTGGCGTAACAGGTATTCGTGAGCGTATGGCTGAACTTCGCGAAAAAGGGGTACGACTATTATCTGATGAGCCAGGACCTGGTGCAGGTGGCGCGGAAGTAGCCTTTTTACACCCGAAAGACTCATTTGGTGTACTTTATGAATTATGCGATAAAAGCGGAAAAGGGGACCACTAATCATGACAATTACGATGGATATGTTTGATAAAATTAATGAGCTTTACGACCGCAAAGCGATTATTCAATTAGGTGGCGGTGACGCACGCATCGACAAGCAACACGAGAAAGGCAAAATGACCGCTCGTGAGCGTATTGATATGCTTGTGGATGAAGGAACATTCGTTGAAATTAACCCATTCATTTCACACCGTACAGTAGACTTCGGTATGGAAAGATTAGAAGGCCCTGGTGATGGGGTTGTCACTGGTTTCGGTAAAATTAACGGTCGTAATGTCTATTTATTCGCGCAAGACTTCACTGTATTCGGTGGGGCACTTGGTGAAATGCATGCGAAAAAAATTGCAGCAGTCATGGATTTAGCTGCGAAAAACGGCACACCATTTATCGGCATTAACGATTCAGGCGGCGCGCGTATCCAAGAAGGTGTACTTTCATTAGATGGATACGGTCACATTTTCTATCGTAACTCAATTTATTCTGGGGTTATCCCACAAATCTCAGTTATTATGGGGCCATGTGCAGGTGGAGCAGTTTATTCGCCAGCGATTACAGACTTCATCTTAATGGTTGATAAAACGTCTCAAATGTTTATCACGGGTCCAAAAGTAATTGAAACAGTAACAGGTGAAAAAATTTCTGCTGAAGGTCTAGGCGGTTCGAAGGTACATAATGCGGTGTCTGGTAATGCGCATTTCCGTGCTGAAAATGAAGAAGTAGCAAATGCCCAAAATCAGCAATTACTTTCTTACTTGCCACAAAACAACAAAGAAAAAGCGCCAAAACAAGCAGCTCCAGAAGGCGACAACTACCGTTCAGAACTTGTGGATGTCGTACCTATCGACCAAACAAAATCTTACGATGTGCGTAAAGTGGTAGAGCAAGTCGTGGATGAAGGTTCGTTCATGGAAGTTCAAAAAGATTTTGCGAAGAACATCGTAGTCGGTTTTGCTCGTATTGCGGGTGAATCGGTTGGTCTAGTATGTAACCAGCCGAAATTCCTAGCAGGAGGACTGGATATCGATTCATCTGACAAATTAGCACGTTTCGTTCGTACGTGTGATGCATTCAACGTACCAGTAATCACATTTGAAGATGTTTCAGGCTTCTTCCCAGGCGTTAAGCAAGAACACGGTGGCATTATCCGTCATGGTGCGAAAATCCTGTATGCCTACTCAGAAGCAACTGTACCAAAAATTACAGTCATCTTACGTAAAGCATACGGTGGTGCGTACGTAGCATTGAACTCAAAAGCAATCGGCGCAGACTTAGTATTCGCTTGGCCAAACGCTGAAATCGCGGTAATGGGAGCAGCAGGTGCAGCGAACATTATTCACGCTGGTGAAATTGCGAAATCTGCAGATCCAGAAGCAACGCGTACAGCGAAGATTGAAGAGTACAAAGAGAAATTTGCCAACCCATACGTAGCTGCGTCTCGTGGTATGGTAGATGACGTTATTGACCCACGTGAAACTCGTATTAAGTTAATACAAGCATTAGATATGCTTTCGACAAAACACGAAGACCGTCCGTACAAAAAGCACGGCAATATTCCACTATAATTTTTTTACTCACCAGTCACTTCAAAGTGGCTGGTTTTTTTGTCTTATTAAAATGGTAGTGGATAGTATTTCATCTTTGAACGTATAAAAAATCCAACTTTACTATTATTGTTCTCATTGTAATTTTTTGTTATTTTTAGTATATAAAATTAATGGATAAAGAGGTGAGAAATTTGAGGAAACTTCACTTTGAAAAGGAAAAATATGAGCTAGACAAGGAATTAGAACAAGAACTGTTGACGAAAATCGCCAAGCTCCAACTTCCTGAACAAACTGAAGAAAAATGTAATTTGTTAAAACAGTTAGCTTACCTCTACTTTCATTCAGGCCAACTACATAATACGATAACAATCGTAGAACAAATTGATTCTTTCATCTTCGATCAGCCATATTCGCCACAGTTAAGTTTTATTTATTATATTCGATCAGAGTTTGCACTTTTATATAATGATTGGACATATGTACTAGAATTTTGTGAACAAGGAATTACGATTGCCCAGCGATTACAACAGTTTGACTATGTCGGTCAGTTTTATCGAATATTACAGCAGCTTGCGCTAAATGATGGGCGCTTTGAAGATGCCATCACCTTAGGACGTTTAGCTATGTTTTTTGCAAGAAAGCAGCAAGTTCCACATCCGTACTTTATTCAGCAATGTGAATTTGGAACACTACAGGCTTATTTATACCTCGATCGACTTGAACGGGCAAATGAGCTCATATTAGATACATATAAAGGGGAGACAGAAGATTCCCACGCTTCAGTGCTAGTTGAAATAGCGAAGTACTTAGTGGACCCCCGTACGACGACGCTTAAAGAGGATAGAATAAAATATTTACTGAAATGGTTATTTGATGCACATCAATACAATACAGTGAAAAGCATTATTCGATTGATAAAGAAAAAGTATTCTCATATCATTGAACTCGACCAATGTTTGCTAAACGATTACTCAGATTTTGAAGCCGATGAACAAATGATTCGACACTTTGAAAAACTAGCCTACCATGATCAGTTAAGAGCGGTATTTGTGACAAATGGTGATGATGAAAAAATGGGGTATCATTCAGGAGAAAGCTTTCGTAAATTATTGAACACGCAATTTAACGAAGCAGATGACGAAAAATATATTGCCATTATTACCTTTATAATTCATGTAAATGAACCCGATTTGTTAAATAAAAATATTAAAATAAAGTATGAGCAGTATTTGAAAATCAATCAGGATTTTTCTGAATTGTATCCGCAAAGCTTACGGGGAAAATACTATCCAACGTCGTTTTGCGCGATGTTTATTGCAGATGAGCCGTTAGACATGCAAAAGATAGGTAATGATTGTCAACGTTATTTAGATCAAATGGATTTCATGCTAGAGGGCAAGCAAATCCATTACGATATCCACATGGGTGGTTCTTGTAAGCAAAAAAAGCTTTTACACGCGGTACATGATATATATCAAGAGGCAGAGCAAAGTTTGTACTATGCACGTGTCACACATCAACCAATCGTAATCTTTGGAAAGTAGGGGATTTCATGAACAAGCAAACACTATTCATGCTCAGTTGTGAAGATCACGAACTTTTTAAACAAGTATTAGAGCAGCACCATATGCTAATACCACTCATATATGAACCGAAAGAAATGGCAAGTATTGTTTCAAAGCAATTAAAAGATATCTTTTTTGCTGTCTATAAAAATTCCGATGAGCTATTTATATACCCAGAGCTATCCTTTTTACATTCATTCCGCACAGTTCTCATTGAAAATGTAATGAAGTGCGCAGTTGTAAAGCAATATGGCTATAAATTACAAGGCAATGTCACGCGTAGTTTTTGCTTTGCGATTTATTTAACGAATTTTATTGCCGATTGTTTAACAGATTATTTGGAGCAACATCCTGAATATAAAGCAGAATTTCGCTTATTTATCTCACACGCGAATACCGATTTGGAAGGCCTGTTTAATGAGACTTTTCAAAAAATCCAGACCTATCCAAAAGAAATTATGGTTGCCAATTCAAATGTTGTGAAATATTTTACGTCATTAATGTCGTCAGAGGAACAGCTTTTTGAAGAGGGTTTAAAAGAGGCTTATCATCAATCGTCTGCACTTTGTGACCAAGTCTATTTTGATGCAAGCCCTAAGTAATGGTTTAAAAACTGACAAAAGCCGTTCAAGCTGAGATTTAGAATACAGTTTATGAAAAGTGAGTTGCAAACGCTGACGTTACACAGAAAAAAACCAACTGTTTTGACACAAAGATCGATCAAAACAGTTGGTTATATTTATTTTGAGGGCAAATCTTCAATGAAGGAAAGTGTCTTTTCAAACAGTTTTGGTTGAATCTCTAAATAAGTGAGGGTATTTGGGAGATTATCGAATAGTTTCACTTCATCAATAGCAAATCAAGTTTATTGGCCCACTTCTTGGCCCTCA